>JAILQO010000091.1 GCA_024698925.1 Bacteroidaceae bacterium | reverse complement strand
TGCAGGGTTGCGGAAAAGGCCGTACCTTTGCCGCCGAAATCAACCCCCAAAAGACTACAACTATGCGTACGAAACTATTCTTACTGCTTGCAGCCCTCGGCACGCTCTCGGCCAACGCCGACACTCGCCTCGACAGCCTCTCCCCGTGCAGCCCAGTCCTCCTCCTGGGGGAGTTAGAGGGGGCAGCCTCCATCCCTCCTCCCACCATCCTCTCGTTGTCTTTGTTGCCGTTGACTCCTCATTCAAGATATATATCTTATAGGCTGAAGATATATACGTCTTCCCCAACACGTATATACGTCTTCCCCAACACGTATATACGTCTTCGCCAATACGTATATACGTCTTCGCCAATACGTATATACGTCTCCGAAAACACGTCGCTTCGTTTGCCCGTAGCTTCGTGTTTATTTATAGTTCACGCCATATGACTTAGACCAAATCATGTTTTTAAGCCTAAAGAGGAAAAACTACTTACAAAATGAATCCTCTTTACGATTTGCAAGCAAAATTTCTTGTTTTACGGAAAAAAGTGTAACTTTGCAGAGCAAAAAGTCCTTTGGCAAATGAAAAGGTATGTTCTTTTGGTGCTGCTCTCAGCTTGTATGAAGCTGTCTGTTAGCGCACAGGACCCTCGCTTGCAGACCTTGCCGCAACTGGAGTTGTCGTCGACAGAGCAACCCGTGCAAGTGGTGCAAGATGATGAGGGATTCCTGTGGTATGGCACGAATGGAACAGGCCTCTGCCGCTTCGATGGTTATGAGAGCGAGATGTTTCGGAGCGACCGCCAGCGCCCCCATCTATTGCTCAGCAATGACGTGCTATGCATTGCGGAGCAGAAGGATAATGCCGAGATCTGGTTTGGCACGAAGGACGGAGCTTATATTCTCAATAAGCACGACTATAGCATACGCCCCATCGTCGTCGGCCCCTCATCAGATGATCAACAAGCAGCAACAGCCCAGAGCAACGAACTGGCAGACAAGCGCATCACTTGTATGCTTACGGCCAGAGATGGGAGTGTCTGGCTCTCCTATCGCAACCAACTCCTTCATCTGTCCGCTTCAGCAGAGCTCCTCGAGCGTTTTGAGACAAGTTGGAACGGGAAGAATCGCAGCATCGTAAGTCTTTGTTTCGATGACGGCGACGCCCTGTGGATGGGCCTTTGGAACGGCGGCATCGTCAGTCTGAGGGAAACGAAAGGGAAGTGGAGCTTGGAGAACGGCGAATGGCGGCGGAGCGATTATCCTGCCAAAGTGGAATGGATTGCCAGTCGCAAGGCGCTATTGGTAGCGTCCTCCGATGGCAGTAGCCTGCTCTATGATCCGCAGACGAAAAGCATGGAGCTATTGAATGAGTATGAGATAAGCCAACTCTCCATTGACAATCAGACGCCTCCATCGGCATCGCGCAAAGAATGGGTAGATTCCATCATGCGTAAGATGGCTCCCCACAACGATTCTGATGTGCTGTCGTGGGCCGTTCTGAAGGATGGCCGCGCCTATGTTGGTTCCTACCATTCGCTCTTTCTTTGCGACCATGAACACGTCGAACGCTTGGAAGGCGACTTGGGTAAAGTGAGGAGCATGGCCTACTCGGAGCGCTTGCAGACGCTGTTCTTCTTGAGCAGGGCTCGCGGTATATGCGCATGGAAAAATCAAGAGCTGAAGGTGCTTTGCGATACCACCACCTACCGCTACCTCCAGTTGCAGGCCGACACGGCCCTATTGCTCTCAGACGGTCTGACCAACGTAAGCCAATTCAATCTGCGTACCCATCAACTCACTACCGACACGATGGCTGCAGATCTTCGTATTCTCAGCACCGCTTATATCTTCGATGGCAAGAAGCATTTGGTGGGCTACGGTCAGCGGGTGATTACCGTGCCGCGCGAGACGGAATTGGTGGAAATCTACCTTTCCACGTTGGACTACGAACGCGCATCACGAGTGCAGTTTGCCTATCGCCTGAACGATGGCGGCGCCTGGACAGAGTTGCCGGCGGGAGAACATATCGCGAAATTCACGCATCTGCCTGCGGGTAGCAATCAACTGCAAGTGCGGGCCACCGATGCCTATGGCCGTTGGAGCGCACCCGTTACGGTGATCTGCCTCGTTCGCCCCAAGGCATGGTATGCTCAGCCGTGGCTTTGGTTGCTCCTTGCTGCCGTTCTTCTCGCCGCTATTTATTATTATATTAAGGTAAGGGCCAAGAAAAGGAGTGCTGCCAGCCCATCCGAAGAAGCGGACGCGCAACCTACCTCAGAAGCGGAAGAGCAAGCGGACAACACTATCTCCGTAGCCGACAAGGAGTTTTATGATAAGGCCGTGGCTGCCGTCTTGGCTAATATCACCAACTCTGCCTATTCCGTGGATGCCTTGGCCAGCGATCTCTGCATGAGTCGCGCCAATCTGTATCGTAAGATGCGTACGATTATGGGGCTTACCCCGACTGATTTCATCCGCAACCAACGCTTGGAGCGTGCTGCCCATCTGCTTCGCACGACATCGCATAGTGTGAATGAAATTGCCGATATGGTAGGGTTCTCTTACGCCAGCTACTTCACCAAATGCTTCAAGGATAAGTATGGTGTGCTGCCTAAAGACTACTGAAATAGCTACTTTGCAACGATTTTATCAATATCTGCGACGACATTTTTATGGAGATTTGTGATTTCTCACGACCTTTGCAGCCGGAAATCTCACCAAACATTCAACTCATGAAGACATCCAGATTCTGTTTGACATTAGGCTTAGTCCTCCTTCCTCAATTGATGAGCGCACAACGTATCCAGCAACAATTAGGACGTGGTGTAGTGGCCGTGAATAATAGCGGCAGCGTGACCGTCACCTGGCGCCGACTGGCTCAGGAGGCTGAAGATGCTACATATAATGTATACGTGAACGGAGTGAAGAAGACCTCTACCCCACTCTCCAATACCAATTGGAAGACCACCACAGGCACTGTGCCTGTCGGCTCGAAAGTGGCCGTGAGCATCATTCAGAACGGCACGGAATCGGAACCCAGCGAAGCCTTCGTGATGAAGAGTCGCGATGCCCGTTCCATGTTCATGGATATCAATTTCGAGCAGGGAGGATCGCCTCTGAAAAGCGCAGATTTCAACACCGCTTATGTCTGGCCTATCGACCTCGATGGCAATGGCGAGTACGACTATGTAGTGAACCGCAAGTCGAACGCCAATTCCTTGGATTGCTACGTGGAAGCTTATTTAGCTTCAGGCCAACATCTGTGGACGGTGAAGTTAGGTCCAAATGAGTTGAGTTGTGCCGGACAGGATGATATGATCACGGTGGCCGACATGGATTGCGACGGACTGGGCGACGTGATTATCCAGTCGTCCGATGGAACGCAATTCTGGGATGCGGTGAATAAGACCTTTGGTCTGTATGTCAACGGTAAGACAACAGGCGACACCGATGGCGACGGCATTATCGACTACGAGAAACAGAATGTCCGCAACGCGCCTCGTTATATTTCCATCATTGATGGTCTGACGGGCGCCGAAAAGGCTACGATAGAGCAATCCTATAATCAGCACTACAATCGCACGAACCGTGCCAGTCTGATGGGCGATGAATACAACAAGCACGTCGGCCACATGGGTGTGTTCTTCTTCGATGGTATTCATCCCGCAGTCGTCATGGAATGGCACATGCGCGGCTCCGGCGGCGACCACCACTATTATAATCTGGGCGTAGCCTACGACTTCAGCAGCGGCAAGGCAGGCGAGTTGAAGGAGCTCTTCAACCTGCCCACGGGCGGTCCGGCCTTCCATCAAATCCGCATCGGCGATGTCGACGGCGATGGAAGGGACGAGATGATCGTGGGCGGCTACACGATGGACCATACGGGTAAGACCTTGTTCAATACGGGCATTGCCCACGGCGACCGTTTCCGCACAAGCGATATTGATCCCGAACGGCCTGGCCTCGAGACCTTTGCCATCCAGCAGAATGCGCCCGACATGCTGGGGCAAGTGCTCTACGACGCACGCACGGGTGAGTTTATCAAGAAATGGTATCTCTCATCGGTTGGCGACGTAGGTCGCGGCGAATGTATGGATATCGACAAGAACCACTTGGGCTGGGAGATGTGGTCCACGATGGCCGGTGTCTACGACGCACAAGGAAACCTCATCACTGGCTACGATGGCCAGTATCCTTGTGAGGGCATCTGGTGGGACACCGACCCCGACCGCGAGGTGGTGCAGACCAGCGACAGCCATCATAATGTATATGTGCAGGACTTCTTCAACGGACGTCTCATCCAGATCGCCAAGGATAGTGGCTACCGCTATATCACCGTCTATGCCAAGCGCGCTGCTTTCTGGGGCGATATCATCGGCGACTGGCGCGAGGAACTTATCCTGCTGCACAACGAGAATGGCGTCACTGTGGGCATCTGTGGCTTTACGACCGACTACACCACCTCTATCAAAAATATTTATTGTCTGCAGGAAGATCCCCACTACCGCGGTGACTGCTCCACGAAAGGCTACTACCAGAGCCCGAATCCCGGTTTCTATCTGGGCTACGATATGCCTCGTCCACAGTTGCCTCCCTGTATGTCGACGGACTTGATTGCAAAGGCCGATGGTGAATATACCACTTTCGACCGCACTGCTCCAGCCTCCTATGCCGATGGCAAGAGCGTGCTCTTCGACCTGACCTATGGAAACGGTACCTTCACCGTCAGCGGTGCCTATGCGCCCTCCATCATCTATGCGATGCCTGTGCGCGAACAGACAATCACCTTCAGCGGTTCGGGAAGCGTGGAAGGTAGCCTACAACTTTGGAAGAGCCAGCAGGGACGCCTCGTGGTGAACACTCCGCTGAACCATACAGGCGGTACCTTTATCTCTGAGGGTATCCTCGAGGCTAACACCACCATCCAAGGCGATGTGGACCTCCGTGCCCGTGGCACGCTGGCCGGCGATGCCGTGGTAGCTGGCAAGCTGAATCTGGAAGGTGCGCTGAACTACGAGGGTGGCCGACTGATGCCTGGTGGCGAGGTTGGCGACTTAGGAGGAATCACCCTGAAACAAGGTCTCACCATCAATCAGCGCCTCTTCGTAGAATCAGACATCAAGAGTGGCGATGCCAGCACCGACTTGGTGAAAGTGGAGGGCGACCTGACAATCAGCGGAAAGGGTCAATTGGTGTTCACCATCGTGCCGGATACCGAGAAACCAGCACCTGCCCGCTATAAGTTGATGGAGTATACAGGAACGTTCACGGGCAACCTATCGAAGGTCTCTGTACGTGGTCTGCAGGGCCTCTCTTACAGCATCGTAAACGAAGAACAGGCGCTGTGGTTGGTCATCAATGAGCAACGTGATGCGGCACAAGGCGTACGTTGGACGGGCAGCGAGAGTACGGTATGGGACTATCAGACCGCCAACTTCTCGCTGAACGGCGAGAGTACGGAGTTCGTGGCCAACGATGGCATCTCCATTGGTGATGACGCTCTGAAAGCAACTATCCAGATCGATGAACTGATGC
>JAILQO010000080.1 GCA_024698925.1 Bacteroidaceae bacterium | reverse complement strand
TTCGTGCCAACAGCATAGGCTCGTGGTTCTCGTTACTGGCATTCCAAAACATGAAAGTTGAACAGGCATTACTTGTCTCTCCGATTCTCGATATGAAGAAGTTTATTGAGCTGATGCCCAAACATGAGGACGACTATTATGAGTGGGTTGTCAATAACCTTATTACTTGCTGGGATACACCCACATACATCCTTCGCCCAGAGGTTGACCTGATTGTCAGCGATACTGTTGGCCGAGATTTCATCAGTCACCATCAATGTCAACTCACCATTATGCCTGATGGAGAACATTGGTTCCACACACCAGAACAGATTGCTTTTCTGAAAGCATGGGAAGAAATTGTGTTAAGTGAATGTTCTACCCTTGCTTAATCGCAGCCTTGACCTGCGCCATGTTGCTGCGCGAGACGGGGAGTGATTCGTGGCAGTGTTTGATGAGCAGTTGCGTGGAGCCGGAATGTGAGACAATCTGTTCTACCTGACCAAGATTGACTAGAAAAGCGCGATGGCAGCGGACAATCATCAGATAGCTCTGTAGCGTTTCCTCCATCTGTTTCATCGTAGCACGAAGTATGTCGGTATGCACCTGTCCGTCGCGGAGATGGTTCACCTTGACGTAGTTGCCAACGGCCTCAATAAATAATAGGTGGGATATCTGGAGCGTCACCGATTCGTTGGTCGTGCCGGTGAGTGTTAGCTCCTGCGGACGGGATTTCTCTGTTGGTTCTTCCACTTCGTTTACCACAGAAATATCCTGCTCGTAAACTTCGGATTTGACATCCGTATCAACTGTCGGGCTGTTCGTAGTCATACTTAACAAGTATTTCTCCTGCATTTCCTTCAACTCCTCGTTTAGCAATCTTGTCTCTTCCAGTTCCATTGCCAGATACTTGCTACGGTACTTAAAGCGCCAGTAGAGCCCGATGGCGAAGGAACAGAAGGCGATGATGACGAAGGTTTCGAGGAAATTGACGACAGAAAACTGATTACCCGCTACACGATTGCTCAGCACAAAGTGGCGATAGAGACAGATGCCCAACGCTACAAGCGGCGTGTTGATAAGCTGGAACCATAGGTTGCGGCGGATGATGTATTCAGCACCCTTCTTGAACGACCTCGGCATCTTGATTATATACTTCAGGATAATGTCAGTCATCATGCAGATTAAGAAACCAATCACACCCAAAGCTACCAGATGAACGTAGGCCTGCCACTGCCATGCATCCAATCCGAAGGGTTTGAACACGGCCAGCGCCACCATCATAAACGTGGTGCTGATAATCCTCGTCGTAATCGTTTCAATACGTCCCTGCTTCATACAAGCCGCAAAATTACAAAGAAACGAGCGAAAAGCCAAACCATTCCTCACATTTCTGCCATTTGTCACACCATCCGTCACATTTCCATGCTGTTTATCCCAGAAATTTGGAGGGATAAGCAGTACGCCGTACCTTTGCAGCGAGTAAAAAAATGATAGTTATGAAAACAAGAACGATTATCGGAATTATTTTCGTTGTGGCCAGTCTGCTGAAGCTGGCGACCATCTGGGGCTTTATACATTGGTGTTGGTTTGCACAAGTCACCGAGCAGCCCTGGGCAACTTATTTCTACATCTTCGTGGTGCTCTATGTGGGTGTTCATCTGATTATTGACAGCTACCGTCGCGACCCAGACCAGTGGCTCAGGCGTCCGCTGCCCATCGGCGAGGACGGCAAGCGCATCTGCTGTTCGGTACACTATGGCGGTGACGAGTACGTCTATCGCGGCGAGACGTTCCACGGTGCGCGTCTCGATGCCTTCTGCGGCGGCATCCGCATGGATCTGCGCGAGGCCACGATTACCGAGGACGAGGAGATTGACATCCACACCTTCTGCGGCGGCATTGAGCTCTTCGTGCCCACCCATGTCAACGTTGTAGTAAAGAGCCGCAGCTTCATCGGTGGCGTCGGTAACCATGTCACACATACCGCCGACCCGAAAGCTCCTACCATCCACATCGTCGCCAGCAACTTCCTCGGCGGCGTGGACGTAAAGAATTAAGAGTGAAGACTTGAGGTTTGAGATTTGAAATTTAAAGATGAGAAGAGTTTTTTTCTGGATAATAGCGCTGGTAGTTGCCATGTTTTGGGCAATGACGGTGCAGGCACAGGAGACGCAAGACTCCACGGAATCTGTAAACAAGCTGGTGGCGTTGCAGGAGGTCGTCATCAAGGGCGGCCTCCCCAATACCCGTCTGAAGGCTGGTGCGATGATTACGCGCATTGAAGGCACACCGCTGGCTCAGTCGGGTACGCTGGGCGAGATGCTCGTCAAGGTGCCTGGCATGACGGGTACCGACGAAGCGCCAGAGGTGCTGGGCAAGGGTACACCTCTTATATATATTAATGGTCGGAAGATGCGCGATGCCAGCGAACTGAAGCGTCTGCACAGCGAGGACATACGCGACGTTGAGGTCATCAACAATCCCGGCGCTCAGTACGATGCCCAGGTGCGGGCCGTAGTGCGCATCCGTACCCGCAAGCAGCAGGGTGACGGCCTGAGCCTTGACTTCACCGCTGCCAACGAGCACGACTTGCGCTACAACTTCGAACGTCCGCAGGTCAAGTTGGGTGCCAACTACCGCCAGAACGGCGTCGATGTCTTCGGCTCCGTGTACTATTTCCATCAGGACTACCG
>JAILQO010000056.1 GCA_024698925.1 Bacteroidaceae bacterium | reverse complement strand
GCCGAAGCGCATGGTGCCCAGTCCGGGCAGGGCGACGCTGTGACCCTCGGTGGCCCACGCCTTGATGACCTCGCCGGCGGCGTCCCAGCAGGCTTGCATCACGCCTCGGCTGACGCCGCTGCGCAGGGCTGCCTCCTTGATGACCTTGGCCTGCGTGAGGGGGATGTAGAGCTCGGGGCTCATGACATAGCGGTACGTGCCCGCGGATTCCTTGTCAAACTTGATGAGTTTTTCTACTGCTTTTACTTTAAGTGCCATAATACTTTTGATTTAGGGTTAATGATTAATGGTTAAAGATTAATAAATAAGGTTTCAACTATCGGAAGTTTTTTGTAACAAAAACCGTAAAAACCCCGCTGCGCCGTCTGAGGCCGTTGGCCTATCGTGTTTGTTTCGTCTGTCAGTGCCTGAAAGCAAGCTTTCGCACAACAGCCTAAACATCCACGGTGATGTTCCATCACTCAGCCGCCTTGCGGAAAAAACACCGGTTCTTCGAACCTAAAAAAACTTAAACCATGAAAACTGTTATCGTTTCGTTAACGTTAAGATGTTTTTTAGCGCGGAGCGCGATGTTTTTGCTCTGTTGCTGTCTGTGCTTTGCGGGCAAAGTCGTGATGGCAGCAGGGCTTGCGTGAAAGCTCGCTTTCAGACGCGAAGCCATGAGGGCAGCATGAGGGCCGTAGGCCACAGACTGCGGCAGAGGGTTTTTGTTGTTTTTGTAATCATCCGAAACATTGAGGTTTTAGGTTAATGAAAGGGTTGGTTGTAAACATGTTTCAACATCGTGGGTTGGAGGTCGATTTGTGCGCTGCCCTGCGCATTTTTGTTGGCAGGCCTGCGGGATTTTTCGCGCTAGGCAGGGCGCAAATTTTGTCTCTATCCTTTGACGTTGCAAAGATACAACATCTCCATTGCGGTCTACGAATTTTTCACAAGAAATTTTCAAAAAAAATTTAAGTCGTACTGAAAAAGTTGACTTGCCTTCTGTTGCAGTGTTGCAGTGTTGCAGTTCTCGAGTCAACCTATTTCAGGCAAAATTCAGTCCTATATTATATATTTATATATATAAATATAAATATAGAATTTCTTTTTGTCTTTCGCTCTATCCGTTTTTGAACTGCAACACTGCAACAACTGCAACACATTATTCCGTTCAATCGCTTTCAGGGATAGCGCTGTGAGCTGCTGGATTACTCCTCTACAAAAAAAACGAGGATTTCTTTTGTGCGAACGGGATTAATCGCTATATTTGCAGGGACAATTGATTAGACCCCTTTATTCCTTTATTTGCATAATATGGTGATATTCAGACATTTAGCAAATGGGGGGGGGTATCCTGAAGGCCTCCTCTATTGGTGATGCACGAGCGCGCTTGTGTATGCGCAATGCGCTCATTATCAAATCTCTCCCTCTACTCTTTGCGTTTTTGCTTTTTGTTCCTGTGCTCACCAGTTGCACAGCAGAGGAAATAGACCCCAAGCCCCAGCCTGCCGTGCAGGATGAGGGTATTCCATCGAGTAACATAACGGATACACTTGACGCGGCGCCCAAGGCGGAGAGTCGCGGCGAGCGCGAGTTGCCTCCCGGCTACGTGCGTATTGGTGACCTCATCTTCGACACCAACTGGGATGGCGACACGATTATCCATTTCTGAAACTTTAGGTTTTTTGTAAGTTGTTACTGCAGCAAGAATCGCCGCGAGGCGATGCAGCAAGAAAATTGATTTTTCATAAATTATAAGGTAATTTAAGTCATGATTGCTGTTTGAATCGCCGTGAGGCGCCGCAGCAAATAAGAATGATAGTAAATTTTGGTTAACCCTCCGCGGTTCGTGAGAATAACGGAGCTTTTATTCAAACGAAAATATATGCGGTTGTTTAAGCGCACTAAACATACATCAGAGGATCGTATCTCGCTACAGATAGCGGAGCAATACGGTGTCGGCGAGGGCTACATCCGTTCCCGCAAGCAAGGTATGTCGCCACGCGAGGCAGGGCTTTTCTGTGTATATATGCAAGAAATCAACACTCTGAGAAAAAATAAAATAGTACAAGATATATGAAACTCAAAAAAGAAGATTCGACATAGCAAAGACGAAAAACGTCATATAACATCCTTGATTAGGCTGAAGGAACAGAATTAGCACTTCACCGAACACATCAGTCAGACAAGGCAGCGGATGTTGCGCTCAGAACAACAATATGGGCGCGGACAGATGGATTGTTGTCTGGTGTAGGCCGTGCTAAGCCTTGTTCCTCTCAATCTCTTCCGCGCCCTCTTTTCAAAACGAAGGGGGCTTTTTCATGCCCCGTAATGCGGAAGATAATGACAACAAAAGTTGTAAGATTTATAGATTTATTCTCAGGTCTTGGAGGTATCCGACTTGGCTTGGAACAAGCTCTCTCAGAAAGAGGGATGCTGGGCGAGTGCGTGTTTACGTCGGAAATCAAGGAGGCTGCGCTGAAGGCCCACAATCACAATTTCCCCAATGAGAATGTTTTTGCGACGGATATCACGAAGGTAAAGAGTGAAGATGTTCCCGATTTCAGTATTCTTCTTGGTGGCTTCCCCTGTCAGGCTTTTAGCTATGCTGGTAGTCAGAAAGGCTTTGCCGACACTCGAGGTACACTCTTCTTCGACATTCAGCGCATTTTGGAAGGCCACTTGAAAGGCGTTGATGGTTTTATTCTTGAAAACGTTGAGGGACTTGTTACTCACGACAAAGAGAATAGCGAGGATAAAGAGGGACGAACCATCAGAGTTATCATGCAAGTACTGCGGGATGTGCTGGGTTATAATGCCGAATACAAGGTATTGAATGCAGCTGACTTTGGTGTTCCTCAGTACAGAAAGAGAGTTTATATTGTAGGGTGTAAGAAAAAGTTCGGTAAGATAAAACTCGACTTCTCGCCACAGGAGCATATCGGCGTTGGAGGCTGTTTGGAAAGTGGCATGCCTTGTATTGATAATGGATTTTCACGCAAACTTCTTACGCTCTATTCCGCTTCGCAGTTAAACGGAATGGCTCTCAAAGACAAACGAGGTGGTGCCCGCAACATTCACAGTTGGGACATAGCGCAAAAGGGAGAAGTAAGCGAAGAACAGAAGAAATTGCTCAACGCCCTGCTATTGGAACGTCGCAAACGTAAGTGGGCAGAAGAGATTGGTATAGCGTGGATGGATGGAATGCCTCTGACACTAAACCAGATTCGTACATTCTATGATGTGCCAAACCTGCAAACGATGCTCGATGACTTGGTGAAGAAGAAGTATCTCTTCTTGGAACACCCCAAGAAAAGAATCATCCACATTGACGAAAATGGGAACACTTGGACATCCCGTTACCCTGACGAAACCTTGCCAAAGGGATACAATATCGTAACCGGTAAGTTGTCGTTTGAGATAAGCAGTTTCCTCGATGTAAATAAGCCAGCCAACACGATTGTGGCAATGGATATGAATACAATTGGAGTTGTTGATGGCGACGGTATTCGCCATCTGACACTTCGCGAAGGATTGCGTCTGTTTGGTTATCCAGAGACCTATTCACTCGATATATTCAACGAAACCAACCAGACAAAAAAGGAAGGTTATGACCTGATAGGCAACTCTGTCTGTGTACCTGTCATCAAGGCTGTGGCAATGCGTCTGTTGGAAAAGATATACAAGAACCCCTCAAAATAACAGCATCACTATGGCAATAAACAAAATAAAAATCGAAGAAGCCATCCGCTCGACAACTATGTTTTTGAACAATGAGACAATCGAACAGCAATTTGAGAAAAAGGTTCTCAAAGAGATGGCTGGTTATAAGAAAATGAACGGGATAGCCACGAAAGAAGGGCTTGAAGCATTTATACGCCAGGAAGCGACTTCTGTCAAGAAGATTATCACTGTCTTGGGTATCAGCGGCGAAAAGTTCAAACGTGTTGTCACGATGATTCGTGTAGGTAAGGGCTATACTTTTGATTCTGAGTGGGATGAAACTCGTCTGAGAAAAGAGTTGTGCGAAAAGCAAGACTTGATGGACGAGTTCTGTGAGCTTTTGTTAAACGGAAGAAATCTTGACAAATTCAAGAGCAAGATTCCACGATTCATCTTGAATGACTTCCGAATTGATCAGGACATTCTCAACAGATTGTGTAATGACGATATTTTACGGAAGCTGACGAAGAGTTCTGTTTCGTCGGCATACAATAAGGCATATGCCAACTACTATGCCCAGCAAATAACGGAGCAACTAAAAGCCTATGCAGAGCAATATGGACTTCATTACCAATATGCTCCAGTTGAGGGTATGGGAACAACCAGCCTTTACGCACTAACGAATACAGAAAAGACAATCATTGTAAACTTCCAATTCAATCTGACAACAAGCAAGGGACAGACAGATTATGCAGAAGATACAATACGTCCATTGAGGAAGAAAAGCGGCACCAAGCGAAACATCGTAATGATAAATATGCTTGACGGTGCCGGTTGGATAGCCAGAGCTTCCGATTACAAGAAAGTATATTACGACTGCGACTATTTCCTCAACTTACAGAATATCAAGCAATTAGAAATCATCATCAAACAAACATTCAATATCAGCGAACAATGAAAGCAGAAGAAAGAAAACAGAAGATTCTTGAAATAACACACGGTAACGTGTTCAGTACAGACAATAAAGGTAAGCGTCTGCGTTATCGCGGCGAAGTAAAGACCTTTGTTGAGTATGAGATACCCATTGAGTTGCTGGTTTATAATGTTGAAAACGGACGTATAGCCAGCCTTGTAAAGTCGTTCGAGAAGGAGCATAGTTCGCTTGACCCCGAACGGACAGAGGATGCTTTGCAGATAGCCCGATTCCTGTATGACTCAAACGATATTGCCAATAAGAAGACCCAAAAGAATATTGCAGAAAATGGGCAATTAGAGACAGGCATCATTACTAGCGATGGCGTGATAGTCGATGGCAACCGTCGTGCTTCTTTAATGATGGCAATATTGAATGACGAAAAGAACTACTCACCCGATGAACGTGCACGATGCATGAAGTTCCGTGCAGTGGTGCTACCTGAAGACGCGGACGAGAAAGAGATACTTCGTCTGGAAACCACATACCAAATGGGAACAGATGAGAAAGTCGGGTATAATGCGATAGAAAAATACCTTCATGCGCGTGATATGTACGATAAAGGTTTCTCACTTGCCGACATAGAGGAATACATGGGGCTCAAAAATCTCTCCGAGGTGCATGAATTGCTGGAGGTGATGACTCTTATTGACGATTATCTTGACTACTATGAGTACACAGGTATCTACACCCGTCTGCCACGTGGTTTCGAGGACGATATGCTGAAACTGAATCAAGCCATCAAGAAAATCAGGAGTGGCCGAATCAGTTGGATTCCTACTGACCGACTGGCTGAAGTAGAAAACGACCTTAAGTGTATTTGCTTCGACTTTATACGTCTCAATGCAAAGAGTCAGGAAGGCTTTGAATATCGCACGATAGCATCTACGGCCAACAACAACTTCCTGAACAACGAAGATGTGTGGAATCGATTTGTTGAGTCGTGGCAACAGGCAACGAAGGATGTGGAAGAAGAATCAATTGATGATGTACTTGCTACTTCAAAGGGCGCAGGTGATACCGACCGTTTGCTGGAGAATAGAGATAACAAGTGGCGCAAGGTGGTTCGCGAGAGTTTGATGGAAGGCTTTACCGATGCAAAAAACACAATTGAGAACCAAAAAGAGAAAAGCCGCCCAGCTGTCTTACTTCGTAAAGCTATAAACGCCCTTAGGGAGATTGACAAGAGTACGCTACAAGCAAGTAATGAGAAGGATGAATTGGGAGAGCAAATCGACGAGGTGTCGAGAATTTGTAAGTTGCTTCGTGAATCTATAGAATAGGCTTATGAAACAATTGATTCTATCATCATCATCCGACGGGCATTACCGCCTGACAGGGGCAACCGATGAGTTGACCCAGAACAAACGTGCCCGCATGATGATACGTTCACAATTGCAATATGAATCTGATGCTGACGGATTGACAATCAAGTCAGATAAAGAAATAGAGCAGATTGCAGCCATTCTTAAAATTGTAGCGGGGTATATAGGAGCAAATGTTGTCTATGATGACAAGATAGATACTGACATTCGCGACTTCAAAGAGCAAGAAGAACAGTTTGAATTATTCTCAAAGAAAGCACGTGACATAAAGAACAATAACTGCGACCCTACGGAATTCAAGCAGTTCACGGACGTGCTACATCAGTATATGCCCTATCGACACCTGTATGAACTCCAGTTGTTATCGGCTTATCATTTGGCATTTTCGCAAAACGGCTGCAACTTCTCTGTGCCAGGAGCCGGTAAGACAAGCATCGTTTATGGTGCCTACACTTTCTTGAAGAATCGTCCAGCGGATGACCCCAAATATGTGGACAAGTTGCTTATCATTGGTCCTCTCAGCTCCTTTGGCCCTTGGGAGAATGAGTATGAGGAATGTTTTGGCGTGAAAGCTGACTCTATGCGCTTGGCAAGTTCGCTTGGAATCAATGCCCGCAAACAGTATTTCTATGGTGTGACAGCAGAACTTACGCTGATTTCCTACGCCTCTGTTCCAAGTTTGAAGAACGAGATAGAGTACTTCTTGAGGAACAATAGAGTGATGGTAGTGCTTGATGAGGCTCACAAAGTAAAGAATACGAGCGGAGGTGTCACGGCATCCTCTATGATGGATTTGGCTAAATGGTGTGCTTCACGAGTAGTGCTAACAGGAACTCCTGCGCCGAATGGCTACGAAGACCTTTACAATCTGTTTCACTTCATTTGGCCTCAAAATGATGTCATCAAGTACAATGTAGGACAACTGCGTGATATGTCAAAAACAGATGGCGATTCAAGGGTGGAAAAGGTCATGGATAATATCAGCCCTTACTTCATCAGAATCCGTAAAGATGACCTTCATTTGCCTGATGCAACAGAGAATGCTCCGATTATTGTGCCAATGAAAGATTCTCAACGGCGTATTTATGATTTCGTAGAGCAGCGATTTATTGAAGAGGCGAATAGGGAGACATCAGAAAGCGAGTTGCATAACGTATTGGTAAAAGCAAAGATGATTCGCCTCCAGCAAGTCGCCACCAATCCTGCCCTGTTGAGTTCACCACTTTCTTCCTTCTCTTCTGAATACGGCGAGGACTTATCGTCTGTCGAAGCAGAGGATGCATCAATCATGCGTGACATCATGCGCTTCTATGACGAGAATGTTCCTGCGAAATATGAGGAATGTCTGAAGCTGGTAAGACAGATAATTGAACGCGGAGAAAAAGTTATCGTCTGGGTTATCTTCATCAAAAACATTGAAAGTCTTAGCGAGTATTTAAGAGCTAACGGAATAGAATGTCGTATCCTTTACGGTGCTACTCCTGTAGCTACAGAGGATATGAATGAAGAGGCTTATGCTGAGACACGTGAGGCTATTGTCAAGGAATTCCATAAGCAAGACAGCCCGTTCAGAGTCATTATAGCAAATCCCTTTGCTGTAGCAGAATCCATTTCACTACACAAAGCCTGTCATAATGCCATCTATCTGGAACGGTCGTTCAACTGTGCGCACTATATGCAATCTAAAGACCGCATACACAGATACGGCCTTCCTAAGGATACTGAGACGAATTATTATTATATCCTTTCAGAAGATTCGGTTGATGAAACCATAGATTCCCGCCTGCGTGTAAAGGAGCAGCGCATGCTTGAGATGATTGAAAGCATGCCGATACCGCTGTTCAAGAACCTGACTGACGAAGGAGACGAGGACATTAAAGCCATATTGACTGACTATGTTAAAAGAAAAGCTCGAAAAGCGTTCTAAGATAGGTTCTCCTCGCAGCATCCAGTTTGTGGCATCATGGCTCGGCAAAGATACCACAAACATTGAGACCATTAAAGCAATGGCCTCAAATACTTCTGGCATTAATTCGTCGGAAGTTGAGCCCGTCATTTGGCTCTTTGACTCAATGGGGATCGTCAAGATGGCTGGCGAGTATGTGGAATGCAATCATGAACTGCGACAGAAATACAATCAAGGAGAACAGGCTTTCTCTGATTGGTTCTTAGACAGGTTTATCGAGTTCTCGCTTAATGAGGGGATTATTGAAATAGACACCATCACCTATAGCATAGAACATGATGCCTTTATCATGTCATCTACAACTATCAAGCAGCGTCACGCTTGTTATAGAAACGTGCTGACCGACTATAGAGTTATAACACTATTACCCGATGCTCGATATTTGGTGAATGAACGGTTAGACAAGGCCATAAAGAAACCGACACGACATCGCGTCATTTCTGAAAAACAGCTGCTGCATAACCTGCAGTTGCAGAGAGAACAAGGGGAACGTGGTGAATTGTTCGTGTTGGAATATGAGAAACAACGCATAACGAACAAGGCCTTACATGATGGCATCAAGCGTATCTCTATTATAGATGTAACATCAGGGTTTGATATCGTTTCATACAACTCTAACGAATCAACACGAATCGATAGGTTTATAGAAGTAAAGACATACAAAGGGAGCGAACATTTTCATTGGTCACAAAATGAGATTGAGAAGGCCGACCTGATGGGCGATTCCTATTTCCTGTATCTTGTGGATGACGACTGTATAGACAAGGAAGATTACGAACCAACTATCATTCAAAATCCCGTAAAAGCCGTACTTCAGTCGGACGAATGGCTAAAGAATCCGGATTCACTCTCTATCGAGCGAGTAATGACTGGCGGCTATCACTCTACAACCGTCATCACTTCCATACAAGATAAGGAAAATGAACTGCTCAGGAAAGAGGTAAGAGAAAAGGATGCAGAAATCGCTCGTCTAAAGAAGGAATTAGCTGATGCTCTCTTAGGAGCTGGACAAACGCAACCCACTATTGAGGTTCGTGGCGACTATGTAGTGAACAAGAACGTAGAGAACGAAGTGAGCAACGTAGAAGGTGGAGCTACAGGCATCAATGTAAATAAAGACAAGGAATAGGCAATGAAACAGGAAGATATGATGGCAGCCCTTGAAGCGGTCAAAAAGAGTGGCATAACTGTGAATGGTGACCTGGTGTTGGAAAAGAAAGTAGATTATGAGGTGGCCAACGTGGAGAATGGCGGCATTGGCATACAGATAAACAATTATTATGGCGTGGAGCAGCAGAAGGCGCAAGAGAGTCAAGCGCTGACGCGTGAAGAACTGGCACAGGCGGTTGTGGCCGTACAGAGTTTTATGTGGGGTTCAAGTGCTTATGCTGTCTTGTTCTGTGAGCTACGTGATCACAAGGGTTATTCCAACAATATGGCGCAGTTTGAGCGCGATATTACTGAGATAGGCGAGCAGCACAAGTTGGATTGGCCATGTGCGGAAGGTACGCTATCTGATGCTTTTCGCCATAATTCTTTTCTGGAAAAGCATGTGGATCGTTGGGCTGATATTGGAGCCAAGAGCCGCGCGATACTCTTATTAGATAAATTTCAACAAGCTCTTACGCAATAGCTCTTGAAATTTTCGTCTTAGTTCCGGAAAAAGTTCCGTACTTCCGTTTTTACTTCCGTAACACCCCCGAACTCGTTGAGGGGGTGTTTTTTTGTACCTACCTTTGCATCGTCAACGAACGGAAACGGGACTTGACGGTGCTCTTTGACATATTGGGTTTACGCATAAACAGTTTGTTTTTCTTCATTTTTGATTTGTACATGAGGCGGTCTCAGGACTGCCGCCAGCCTGCTTCGTTGTGAAACGCGGCAGGTTTTCTTTAAGTAACACACCTTTTAAATAATAACAGTTAAATAATAACAGTCATGAAAATTTCAGGCAAAATTACGAAGGTGCTCCCCCTCCAGGAGGGAACGAGCCAACAGGGCGCCACGTGGCGCAAACAGACGATTGTCGTATTAGAGGACGACCCACAGGTGCCGTTCCCCAACGAAGTGGCCTTTGACCTCTTCAACGACAGGATCCCCGAGACGGCGCTGACCGTGGGCCAGCACGTGGACGTACACTTCTCTATTCGCACTCGCGAATATAACGGCAGAATTTACAACGACATTAACGTAGTAAGGATTTAGAGCTGCAAGCAGCGGTGAATGCTCTACGAGCTGGTGAAAACTGGTGAGAGGGTGAAAGCTGCTACGCAGCGGTGAATAAAGACAAATCATAACAATCTGAGTTGAAGGCGAGGAGATTCATATGGGCATCATGAATGGTTTAAGGAGTTTGAGAGTTTAAGGAGTTCAAACCTGAAACTTGAAACCTGAAACTTGAAACAATCGTGGTGTTGGCGCCAAAATCCGAAGCTTCTTCTCGCAAACAACTCAAAAAGATGAAAAAGTATATTTTTATTTTGAATGCCATCGTAGTGATGGACAAGCTCTTTCAGAGCAAAAGCAAGCGTATTGAAGGTGTTCTGTACATTGATGAGAACACGGGTAAACTAACCTTTAAGGCGTACAACCGACTGTCGCGCCAGCGCCAGCGGGACCGCCTCATCGAGAAACTGCCTTGGGGATGGGTCAAGGAGAGCCTGCAGCGCAAGAAGCGCTTCACGAGCATACCCAAGAACCTACCTCTTGCGGAGCAGCTGGCAATCCTGGATCGTGAGAATGAGATGGCCAAGATGGCGCTCTTCGAGCAGGAGCTGATCGGCGAAGACATTAACCTCTAAATCACATGACGAGCAATGGTTAATTTTATCTACATCGACGGTAGCGGGCATAAGAAGGCCCGCTCCGTCAACACCAGGGACGAGTATCTGGCGCTACGCAACCAGCCGGAGAACGCCAAGAACTTCTATGACGCACGCAGCGTGGATAAGCAGGCTAAGTTGAGGTTGGAGCAATACAACTACAACGACCTGTTGCCTGACGGGGTGCTGAAAGGGTGCTGCCATCCGGCATCGACATTCGCACATGACATTGACGCCTACGACTTAATGGACAATGGAGAATTGACAATGGACAATGGTTCTGAGGCGGAGCGTATCAAGGACCTCATCTTAGAGAAGAAGGAGGAGATAGGGTTGAGGATGCTGGAGCGTAGTGTCAACGGCGGTTTTCACTTGGTGTGTGAACGCCGACCAGGTACTACCATCTTGGAGAATCAGGTGCGTGTGGCTACAATCCTGAAAGCGGAAATGGATACGAACGCCCACGATCTGCAACGTGTGATGTTCACGGGTCCGGCCACTGAGGATGTGCTGATCTATCTGGACGACGCCATCTTCCAAGAGCCTATGAGTGTGGAGGAGTCGGCGGCTGAATTCCAACGCCTGAAGGAGCGCGAGCAGGCCGGCGAAGAGGAGGTGCCAGCAGGAGCCAAGAAGGCGAACAAGCACTATCGGCCGTGGGAAGAGGGGAGCGTTGCAGTGTTGCAGTGTTGCAGTTCAAAAACGGACGCTCCATGCGCTGTGACCTACGACCCTGAGGCGCAGTACAACGGGATGCTGTTCACGGACATCATCGCAAAGTACTGGGAGCTGTTCAATGGCGGCAAGGTGCCCGTAGAGGGCGACCGTAACGTGCTGACCTTCGAGCTGGCGGTGACCATACGCAGCATCTGCGGATACTCGCTGGAGCGGCTGATGCAGGTGGTACCGAATTATTGGATGGACCCCGAAGGGTCTTCTGAGTGGCGTAAGACGCTGGAGAATGCGCTGAAGGAGCCCAAGAAGGGGATGCCGTACAGGTTGAAGCAGGTGCTGCAGGCGTTGAAGTCGCAGCAGGCGGTAAAGGCTTGTGGCGGCACGCTGACATCGCCGCCGCCGATGCCCAAGAAGCTGCCGCCGCTGATCAGGCTGCTCACGAAGAACGTGCCTTGGTTCTACAAGCCGGCAGTGGCCAATGCGGTGTTCCCTGCGCTGGGTGCTCACCTGCACGGCGTCACGTTCCGATATTGGGACAATGTGGATCACGAGGCGACGTTCATGAATGTGCTGATTGGCCGTCAGTCCATCGGTAAGGGCAGTATCAAGAAGCCCATCGAGTACATCATGGAGGACATCAAGCAGCGCGACCAGCCCAATCGCCTGCGCGAAGCGGAATGGAAGCAGCGGAACCCTGCGGCGAAGCAGAAGAAAGAGCCGCGACCCACGGACATCTGCATACAGATGCTCATAGACAACCTGACGGACGCAGTCTTTAATCAGCGCATCGTGGATGCTAACAACAACGGTCAGCGCTATATATACACCATCGTGGACGAGATAGAGGGCTTGAAGAAGGTGACATCGAAGGGTACGGTGGACGAGGTGGGATTGCTGATCCGTAAGGCCTTTGACAATTCGGAGGCAGGTCAGGAGCGCATTGGCTCTGACAGCGTCAGCGGCATAGCACCGCTGAGGTGGAACTTCAACGCCTCGACAACGCCGCCCAACGCCCGCAAGTTCTTCTATAAGATGGTGAACGACGGTACGGTAGGGCGACTGGACATATCGACCATCATCGCAAGCGATGAGGACGATGATATAGAGCCGATTCTGGGCATCTACGACCATACGTTTGCCGCAGAACTGAAACCTTACATAGACCGCTTGGAGGCTGCCAACGGGCTGATTGAGTGCGCTCAGGCAAAGAAGCTGGCGCTCGACATCAAGCAGGAGAACAAGGATGCCGCCAAGCTCTATGAGAGCGAGGCTTACAAGGTCTTTTCGTATCGCGCCAACGTCATCGCCTGGCTGAAGGGCATGGTGCTCTATGTGGCTCACGGCTACAAATGGTCGAAGGAAATCGCGGATTTCGTGCGATGGACGGAGCAGTATAACCTTTGGTGCAAGATGTTGTACTTTGGTCAGCAATTGGAAAAAGAACTGCGCGAGGAGAACGAGATCCAGCGCCAGTCAGGGCCACAGAATCTGCTGGAGTTGCTATCCGATGAGTTCACCAAGGAACAGTATCGTCAGATGCGACAGAGTCAAGGCAAAAGAGGCGACGGCGACGGCACGCTACGCAGTTGGCAGAGTCGCGGGTACATCGTCTATGACGAGGTAAGCGGCAGGTATTGCAAGACGGAGGAGTATAAGAGGCGCTTTGCGGCTAATGGATAATTGACAATTGACAATTGACAATTATGATTAAGATCGAGAACACCCAAGAATGCTTCGTGCAGCTCTGGCTACGGCTGGAGCGCACGAGGCGCCTGCTCCGGACAACGCACAAGCGCTTCTGCATCCGCAGGGTCCTAAAGGCTTGGTTCGGGCTGCGTGCCAACGACGATTTCATCTGGGAGGTCTGCCACATGATAGACCTTGATGAGTATAGTGTCGGCGGCTATGAAGAACTGCCACCACCTAAGCTCTATCCGCGCCTGCATCGCGAGTTCCTGCGCGCCATCGTCGCCGCCAAGACGGGCATCAGCTACTACCGCGTACACCTGAAAGAACTGGATGCGGCCTACAGTGTCGCGTTCCCGAATAGTACACCGATTAATGTAAATAAGAAATCGGCCCACTCCCAGCCAGCCCACTCCCAGCCTTGCCCTCCGTCGCGAATGGGGGATTCGCTCCCCTTTGTGGGGCCGAAGCCACATTCAGTGGCTTCTCTGAAGACCCCAGTCGCCCACGTGGGAGAGGGTAGAAGGGGGTAGAGACATTGATTAATTGTTTAACCCCAAATATGGATGTTTATAACGAACACGAATATCTCGAATAACACGAATGCGCTGCAAAAGGCTACGCGGCTTTTGAATGCAATCCTTCCATCGCGCATCAGAAACCATTTCCGTCACTCGGCACCCCGCGAAGCGTGCCGCCCAATTCGTGAGATTAGGGTTATTCGTGTTCGCAAAAAAAAATTATGAATAACGTAAGTATGAAACTCAGTGATCACTTTTCCTTAGAGGAAATGTGCAAGACAAATAAGAATTTTAAGAACGTGCCTAATGAGGCACAAGTAGAGAACTTGAAGCGGCTATGCAGATGGCTGGAGATGCTGCGTAGTGAATATAATAGAAGGTATGAAGGAGCCCACTCCCAACCGGCCACCGTCGCGAATGTGGGATTCGCTCCCCTTTGTGGGGCCGGAGCCACATTCAGTGGCTCCTCTGAAGACCCCAGTCGCCCCAAGGGAGAGGGGCTTGAAATGCCGATAGTGATTAATTCG
>JAILQO010000044.1 GCA_024698925.1 Bacteroidaceae bacterium | reverse complement strand
TTCTATCTGCGCCACGATGCCTCGCTGACCCAGCTGGCCAAATGCCTGGGTACCAACACACACTATCTCAGTCAATATTTCGCCCGACAGGGATTGACCTATAACACCTACATCAACGGTCTGCGCATCGAGCATTTCAAGGGACTCTACCAGGAGTCCGCCAGCACTACGCACACCGTCAGTGCATCGGATATAGCCATCAGGTGCGGTTTCAGCAGCTACCGGACCTTCAGCCGCGCTTTCAAGCAGGATACAGGTCAGTCTGTGACGGAGTGGGTAGATAAGACTAACCGCGAGAGGGAATTTAAAAACTGTGGACGGTTCCGCTGATCCACTTTGGATCATCGGAACCGACACTATTTTATAAATTTATTGCTTCCATCAACTTGACGGCATCGACATATTGGGCTATGCCCTCAGCCACGCGTTTCGCGTTCTGCATGGCATGAACCACAGTGGCTTGTGCGTTGGCCACATCACCACCAGCAAACACGCCCTTACGAGTAGTCATGCCGTAAGGAATATCACGGGTGATGAGGAATTTCCTTTCATCGTTCTCCAACCCTGGTGTAGTGCGCACAATCTTTGTCTTAGGTTCAGCTCCGATTGCCATGATAACATTCTCGGCAGGCAGCGTCTGGCGCACAGGCTCTTTGTCGGGTTCCTTCGTCTCCAGCACAATCTCTGTGATGTCAAGGTTATCGTCAACATGAATCTCGGTTATGTTGCTCCAGAAGTTGAAGTTGACACCCTCTTTCACCGCGTCGTCATACTCTGCACGCAGAGCTGACATCGATTCCAAGCCACTTCTATATACCACGTCCACACTCTTTGCAGCAACGCGCAACGCCGTGCGCGAGGCATCCATAGCCGTGTTGCCGCCACCTATCACCCACACATGGGCACCTGGCTTGACATGGGTCTCATCGGGACTCATGAAGCCCTCCTGTATAAGCTCTACGCGACGCAGGAAATGGGCTGCCTTGCGAACACCCTGCAGGTCTTCACACTTGATTGCGCCCTCACCTTCAGAGAGACAGCGCCCATTGCGGTAGATGGGTATCTCAAGCGTCTTGGGTTTGCCCAGTCCTGTGCCTATGAAGATGGCATCGAAGCCCTGACCAAAGAGGCTGTCAATGGTGATGTCGAAGCCCACATGGGTGTTGCGATGGATAACCACGCCCATCTTCTCGATATAGCGAATCTCGCGTGCCACCACCTCCTTGGGCAGTCGGTATTCAGGGATGCCATAGCGCAGCACACCACCACACTGGGCCTCCATCTCGAAAATCTCTACCGAGAAGCCCATGCGCGACAGGTCGCCAGCCACAGTGATGCCCGATGGACCGGCACCAATGACTGCCACGCGACCACGCTTCTTCTCCACAATGTTCTCGTGTGTAAGCTCGTTCTCTGAGTCGAAGTCGGCCACGAAGCGCTCCAGCTTACCAATGTTCAGCGCCTGTCCCTTCTTGCCAAGCACACAGTTGCCCTCACATTGTTTCTCGTGGGCACACACGCGACCGCACACGGCCGGCAGATTGCTCTTGTTGCGGATAATACTGATGGCGTTGCCCAGATTGCCCATCGACAGCTCGTGCACCCAGTCGGGTATATCGTTGCTTATGGGGCATCCCTTCTGACACTGCGGCACCTTACAATGCAGACAGCGTTGTGCTTCGTGGATGGCCTCGGCCATCGTATAGCTCTCGTTTACCTCTTGAAAAGCTGTTTTCTGATTCATATTTTAGTTTATTAGATTAGTTTCATCGGCAAAAATACGATAAACCTTTGAATCGTCAAAATGTTTTGCTAAAAAAGTGAATAATCGGAACTGTTCCAATTTTTCTACCAAATAATTCACTTTTTCTTGTACTTTATTAATTTTCTTTTCTACCTTTGCATCCAATTAAAACAATCATTATCAAACTAAAAAACATCAAAACTATGGAAAAGAAACTTCTTGCTATGATGACCATCGTCCTGATGGCACTTGTATGTACAACATTCATTTCTTGCGGAGACGATGATGACGACAAAACAGTTAAAAGCCCTATTGTAGGCACATGGGTACTATCTGAATCTGGCAGCGATTGGTCAAGTACAGAAACAATCGTCTTCAATAGTAATGGTACTGGAACACTTTCCCTCCAAGGATACGCTACAGCCAACAAAAAGCGAGAGTCTTACAGCTACAGTCAAGGTTTCACCTATAACATACTATCCGAAAGACTGCTCCAAGTTCATTTTGAAGTAGGCCAATTATACGAAAAGGCTTCAGATAGAATTTGGGCTTACTCCGTCAGCGGCAACCAGCTCACAATCAACGACGGCTACGACGTTGGCAAAGACTACTCCGAGACATATACCAAGAGATAACCGCATGGGGACTCAAAGTGCCTCTTTCACAGTTTTACACACCGCAAAGCAACGAAATTTCCAAGGACAAAAGCATCGCTTTTCCAAAAAGTTGTATATTTGCAGCGGAAAAGTTAATTAAGGTACGATTATGGAGACAATGCAACTACGTGCGGAACTATTCCGCGAAATGAATCCATTGCTTGACAACAATGTAATGCTCAGTAAGATGCTCGCATTCGTAAGGTCTCTGTTTGCAGCTCAGCAAATGGAGCAGGAGGCTGCACAGAAGAAAGGCTACAAGATGCAAAACGTGTCGCCTGAAATTGAGAAATGGAGCGGTTGCGCCACATTCACCCAAGAAGAGATAGACAGTGATCCACGGTTAAAAGCAATCCTAAGCCGATGAAACGCGGAATAATCGTCCCCATTTTTCCATTTTCCCCCAATAATCTTTGAAAAAAAATCTTCATCCGCCTATTGTTTTTAGGCGGTTTATTTGTATCTTTGCATCATATATTGATTACAAACGCCTATAACAATGAAGAATTTTCCTGTTATCTTTTTATTACTATCATCTATATTGATTACATCCTGCTATGACTATAATTATGAAGTGGGGACTATAGAGTATGACATAGAAAAAGAGTTCGTTAAATCAGAATCGGGTGTGAGAAGTGTAATAGTAACCTATATTGATAGTTTCGACACGAAATCACTTACAAATAGGATTCAACGATATAGGGAAATAATAGATTCATGTGATGCTATCATTGGTGACGCATCTATCA
>JAILQO010000019.1 GCA_024698925.1 Bacteroidaceae bacterium | reverse complement strand
TGTTTTTCGTACCCAAGATGTCAGCCTTATATTTAGGCGGTTATAGCGGCGGGGTCCCACCTCTTCCCATCCCGAACAGAGAAGTTAAGCCCGCTTGCGCCGATGGTACTGCACACCCGTGGGAGAGTAGGTAGCCGCCACTTTTTACGAAGAAGCCCTTCAGTCAACAAGACTGGAGGGCTTTCTTTGTTTAAGCAGACTTTTGCTCTCACACGAGTGCAAAAAAATAGGCGGCTCTTGTGGAGTCGCCTGTAGAGGGGATTGCCTGCTGGATTAATCCTCGAGCTTGCCGACTTTCTTTTCGGCAATGCGAGCTTTCTTGCCCGTGAGGCCACGCAGGTAATAGAGCTTGGCACGACGCACCTTACCAATCTTGTTGACGGTGATGCTATCGATGTTGGGGCTCGTGATGGGGAAGATGCGCTCAACACCTACGGTGCCGCTCATCTTGCGAACCGTGAAGCGCTTCTGGTCGCCATGACCGCTAATCTTAATGACTACGCCGCGGTAGAGCTGGATGCGCTCCTTGTTACCCTCGACAATTTTGTAAGCTACAGTTACCGTGTCACCAGCTTTGAACTGGGGGTAAGTTTTGCCTGTAGCAAATGCTTCTTCAGCAATTTTGATTAAATCTGCCATTGTGAATGAATGGTTTAAATTGTTGTTGTCGGTCGAGCGTGGGCTTAACAGGGAACTCTACATCCTGCCAGCGACCCGCGCCGAAAGCGGGTGCAAAGGTACGTATTATTTATGAATAATGATTGCTGAATGATGATTTTTTTCTGTTTTTGCCGTTTTTTCTGCATTTTTTAGCTACCTTTGCGCTCAAATTTAAGCATTTATCACATGAAACACATCCATTTCGCCTCTTCTGTACTCGCTGTGCTCGCGTTGTATTTTTTTGCCTCGTGTGCACACGAATCCTATTATTTACAGCGTGTGACCCCCCATCGTGTGGAGATCACGCGTCAGTGGGATGCACAGCCTGTCCCGGAAGCGGTGGCTTTCTTAAAACCATTTCTCTTTAGCGTAGATAGCTTGCGTCAGCCTTATGTAGGACGCAGTGCACAAAGTATGTCTGCCGGCCGTCCCGAGAGCCTGCTCAGTAATTGGGTCTCTGATGCCCTGCTGGCTACCGGTGAGCGTTTGGGTTATCAGCCTGACTTTGCGGTTTGCAATGTCGGTGGTCTTCGCGCCTCGATGCCAAAGGATACGGTGCGTCGTGGCGACATTCTGGCGATTTCTCCTTTCGAGAATTTCTTTACGGTTTTGAAGATGCGTGGCAACGATGTGGAAAGCCTGATGCGTGATATCGCAGCCGTCCATGGTGAAGGCGTCAGCAAAGGAGTACGATTGAAGATCACACGTGACGGACAGCTTGAAAGCGCCCAGATTGGTGGTCAGCCGATACAACCAAACCGTGTCTATACGGTGGTTACGCTGGACTATCTGGCAGAGGGTAACGATAAACTCTATAGCCTCAAAAACTCGATTGAGCGTGAAACGACGCAAGAACCTATTCGGGAAATCCTCATGAAGCATCTCCAGCTCTTGGACCAACAGGGCCAAGTTGCTACGGCAGCGATAGAAGGCCGTATCACGATCGTTGAAAAGGGTGAAGCTCCTATCGCAGTGCGCCAGACAGAAATCGGCAATGCAGTGGATTGCATAGAGATACATCCCGCAGATACGACAGCTGCCACAAAGCAACTATTGGTTGTTCACACGAATGATACCCACTCCTGTATTGAGCCTCTCAATCCGTTGTTGGCAGATACTGCACAGGCTGACAAAGGAGGCTATTTGCGTCGCGCCGCATTCTTGCGCGATTTGCGCGCTTCTGATCCTGACCTGTTGCTGTTTGATGCGGGCGATTTCTCGCAAGGTTCCACGTTCTATAGTCTCTTCCATGGTGACGTGGAAGTGGGGCTGATGAACCTGATGCATTATGATGCGGTTACAATCGGTAACCATGAGTTCGATTTCGGTCTCGAAAATATGGCCCATTTGTTCAAGAAGGCTACATTCCCGATTGTCTGCTGTAACTATGATTTCACTGGTACACCTGTTGAAGGACTGGTGAAGCCCTATGTGATTCTTCAGCGTAACGGTCTGAAGATCGGAGTGACGGGCGTAGGTGCTCAGTTGGAGGGCCTTGTTGCTGCACATACCTGTGAGGGTGTAACTTATCTGGACCCCATTCAGTCTGTGCAAGCCGTAGCTGATGAGCTGAAAGAGAAGCAGCAGTGTGATGTGGTCATCTGTTTGTCCCATCTTGGTTGGCATATCGAAGGACTTAGTGATGAGGAACTCATTCCTGCCACGCGCAATATCGACCTTGTTATCGGTGGACATTCCCATACCTATTTTGCCGGACCGCAGCCTCTCATGAATCTCGATGGTCTGCTCGTCCCCGATAATCAGATGGGTAAAAACGGTCGTTTTGTTGGAACATTGCGTCTGAATCTGCAAAAGCAATCATCTGAACACAATAATTAGGTGTCTTCGTGCGTTTTATTATCGATGAAGCGTACGCTTATTCTTTTTCTCTTTGGTTTCGTGGCCTTTCGACTGAGTGCCCAGGAACCTGTTATCCAGAATCGTCCCTATCTGGACCAGCGTTTCTTGCACTATGGTTTCTTCATCGGTTTTAATGCGATGGACATGGAAGTGCAGAATAACGGTTACGTGGATCCTGTTACGGGTGAGCGCTGGTATATGGACGTTGACAACTATCAGCCCGGCTTTACCGTGGGCGTCCTGAGTGAGATTCGTCTCAGTAAATACCTCGGTTTCCGTCTCCAGCCTACCATGCACTTTGGTCAGAAGCATATCTCATTTCATGAGCAGGTGACAGGCCGTGACTCCACGCAGAATATCAAGTCCACCTACATCTCCCTGCCGATAGAACTGAAGATAGCTGCTCCGCGTTATAACAATTTCCGTCCTTATGTGATGGCAGGTGTAGCACCTTCTATCGATTTAACGACCCGAAAGCATAACGCTTTGTTGCCGCAGGGCTTTGACTGTTTCCTGGAATTTGGTGCAGGATGTGACTTCTATCTTCCGTTCTTCAAGTTGATTCCGGAACTGAAGTTCTGCTTTGGCTTGCGTGACATCATCGTGCATGACCGCTCCGACCTCATCGATGAATCCCTGTTGAAGTTCACCAAGAGTCTGGACAAAGGTACCAGCAAGATGATTGTTCTTACGTTTTATTTTGAGTAGTAATAAAAAAAGAGGTCTTTTCGGACCTCTTTTTTGTAGCGGGACTCGGGATTGAACCGAGGACCTCATGATTATGAATCATGCGCTCTAACCATCTGAGCTATCCCGCCATCGGCAAGTCCTTTCGGATTTGCGGGTGCAAAGGTAGGCGTTTTTTAGCGAATAGCCAAATAATTCAGCAGAAAAAGCATGCACGTTGTTGAACTTTCCTGCAAAAGGTTTGTCTTATTGCAAAAAAAGAGCCCTCTCCGTAGGTGGAAAGGGCTCGTAGCATTCTTGTTAGTGACTGCTTAGAGGCTGATAGCGCCAGAGGGGCAAGCATCAGCGCAAGTGCCACACTCTGTGCACTCGTCGGGGTTGATGCTATAGATATCACCTTCAGAGATAGCGCCAACGGGGCATTCGTCGATACAGGTGCCGCATGCTACGCAGTCTTCACCAATTACATAAGCCATAGTAGATAATTTTAAATAGGTTATAAATAGTCTTTCTTTAACGGTCGTCAGAGCCATTCTCATGGTTTCTGACCGCGCAAAGGTACTTACTTTTGATGAGTCCCGCAAATCTTTTGCCGTTTTTTTGCGTATGGGACTACCTAAAAATCATGAGTGGCATGTCCCTCACCTGTTCTTTCGCGCACGCTTTGCTTCCTTGATGCGTTGCTTTGCTGCTTTTCGAGCTTCCTTGGCCGCTTTCTTCTGGGCCTTGATATCGCGCTTGATGGCTTCTGCCTCGCGTTGCATGCGGATGGCCTCCAGCTTTTGCTGTGTCATCTGTCGCTGGTACTCGTTGGCCGCTCTCCTTTGCTCGGTCTCGATGCGTCGTTTCTCAGCGGCTATGGATTTACGTTTCGCCGCTGCTTCGCGTCGTAGTTCTTCAGCCTCACGCTTCATCTCTTCAGCCTCCAACCGTCTTTCAGCAGCGCTGACTTTTAGGTCTTCTGCTTCTTGGCGTATGGAGTAGATGGCCTCGCGTTTCATGCGTGAAGCTTCTTTCCGCTGTCTGCGTGCTTCAGCCTTGGCCTCTCGGGCTGTAGCCTTAGCCTCTTTCGCGGCTTTCTTGGCATCCTTGATGGCTTGCTTCCGCTCCTTGGCCTGCATTTTGATGTCTTCTGCCTGTTGCTTGATGTCTGCAACCTGCTGGCTGACATCGGTTAATCCGCTGGCTGTCGTGGGCATCGGTGTCGCAGCCCTTGCCGGCGTATCGCCACCCGTGCAGATGGGGCAGGGGGACAGTCCTTTGATGCGTGCGGTGGATGGCGTCAGCGGTTGAATGACGCCCATGCAATTAGCGAAGCCCGTACATGAGCGCTTGCTATGATAGTATTTATCCGTTCCGCTGGTGCAATAATAGACAAGCCCGCCATCGCCCGTCTCGGTAGCGAAAACACGAGAAGGGCAGACCAAAAGGCTAATTGCTGCACAGCAGACGAGTAGCCATTTTTGCGTGCCTATAGAATGACTCTTCATGAGTTTCACGGTGCGAAGGTATGGATAATCTGCGATATCGCAAAGTTTTTTTTCAAAAAACTGCTAAAACACATAATATAAGAGCGTAGCGGTTGAAAGAACCCTTGGGTGAGAGCCCTAAAACAAAAAAGAGAGGCGGTGCCTCTCTTCGTGATCCGTTTGGGGCTCGAACCCAAGACCCCAACATTAAAAGTGTTGTGCTCTACCTGCTGAGCTAACGGATCAACCTTGTTTTGCGGGCGCAAAGGTACGCAGTTTTTGTGATATAGCCAACTTTTTGGTGCTTTTTTTCACTTATTCCGCTGTTTTCTGAGGTGCGAGCGCTATCTCCTCCGGCTCTTCAAGGACGAAACGCTTGTAATAGGAGATCATGAGCGTGGTCAGTGGAAGGGCGATAATCAGACCAATGAAGCCAAGCAATGAGCCCCAAATGGAGAGGGAAAGGAGGATGACGGCAGGATTGAGTCCCATGGCCGACCCCATGATTTTGGGTACGAGGATGGTGTCCTGAATCACTTGCACGACGCCGACCACAATCGCTCCGAGAAGGAAGACCCACCAGAAGTTCTCTCCTGTGTCAGCCGCTTTTAGCAGGGAAAGCAACGCCATCGGCACAAAGCCGAGGGTCTGTAGGTAGGGCACCAGATTCAAGAAGCCCATGAACATGCCGAGACCAATAGCCATAGGCATCCCTACGATGAGGAAGCCGATGGAAAAGAGTACGCCGACGCAGAACGCCACCAGGCCTTGGCCACGGAAGTAAGAGTTCATGCCGCTTTTAACGTCTTCTACCAGCTGTGTGGTAAAAGCACGGCTCTCTTTCGGCACGAAGGCGACCCACCCCTCGGAGATTACTTCATAGTCCTGCAGGATGAAGAACATATAGAGGATGACGATGAGTGAACCAATCAAACCGACGGTGAAATCGATGGTTTGGTAGATGAAATCCCAGAGTTGCGACAGCAGTGACTGTGCTACTTCCAGGAACGTCTTGTTTTGCACCAGGTCCAGAAGCTTATCCTGATATTGTGGCACGTACTGCTCCAGGAATTCTTTTACGTAGGGTGCGATGTTACTCTCGTTCAGGTATTTCTCAGAGAACTCCTTGATGAGTCCGCTCAACTTGGAAAACTCCTCGATGGTGGGGGGGATAATCAGTGCAAACAATCCCGTCAGGGCTGCCAGCACAATGATGGCTGCGGCGATGATGCAGAGCGTGCGGAAGCGAAGCCGGCATTTGTATTGCAGAAATTTGACAAGCGGGTACATCAGATAGGCCAGCAACCACGCTACGAAGAAGGGTAGCAGCACGCTGCTCAGACGATTGATGAGTAATCCGGCACCTACGAGTGCCAGTACGATGAGCGCGCCTCGGATGAAGCGGTCAAATGTGATAGGTTGCTTGAACATCATGCAGTTTTATTTATTGATGGCTTCCTGATAACATTGGCGGCAGAGCGGTTCGTATTCGTGCGTCTCGCCCAGCATCACTTGCTTCTCACCTGCTACGATGCGATGGCTGACATAGGCCAAAGCACCGCACCGCACGCAAATGGCATGAACCTTGGTGACATCGTCGGCGATGGCACACAATTGCGGCATGGGCCCAAAGGGCTGTCCCTTGAAGTCGAGATCCAATCCTGCTACAATGACACGTATGCCTCTGTTGGCCAATTCGTTGCAGACATCTACTATCTGCGAGTCGAAGAATTGGGCTTCATCTACGCCCAGCACATCGCAGTCCGACCCCATGAGGAGGATGCTGGCAGCGCTCTCTACGGGTGTTGACGGAATCGCGTTACCTTCGTGGCTGACTACGTCCTCCTCGCTATAGCGGACATCGATGGCGGGTTTGAAGATTTCTACCTTTTGTTTGGCGAATTTGGCACGCTTCATGCGACGGATTAGCTCCTCTGTTTTCCCAGAAAACATGGAACCGCAAATCACCTCGATGCGCCCTTGGCGCACCATCTCTCCGTTATAGTCTTTTGTGTTAGTCATAAGAGCAATGGGTCGTTTCTGAGGCCAAAAGTAGTGTTTTCTTCCTTTATGACCAAAGAAATGAGACAAAAAACAAGCAGAAATGCAAATAAAACATAAAATGTAAATCCAAAATCGCAAATAATAGCTACCTTTGCCCCGTATGTTATACCTTGTCCCCACACCGGTGGGTAATATGGAAGACATCACGCTCCGTGCATTGCGTGTGCTGCGGGAGGCGGATTTGATTTTGGCGGAAGACACGCGAACGAGCGGTCTGCTGCTCAAGCATTTTGATATCCATCGCCCGCTGCAGTCTTATCACAAGTTCAACGAGCATCAGACGGTGTCCGCTATTGTGGCCCGTCTGCAGGCTGGCGAGACGGTAGCTGTCGTGAGCGATGCCGGTACACCTGGCATCAGTGATCCGGGCTTCCTTGTGGCTCGCGAGGCTTCGCGTGCAGGCATCGAGGTGAGTTGTCTGCCTGGTGCTACCGCCTTCGTGCCAGCATTGGTCGCTTCGGGTCTGCCTTGTGATAAGTTCTGTTTCGAAGGCTTCCTGCCGCAGAAGAAAGGTCGTCAGACGCGCCTGCAGCAGTTGGCAACGGAACCGCGCACGATGGCGTTCTACGAGTCGCCGCACCGCGTGGTGAAGGCCTTGCAGCAGTTTGCGGAGGTCTTTGGCGAAGATCGTCCTGTAGCCGTCTGCCGTGAGATATCAAAGGTTCATGAGGAGACGGTACGTGGCGATATTGCCACTGTTTTGTCCCATTTCATCGAAAATGAGCCGCGTGGTGAGTTTGTTATCATTGTCGGAGGCTGCCCCGAAGAGAAACGTGAGAGCCGCGACCCAAGTAATCAAAAGAATAAGAAAAGTAATCAATCACATAAATCATCAGAAAAGTCATGAAAAAATTGTTTATCCTGCCCCTCTGCCTGTTGGCAATGGTGGCTTGCAACGATGGTAAGAAAGCTGAGGAACGTGCCCGTCAGGAGCGCGATTCGCTGATGCAGGTTATTGATGAGAAAGAAACAGAGTTAAATGAGATTATGGGCGCCATCAATGAGGTGCAAGAGGGCTTCCGCCAGATCAATGAGGCCGAGGGCCGCATTACGGTGGCCGACGGCAACCCCGAGGCCGCTTCTTCGCGCGATGTCATCCGTGAGAATATTGCCTTCATTCAGGAGACGATGCAACAGAACCGCACGAAGATCGAGCAACTGCGTGAGCGCCTGAAGACCACGACCGTGAACGTGGAGAAGCTGACGAAGACCATCGAGAACCTTTCCAAGCAACTTGAGGATCAGACCAAGCACGTTCAGGAGTTGGAGGCTCAGCTGGCCGAGAAGGATATCCTGATTGCGCAGCAGGGCGAGGAAATCAACTCTCTCAATGAGAACGTCAGTAACCTGGAGGCCGACAAGAAGCAGCAGCAGGAGAAGATTCAGGCTCAGGATAAGGACCTGAACTCCGCCTGGTTTGTATTCGGTACCAAGGACGAGCTCAAGGAGCAGAAGATTCTGCAGAAGGGCGATGTCCTCAAATCCGGTGATTTCAATAAGGACTACTTCACGAAGATAGACATTCGCATCGACAAGGAAATCAAGCTTTACAGTAAGAGTGCTAAGTTGCTGACCACGCACCCCAGCGGCAGCTACCAGCTGGCTCGTGATGCCAAGAAGGAGTATGTGCTGAAGATCACGAATCCCGCTAAGTTCTGGAGCACGAGCAAGTACCTCGTTATTCAAGTCAAGTAAGTTGAAGGAGTTTGTCATCACAGAGGCGCAAGCCGAAACCGCCGTACTCGTGGGCCTGATTACCCCCGAGCAGGACGAGCGTAAGACAACTGAGTATCTGGACGAACTGGAGTTCCTGGCTGCTACCGCAGGCGCTGTTACCGTGAAGCGTTTCACGCAGCGAGTGGGCGGTCCCAGCCAGGTGACGTATGTCGGTAAGGGTAAGCTCGATGAGATTCGTGCTTATATCGCCGCCGAGGAGGATGCCGAGCGTGAGGTGGGAATGGTCATCTTCGACGATGAACTCAGCGCCAAGCAACTTCGTAATATCGAACAGGTGTTGAAGGTGAAGATCCTTGACCGCACCAGCCTGATCCTCGACATCTTTGCGATGCGTGCCCAAACTGCTAATGCCAAAACGCAGGTGGAGTTGGCTCAGTACCGTTATATGTTACCCCGCCTGCAGCGCCTGTGGACCCACCTGGAACGTCAGGGCGGCGGATCCGGTAGTGGTGGTGGAAAGGGTAGTGTAGGTCTGCGTGGACCGGGTGAGACACAGTTGGAGATGGATCGTCGTATCATCCTCAACCGTATGAGTCTGTTGAAGCAGCGCCTGGCCGACATAGACCGCCAGAAGACGACCCAGCGCAGCAACCGCGGACGCATGATTCGTGTGGCCCTCGTGGGCTATACCAATGTGGGTAAATCGACGTTGATGAACCTGCTCTCCAAGAGTGAGGTATTCGCCGAGAATAAACTTTTTGCCACGTTGGACACCACCGTGCGCAAGGTCATCATCGACAATCTCCCCTTCCTGTTGTCCGATACCGTAGGATTTATCCGCAAGCTGCCTACCGACCTGATAGAGAGCTTCAAGAGCACGCTCGATGAGGTGCGCGAGGCAGACCTTTTGGTACATGTCGTGGATATCTCTCACCCCGACTTCGAGGAACAGATCCGTGTCGTTGACAAGACGCTCTCGGACCTTGGCTGTGCCGACAAGCCCTCAATGATTGTTTTCAACAAGATTGATGCTTACACCTTTACGCCAAAGGATGCCGATGACCTGACCCCCGCTACGCGGGAAAATATGCCGTTGCCCGATCTCATGAAGACGTGGATGGCCAAGCTTGGCGGTGACTGTCTTTTTATCAGTGCCGCCCAACGTCAGAACATCGATGAGTTGAAACACATCCTCTACGATCGTGTCCGCGAACTCCACGTCCAGAAGTACCCTTACAACGACTTCCTGTTCCAACACTACGACGAGGCGGAATCCGAGTGATCCCGCCTCCTCACATTTTCTTATGACTAACTACAGCAAGGGATTTCTCTATTTCATTTGCGCCGTGTCGGCCATGGGCGGTCTGCTCTTTGGTTACGACTGGGTGGTGATAGGCGGTGCCAAGCCGTTCTATGAGCTTTATTTCGGTATCGCAGATTCGCCTGTGATGCAAGGAGTGGCAATGACGACAGCGCTGATAGGTTGCCTCGTTGGCGCGATGGTGGCAGGTGCGGCTGCTGACAGGTATGGTCGCAAGCCGTTGCTGACGGTCTCTGCGATATTATTTACGGTTTCAGCCATCGGCACGGGCCTTTTCAACGACTTTACGATGTTCAATATTGCCCGTTTCATCGGTGGAATGGGCATCGGCGTGGCTTCGGCCTTAGCCCCAATGTATATCGCCGAGGTGAGTCCTGCTGAGATTCGTGGACGCATGGTGAGCCTGAACCAGATGACGATTGTATTGGGCATTTTAGCGGCACAGATCGTAAATCTGCTACTGGCTAAGGACACGAGTGTCGCCGAGAGTCAGGCATGGAACGTAGCTTGGGGCTGGCGCTGGATGTTCTGGGCCGAGACGTTGCCTGCAGCACTTTTTCTAGTCATGAGCCTGTTTATTCCTGAGAGCCCGGTGTTCTTGAAGAATTACGAATTACGCATGACGAATGACGAATACAAGTCGCTCTCCAACAGCGGGAAGAATCTTTATTCGTCATTCGTCGTTCGTCATTCGCCATACAGCAGAGTGCTGCTATTGGGCCTCTTCATCGCTGTCTTCCAGCAGTGGTGCGGCACCAATGTCATCTTTAACTATGCGCAGGAGATTTTTGTGGGCGCCGGCTTTGATGTGGATGGCATGTTCATCAATATTGTCATTACGGGTATTGCCAATGTCGTATTCACCTTCGTCGCCCTCTATACCATTGAGAAATGGGGACGTCGCACCTTGATGCTGATAGGTGCAGGCGGTTTGGGACTCATTTACCTGGCGCTTGGAACGTGCTATTTCTATGAGGTGAAGGGTTTCGCGATGGTCTGTCTGGTAGTGGCGGCCATCTCTGTCTATGCGATGACGCTGGGGCCTGTCACCTGGACGCTTCTGGCTGAGATCTTCCCCAGCCGCATCCGTGGTGTTGCGATGGCTACGTGCACCTTTGCCCTGTGGGTAGGCTGCTGTACACTCACCTTCTCATTCCCCTCGATGAATGCGGCGTTGGGCAGTAGCGGCTCGTTCTGGATTTACTCTGCCATTTGCTGTGGTGCCTTTGTCTTCTTGTGGCGACGTTGCCCTGAGACCAAAGGCAAAAGCCTGGAAGAACTGGAGCGGGAGCTTGTGGCCCCGACCCCCAGTAAATAGCTTCATCCTTCATATGAATCATTTAATCAGAAATGATATGGATAATAATCAAGTAACTGCTCCCTCCCTCACAGGGAGGGCAGGGGGTGGGTCTTCCGTTCAAGCTTGGCGCGAAACGGTCACGATTCCCACTTATGAGGTGGGCACGCCGGAGAAGAGTCCGATGTTCCTGGAGAAGCGAGTCTATCAGGGCTCCAGCGGTGTCGTCTATCCCTATCCCGTCATCGAGTCCATCGCGGACGAGAAGGTGGATAAGGAGTGGCAGGCCATCTTCTTGGAGAACGAATATATTAAGGTGATGATTCTGCCTGAGTTGGGCGGTCGTATTCAGATGGCCTATGACAAAATCAAGCAGCGTCATTTCGTCTATTATAATCATGTCATCAAGCCCGCGCTGGTGGGTTTGGCAGGGCCTTGGATATCGGGTGGTATCGAATTCAACTGGCCCCAGCACCATCGCCCTTCTACTTATATGCCAGTGGACAGCACCATCGTGGAGAATCCGGATGGCTCTGTAACGGTATGGGTGAATGAGATGGAGCGCATGTTCCATCAGAAGGGTGCCGCAGGCTTCACCTTGCGTCCCGGCTGCGCCTATCTGGAAATCCAGGGACGCGTCAGCAACCGCACACCGCTGCCCCAGACCTTCCTGTGGTGGGCCAATCCCGCGGTAGAGGTGAATGATGCCTATCAGAGCGTCTTTCCGCCCGACGTGAATGCCGTCTTTGACCACGGCAAGCGTGCCGTCAGCAGTTTCCCCATAGCCACAGGTACCTATTATAAGATGGACTACTCGGCAGGCGTCGATATCTCCAACTACAAGAATATCAAGGTGCCTACGAGCTATATGGCCGTCAACTCGAAATACGACTTCGAGGGTGGCTTTGAGAACGATACGCAAGGTGGTATGCTACACGTCGCTAGCCACCATTTCTCCCCCGGCAAGAAGCAATGGACATGGGGTAATGGCGACTTCGGCCGCGCATGGGACAGGAACCTGACCGACCCTGTCGGGAATGGAAAATGGAAAATGGAAAATGGTCATGCGGATAAAGGCGAAGCCGATAATTATCAATTCTCAATTCTCAATCATCAATTATCCGAAGGATATCGCCCTTACATCGAACTCATGGCGGGCGTCTATACCGAGAACCAGCCCGACTTCACGTGGCTGATGCCCTACGAGGAAAAGCAGTTCACGCAGTATTTCATGCCCTATCGTGAGCTGGGTATCGTGAAGCAAGCCTCGAAGGACTATATTATCAATCTTCATGAGGAGCCCTGTCCCCAACCCGTCGCGGAGGGGAGTCATTGCCTTGTCGAGTTCAAGGTGCTGGCCACATCCAGGCGCGAGGCCCGCATCGTGCTGACGGACAAGAATGGAAAAGTCTGGTATGACCAGCGCCACACGCTGACTCCCGAGGCAGTGCTTTCGGAGGAGGTGAGTACGACAGTTCCGTTGTCCGACCTCCATCTCAACATCTACGAGCAGCGTTATGGCCATGAGCGTAGCGTCCTCAGCTGGCAAGCCGAACCAGACGAAATACGTCCCATCCCTGATGCCGCGGAGGCCGCTTTGCCGCCGCAGGACACCAAGACCAATGACCAACTCTACCTGACGGGTCTGCATCTGGAGCAATACCGTCACGCTACGTGGAGCTCCCTCGACTACTATGAGGAAGCGCTGCGTCGCGATCCCAACGATGTGCGTTGCCTGAATCAGATGGGCTTGTGGTACCTGCGTCGGGGACGCTTTGATCGGGCAGAAACTTATCTGCGCAAGGCGGTGAAGATATGGCAGAAGCGTAATCCCAATCCCTACGAGGGCGAGCCCCTCTTCAATCTGGCGCTCACCCTGAAATACAAAGGCCATGTATCTGAGGCTTACGAGTTGTTCTGGAAATCAACGTGGAACAAGGCGTGGGCCGATGCCGGCTATTTTGAGGCCGCTTGTATCAGCGCGATGCAGGAGCGATGGGACGATGCCCTCGACGAACTGGAACGCAGCCTGATCAGCAACAGCCACAACCACAAGGCCCGTGCCCTCAAGGCCGCAGTCCTGCGCAAGATGGGACGTAAGGCGGAAGCCCTCGCGTGGATTGCAGCATCGTTGGAGATAGACCGCTTCAACTATGGTTGCCTCTATGAGCAATTCTTGCTCACAGAGAACACAGAGCAGACAGCGGCCACAGAGATACTGGCAAAGTTGAAGGCGATGCTACGCCAGAGCAGTCAGAACTACGATGAGCTGGCGCTCGACTACTGCGCCGCCGGACTCACCGATGAGGCGCGTGCTATCTGGGACATCGCCATCAGCGAGGGTGCTACATCGCCCATGACCTGGTACTACCTCTTCGCCTTCTGCGGCAATCAGGAAGCGCTGGCCCAGGCCGAGGCTGCCGATTCCAGCTATTGCTTCCCCAACCGCTTGGAGGATGTCATCGCCCTCGAAGCTGCGAAGGGAGCCCCCTCAATCGTAAATCGTAAATCGTCAAATCGTCAAATCTGTAAGGCTCCTTACTACCTCGGTTGCCTCTATTATGACAAGCGTCAGTACGACCTCGCCGTTGAGAACTGGGAGCTGTCAGCACGCCTGGACCCCAGCTTCCCCATCGTGTGGCGCAACCTGGCGCTGGCCCGCTTCAATAAGCAGGACCGTCAGCAGGAGGCGTTGGAATATATGGAGAAAGCCTTTGCGCTGGATCCCTCCGACAGTCGTATGCTGATGGAACTGGACCAGCTCTACAAGCGGCTGCACAAGCCCCATCAGGAGCGGCTCACCTTCCTGCGGCAATATCCCGAACTGATAGCCCGCCGCGATGACCTTGTCTTAGAGGAAATCACGTTACTCAATCAGCTGGGACGCTACGAGGAGGCTATGCACAAGCTTGATGCCCATCAGTTCCATCCGTGGGAGGGCGGTGAAGGTAAGGTCAGCGGACAGTATCAGCTTTGCAGGGTAGAGCTCGCCAAGGGCTACTTGCAGCAGCGGGAACCGGAAAAGGCCATTACCCTCTTGGAGCAATGCCTGGAGTATCCGCACCATTTGGGCGAGGGCAAACTCTATGGTGCTCAAGAGAATGACTTCTATTATTTCCTCGGAATCGCCTACGAACAGATGGACCGTATGGACACGGCTCGTAAGTGTTGGGGTCAGGCTACGAAGGGGCCGCAGGAGCCCGCTGCCGCCATGTACTACAACGACGCCAAGCCGGATAAGATCTTCTATCAGGGTCTGGCGTTGCTGAAGCTGGGACGCGAAGACGAGGCTCACGGGCGCTTCTATAAGCTCATCAATTACGGCAAACAGCATATCTTTGAGCATCAGACGATGGACTACTTCGCCGTCTCGTTGCCCGACCTGCTCATCTGGGATGATTCGCTCGACATGAAGAACCAGATCCATTGCAAGTATATGCTTGCCCTTGGCTACTATGGTATGGGTGATGAGGCCAAGGCGCAGAAATACCTAACTGAGGTCGAGGCCCTCGATAACAACCATCAGGGCATCCAGCAGCTCCGCTCCCTCATCGCCTCGTACGCCCCTTCACCCTCCTCGCAAGGCGATATGCCGTTTCGCTGTTAGCAACAAGCCATATCTCTATTAGCGATGTGCCTTTTCGCTCACAGCGAAAAGGCATGTCGCTTTTTGCGCCCTTAAGTATTTTGCCTCATTTTACTTAAGAATTCTGATCCATTTTCCTTAAGTAATCTGACCCAAAAAGGTATACCTTTTATACATAGAAACCTCTAGGTTTTTGGAAAGAAACCTATACATTTCTTATCTCCCTAACAGTAAGAAGGCGTATCGCTGTTAGAGAAACGGCCTGTTGCTGTTTGCGGGACTACTGTTCCACAATTGCGCGAAGGCCTTTGCACAATTGCGGAAAGGGCTTCGCGCAAAAAAATTCTATGAACAACGAGGCACCTTCCACCATTTAGGGATTATCCGATTGATTCTCATTTTATTGACCCCG
>JAILQO010000041.1 GCA_024698925.1 Bacteroidaceae bacterium | reverse complement strand
TTTCATGCCCCTTCAAGTAGAATATCGCGAGAAATATGCCGCTGCCGGCCGTTTCCCCGGTGGCTTCACGAAGCGCGAAGGTAAGGCTAACGATGACGAAATCCTCACATGTCGCCTCGTCGACCGTGCGCTCCGTCCCCTTTTCCCCAGCAACTACCACGCTGAGGTATATGTGAATGTAAACCTCTACAGCGCCGATGGCGTGGATATGCCCGATGCCCTTGCCGGCTTCGCCGCTTCTGCCGCCCTCAGCGTTAGTGACATCCCCTTCGAGGGCCCCATCTCTGAGGTTCGCGTGATTCGTCTGAACGGCGAGTACATCGTAGATCCTACTTTCGAGCAGATGAAGGATGCCGACATGGACATCATGGTCGGTGCCACCGAGGAGAACATCATGATGGTAGAAGGTGAGATGAAGGAAGTCTCCGAGCAGGATCTGCTTCAGGCCCTGAAGGTCGCTCACGAAGCCATCAAGCCCATGTGCCGCCTCCAGAAGGAGCTGGCCAAGGAACTTGGCAAGGACGTGAAGCGCGAGTACTGCCACGAGGTCAACGACGAGGAGCTGCGCGAACAGGTCAACAAGGAGTGCTACCAGCCCGCCTATGACGTCACTAAGCAGGCCCTCGAGAAGCAGGCCCGTGCCGAAGCCTTCGAGAAGATCCGCGAGGACTTCAAGGTGCGCTACGCCGAGGCTCACGCTGATATGGAGCCCGCAGAGCTCGAAGAGAAGAACGCCCTCGTGGACCGTTACTACCACGATGTGGAGCGCGACGCTATGCGCCGTTGCATCCTTGACGAAGGCATCCGCCTCGACGGTCGTGGCACTACCGATATCCGCCCCATCTGGTGCGAAGTCAGCCCCCTGCCTGGCCCCCACGGAAGCAGCATCTTCACGCGTGGCGAGACACAGTCCCTCTCCACCGTCACTCTGGGCACCAAACTCGACGAGAAGCTCGTGGACGATGTCCTCGACCGCTCCTACCAGCGCTTCCTGCTCCACTACAATTTCCCCCCCTTCTCCACGGGCGAGGCTAAGGCTCAGCGCGGCGTAGGCCGTCGCGAGATTGGTCACGGCCACCTCGCATGGCGCGCCCTAAAGGGTCAGATTCCTGCAGACTATCCCTACACTGTCCGCGTTGTCAGCGACATCCTGGAGTCCAACGGTTCCAGCTCTATGGCTACCGTTTGCGCAGGTACCCTCGCCTTGATGGACGCAGGTGTACCCATCAAGAAGCCCGTCAGTGGTATCGCTATGGGTCTGATCAAGAACCCCGGCGAGGAGAAGTACGCCGTGCTCTCTGACATCCTCGGCGATGAGGACCATCTGGGCGATATGGACTTCAAGACCACAGGTACCAAGGACGGCCTAACCGCTACACAGATGGATATCAAGTGCGACGGTCTGAGCTACGAGATTCTAGAGAAAGCCCTCATGCAGGCCAAGCAGGCCCGTGAGCACATCCTCGGTAAGATCCTGGAGTGCATGCCCGAGCCCCGTCCCGAGCTCAAACCCCACGTACCCCGCATCGAGCAGCTCATCATCCCGAAGGAGTTCATCGGCGCTGTCATTGGCCCGGGCGGAAAAATCATCCAAGGTATGCAGGAAGACACCGGTGCCACCATCACCATCGACGAAGAGGATGGCGTGGGCAAGGTACAGGTCAGCGGCCCCAACGCCGACTGCATCAACGCCGCACTGGCTAAGATTCGTGCCATCGTGGCCGTTCCCGAAGTGGGCGAAATCTACGAGGGTACCGTACGTAGCATCATGCCTTACGGCTGCTTCGTTGAGTTCATGCCGGGCAAGGACGGCCTGCTCCACATCTCCGAGATTGACTGGAAGCGCCTCGAGACCGTCGAGGAAGCCGGTATCAAGGAAGGTGACAAGATGACCGTCAAGCTCTTGGACATCGACCCCAAGACCGGTAAGTTCAAGCTCTCCCGTCGCGTTCTGCTCCCGAAGCCCGAAGGCTACGTAGAGCGTCCTCCCCGTCCCCGTCGTGAGCGTCCTGAGCGTGGCGAGCGCAAAGACCGCGGCGAACACAAGGAATAATTGACCCAACGGCGCACACAGCGCCCAGCGCATACAGCAAGCCCTGTTACTCACATCGAGTAGCAGGGCTTTTTCTTGTCAACTAAAACGATTCACAAAAGAAGGACAGGCGAAGGCCTGTCGCGCCGAGAGTCTTGGTTCAGGTTCCAGCTTCATGATCCTTGCCAATAAGGAATAATAATCCTATGCAGATAGGAATAGTAATCCTTCAGAGGTAGGGATAGTATTCCTATGCTGGTAGGGATAGTATTCCTGTGGGAGTAGGAATAAGTTGTTTCGGTAATAGGGTCGCGGATGCTTCTATACATTGGACGACCTGCGTGAAATCGTAGCGTATGCCGCAGAACGCAACATCCAAATCATCCCCGAGATTGACATGCCCGGACATATGACGGCGTGCATCGTTGCCTATCCCGAGTTGGGTTGCAATCCGGAGAAGAAGATTGAGGTCATGACGGAGGGCGGCATGCGGCACCGAGCTCACGCTCACCGCCTCACTCGATTCCTCGCTGTGCTACCCCGCCACATGGCGTATTCTGGAAATCAACGACTATCGCCACTGGCTCCAGAAACTGGTAGAAAAAGCCGAATACACGTTACTCAAGACCTTGGAGCAGGAAGGAGGCCTCATCTCGGAAACGGCTCTGCAGTTCCTGAGCGATGACGTGATTGCCGAAGGCCACGAACGGTTGGAGCAGGCCACGGTCAGCCAGCAAGACTATCTGGACATCGCAGACCGCTTTGCGCAGTATCAGGAAATGAGGTCCAATCTGATAGAGCTCCTTGACCTATCCCACTACTACCTCATCCACAACCTCGCAAATGACACATACTACGCAACAGCCAATACCAATGCTGACGGCGTGGTACCCAAGGTGCTGACGGATGAAGATTCCTTCCGCTGGTTCTTCGTCAAAAACGACGATGGAACCGCGTATATCTAAAACAAGCAGACGGGGACGGCAGCTTATGTCAAGAGCAATGCTGACGGCAAACGCATCTGTCTGGGTCAGGAGTATCCCTGGAGGCTGAGTGAAGCGACCTTGGATAATGGCTCCAAAGGCGTTACCTTTATCGATGAAACGGGTGCTTTCGGCTGGCACACCACCCCGAAATCATGGAACTACGTGCTGCTCAAACCCTACACGCAGAATGCCAGCGTCTGGGAACTCATCAAGACAGACGAGGAGGTAGGAACCGGAATCTACAGTATCACTCCCACCCTAACCCACAGGAACGAAGGAATCATCTATGATCTCTCCGGCCGCCAGATGCCCCATGGCAGACTGCCTCGTGGCATATACATCAGGAACGGAAAAAAGGTAGTGCGATAGGAGTTAACATCTTTTAGGCCTCCAAAGAGCAGCTATTGGCAGAAAATACGCTACCTTTGTGCCAAGAATGTTAAAGAGCTATCACACATCAGGAATAATCGAAGCAGGCTGCGACGAAGCAGGACGAGGCTGTCTGGCCGGTCCTGTCTTCGCCGCAGCGGTTATTTTACCGTCTGACTTCCAAAACGATATCCTCAATGATTCGAAACAGCTGACAGAGCGCCAGCGCTACCAGTTGCGCGAAGTCATCGAGCGCGAGGCCGTCGCGTGGGCCGTAGCAGAATGCTCACCGCAGGAGATTGACAAGCGCAATATCCTGCGATGTTCCATCCTGGCGATGCAACGGGCCGTAGAGCAACTCAAGGTCCGCCCGCAGCACCTGATCATCGACGGCAACCGCTGGTATCCCTATGAGATTCCGGCTGACACGATAGTCAAGGGTGATGCCACATACATGAGCATCGCTGCTGCCTCCATCCTGGCCAAGACCTATCGTGACGACCGCATGAAGGCCCTCGCCAAGGACTATCCCCAGTACGGCTGGGACAAGAATATGGGCTACCCCTCGAAGGCGCACCGCGAAGCCATTCGGCAATATGGGCCCACGCCCCATCACCGCATGACCTTCCACCTGCTCCCCGAAGAACAACTCACACTCGATTTCTAAACTTCGATTTTGAACATACATTTGCGGACAGACATAAAGTCAGTCCCTACAACGCTTAAACTCTTGAACTTTTTGAACTCTCAAACCATTCTTTCATGTCAGATAGAACAAAAGAACTTGGAACCAAACCCATTGGAGCGTTACTGATGCAGTATGCTGTGCCCGCCATCATCGCGATGACGGCATCCTCTCTTTATAATATGGTCGATAGCGTATTCATCGGCCAAGGTGTCGGCCCGATGGCCATTGCCGGCCTTGCCATCACCTTCCCGTTGATGAACCTCAGTGCCGCCTTCGGTGCGATGGTCGGAGTTGGCACAGCGACTATGATTAGTGTGCGCCTGGGCCAGAAGAACCGCGAAGAAGCACAGCATTTCTTCGGCAACTCGCTAACGCTGAACGTACTCATCGGTGTACTGTTCATGGGGCTGGTGCTCACATTCCTGGATTCGATACTCCGTTTCTTCGGTGCCTCCGAGCAGACACTCCCCTATGCGCGCGAGTACATGGAGTGGATTCTCTACGGCAACGTCTTCACGCATCTCTACTTCGGCCTCAACGCCGTACTGCGCTCTGCGGGCCATCCGCGCACGGCAATGTATGCCACCATACTCACCGTGTTGCTCAACACCGCATTGGACCCACTGTTCATCTACGGACTCGGAATGGGCATCAAGGGAGCAGCGATTGCCACCGTCATCTCGCAGTGCGTATCGCTGTGTTGGCAGATGTGGATCTTTACACGCCCCACCGAAGTTGTCTTCATCCGCAAAGACACCTTGATGTTGCGCAGGCATATCGTTGGCGGCATCCTATCCATCGGCCTTTCACCCTTCCTCATGAACGCCTGTTCCTGTCTGGTCGTGTTGCTCATCAACCGAGGGATGGTAGCGTATGGAGGCGACCTGGCGGTAGGTGCCTATGGTATTGTGAACCGCATCCTCTTCATCTTCGCCATGATTGTCATGGGCTTCAATCAGGGTATGCAGCCCATTGCAGGCTACAACTATGGAGCCGAGCAGCATGACCGCGTGCGCGAGGTGCTCTACAAGACAATTGGTTATGCCACCGTAGTGATGACCATCGGCTTTGTCCTCTGCGAACTGTTCGCCGAGTATATCTCTGCAGCCTTCACCACCGATCCTGAACTCATCCGGATTGCAGCCCACGGCATGCGGATTGACGTAGCTTTGTTCCCCATCATCGGTTTCCAGATGGTGACCGGCAACTTCTTCCAGAGCATCGGCCAGGCGGGCAAGAGTATCTACCTCTCGCTGACACGTCAGCTCATCTTCCTCGTCCCGTGCCTGCTCATCCTTCCACAATTTTGGGGACTTGACGGCGTATGGGCCAGTCTGCCCGTCAGCGACGGCCTCGCCGCCCTCAACGCGGCAGTTCTGCTGACGATGTACCTCAGAAAATACAACCAATCCAGCCAAGGAAAGAGTCAGGGCTCAGCGCTATTCCTTCGCCTACCGCGCCGTATCCAGTACTTTGCGGCCAACCGCGTGGCCCCCTATCTCCCCTTATTCTCCATGTTCCAGCCCGAAGATAAAGAAACTGAAACAAATGGCAACAACTAATGAATAATAAGAACCACGGAATATACGGATTATACGGCTCTTGCCCTCAAGTAATCAGCATGGACAGCCACAACGATACAATAAATAAAGAAAACCGTAAGATCCGTACAATCCGTAGTTTAATACAATAGAATCTGTAGTTAGAGAATGAAGCGAATCGGTTTGTTGAGCGACACACATGCCTATTGGGACGACAAGTACCTGGAGTACTTTGCCGAGTGCGATGAAATCTGGCACGCTGGTGACATCGGTTCAACGGAGGTTGCCGATCAATTGGCCGATTTTCGTCCCCTACGTGCCGTCGTAGGCAACTGCGACGGCGCAGAATTACGCCGCATGTTCCCACAGAAGTTACGCTGGTCCTGCGAGGGAGCAGACGTGCTGATGACGCACATCGGAGGCTATCCAGGCCGTTATGACTGGAGCATCCGCAATCAATTGTTCGCCCGCCCGCCTAAACTCTTTGTATGCGGCCACAGCCACATCCTCAAGGTGCAGTATGATAAGCAGTTAGGCCTACTGCACATCAATCCTGGTGCCGCAGGCCTTCAAGGTTGGCATCAAGTGCGTACTTTGGTCCGTTTTACGGCCGATGAAGGGACGTTTAAGGACCTTGAAGTGATAGAAATCGCACGATAGGGACTCTTTTTTTTACGTTTTCTTGATTTTTTTTGCAAAAATCCTTTTCGTTTAGCACGAAATGGTTATCTTTGCACCCAAATCTAATGTCTTTTGCACCTTATTATATATCTTATGTCTAACTAAAATCGAACGAAACAATTACCAAAAGGAAAAAGAAAGAAAAGATCAAAAACACTGCTGGCTTTACCACTCAGACTGGAAAGCTTGATTCAAGCGGCTTGCAGCAGTGATTCAGACCATGACGGACATACATAAAGTAAGTCCACACAAAGCGCCACAAGCCGACGACGCACCAAGAAACTAATTAATCTAAATTGAAACAATCTCATGAAAAAGTTTTTACTTTCTCTCGTGTCGCTACTGATGTTCGCCATCGGTAGTGCGTGGGCTGTAGATGTTACGTTGGCACCTGGCACAAATGGGTCAGCTTGTACCGTCAATGAAATGGCCGGTATTAAGGTTGGCACAAGTAAAGCTGGTGGAGACATGACAATTACTGTTCCTGCAAACACGACGAAACTTACCTTCTATGCTGCAGCATGGAAGGGAGCAGCAGTCACCGTGAGCATCACTGGAGTAACTGCAGATCCATCAAGTCTTGATTTGACTGCAAATGATGGTATCTCCAACAATTCTCCTTTCACATTAAGCGAAGGGACAAACGTGGACACTTACAAGTTTGAGGTGGCACTGAGCGATGTTACAGAAGAAACAACGATCACACTCTCAGCAGAGAAGCGTTTCGTAGTATGGAATGCCAGTGCTGAAGCTGGTAGCGAAGATCCCGTTGATCCCTACGATGCAGCTTTGACTGCCATTGGCGACGGCGGCACCTACTTCATCTCTACGGATGTCAACGGTACGAAGTATTACATCACTGCAGACGGTAAGTTGACAAGCACCCGTGCAAATGGTTGCATCTTCACCTTGACAAAGGTTGAAGGTAATGGTTACAAGCAGTTCGGCTACTATATTGATGGTGGCAAGCGTTTCTCAAACGCTCCTCTGAGCAGCAGTAAGGCAGTCTTGGATGTTGCCAACTACAGCACCTCAACCGACAATCGTAACACGTGGGAGGCTCAGGTTCTCTTACTGAACGATGGTAAGTATGCCATCCGTGCTACGAATGTAGCCTACGGCGAGAGTGGCTGGTCTGATGCTGGCCGCGTGTTCTTCACGTGGAAGGTTGATGATGTTGCCATTCCCCAGTACACCTATGATGAGGTTTACCAGTGGAACTTGGAAGCTGCAACTCCTATTACTGTAACCTACAAACTCGTCGAGGCCGACGGCACAACAGAGGTTAGCAGTGAAGCCAAGAAGCAGGAGGCTAACAGTGAGGTAAATATTCCTACCTCCATGACAGGTATCAGCTTTAATGGTGGCTGGACTCCCAATGCATACTATACTTATGAAGCAATAGGCACCATCGGAGATACCGATTGTGAAGTCGTTGTAAAGCGCACTCCTACCGTTGGAGTCGTTCATGCTTTGACGGATTTGAGTAATGGCAAGGCTTATGCCATCAGATGTAAGCGTGGTGCCATCCTTACGAGTGGTGAGACGATTGCCTCAACTTCACACGCTACGTTGCACGATGCTGCACCTGCCAACTTCGCCGTTCTGAATTATGAGGACAATTACTACCTCTACAGCGTAGCCGACAAGAAGTTCGTGCTCAATACGGGAGCCTTGGCCATCATGCCTACCCACGGTAAGTACGATGCCATCCAAATGACCTCCCAGACAGACCCCTATTTCTTGTTCACGTTTAAAATTGACGAAACGACAACGTATGGCCTTAACACGAATGGAACCGGAGCTCTCAAGGGTTGTGTCATTAATAATTGGATCTCTCCGGATGATGGCGACCAATATTACATGATTGAGGCTGCCGACTTCGATGCTACCGAGGCTCTCACTGCTCTCGAGGCATACTTCCATCCCGCTAATTTCGTGACCTACGTTGTGAAGGATGCTGCAGGCAATTTGCTGTTCACATCTGATAAGATTGCGGCTCTGCCAGGCAGTAAGATTACAACCCTGCCCGCTGAATATCAGCGCGACTTCACCACTTACAATGAAGTGGATGTAACCATCACCGAGGCTGAGACTACGGTTGAGTTCACTGCTACTTCCACATTCCCATTCGAGCTGTCTTCCAGCGTAGCAGACGCTAAGTGGTATTACATGACCATCCGTAACGACTACTATGTAGCTTTGGACGAGACAGAGCCTTATTATCCGAAGGCAGACAAAGACCTCACTGCAAATTCTACCCAGTGGGCATTCATTGGTAATGCATACGGTATCACCCTTTACAACAAGGCTACCGGTGCCGACAAGAGCTTAACTCCTGACAATGGAAACGCTGTTATGCGCGATGGTGCCTATGCTTGGGAAATCTTCAAGAACAACGATGGCTTCGTACTCCGCGAGGCTGGCACAGCCAACAAGTGGATTAACCAGTCTGGTGGTTCTAGTGGTCCTCTGCAGTTCTGGGACAGCGCCAACGGTAAGACCGACAACGGTTCTACGTTCCGCGTACAGGCTGTGCCGGAGGTAGAGCTTGCTGCTCCCACCTTCAATGTTGAGGAAGGCACACAGGCTGCTCCCAACAAGTTGGCTGCCGGTTCTACTCTGAAGATTAACTACACGGCCAACAACCTTGCACTTTACGGCTACAATGCTGATGATCTCAAGGTGAAGGTAACCGTCTTGCTTTCTGGCGACCTGCCCGAGAATCTGATGACCATGGGCTCTGAGACCGCTCATACCGTAAGAGGCGCAAGCTTCTACATCCCGCTCGGCGAAACCGACTTCCCCGTTGCTCTCAAGCCTGGTTACGTCTATCAGAACATAGTCATTTTGGGTGCAGATCTCGTGAAGAACGCTGAGACTGACAGCGAAGAAGTCATCGCATCTTATGCTGGTGCCCCCGTACAGCTCCACTGGGTTGGCATCGAAGCTAAGGTCATCTACATCGAGACTGACATGACATCTCAGTTCGCTGCCCTGACCCAAGTGTCTAACTGGCAGAGCGGAACAAGTGCTGGTTGCGGTGAAGCTGGTTGGGCTGCACCTGAGGTGACCGTGAACGGCCAAAAGGTTAAGCTGATTGAGAACTATGTGGAAGGCCAAGATAAGAAACAGGCTACAGGCGATGTGATGTATCAGACCGTCACAGGCCTTGCAGCTGGCACTTACACCATTGAGCTCTTTGGCGCAGCTAACTTGACCGAAGGTCGTGCAGGCATGACTACTGATTTTGCTGAAGGTGACGAAGCCTCTTTGAAGGCCGTTTATCTCTATGCAGAAACTACCGCAGGCACAGTGAAGCAGTATATTCCTTGCCTCATTGAGAGCAACTTCAACAACCGCGGCGGCGAAGAGGCTGTTCCCACAGCTAAATTGGAAGGCATTGTTGTTGGAGAGGACGGTCAAGTCAAGATCGGTATCTACAAAGAAGTCGGACTGACCAACTGGCACTTTGTACAACTCAAGAGCGTAAGCGCCACCGTTGATGCCAAGTCTATGCTGGCAGCTTCTGTTGAAGCAGCCCAGGCTATTGACAAGGCTACCATTCCTGCTGCACTTGCTACCAAGCTTGACAATACCGTTGCTGAGAATAACAAGTCTTATGACACCGCAGATGACTATCAGGCTGCCATCAACGCCATCGATGCGGTCGTAGCAGATGCTAAGGCCTACGCTCCGCTGACCGCTGCCCTGGCTCAGGGTGAGGTTTACAAGGCTCACGTGGCAGAAGGCAATGAGGCTATCACTACTTATGAGACAGCTATTGCCGACGTTGTAACCGCTTACGAAGCTGCCACTGTTGCTGACATTCCTGCAGCTATCGCTACTGTCGAGGCTGCTCTGCCCGCATTGGCTAAGGCTCAGACACTGGCTGGTGCTGACATGACTGTCTTCATCACCAATCCTGACTTTGAGACTGGCAATACCGAAGGTTGGACTTACGAGTCCAGCAATGACCATGGCGCCAAGTCCACGTCCGAAGCTAACTATGCAATGGAAGGTGCTAGTGGCAACTACCTCTTCAATATTTGGTCTAGCGGCAACGCTATCAGCCAGACTATTGAAGGACTGCCCGCTGGTATGTATGAGTTGAAGGCTGTCATCGCTACAGACGAAGGACAGCAGGTACAGCTGAACGCCAATGATCAAAGTGTCCAGATAGACGCTACAGGCAAGGGCAACGGCATTGACAGCGCTATCTCTTTCCTCGTCACTGATGGCAAGGCTACGATCGGTGCTGAAGGTGTCAATAAGTGGTGGTACAAGGTTGATAACTTCCGGCTGACCCTTGTTAATCCTATGACGGCTGACAACGCTGAGTACTTAGCAGCTCTCGTTGCTATTGGCGATGGTGGTGACTACTACATCTCTACCGACGTCGAGGAAACGAAGTACTACATCACGTCTGCTGGTAAGCTGACAAGCAATCGTGCAGATGCTACCATCTTCACCTTGACTAAGACCGATGGTGGTGCTCTCCAGACCTACGGTTACTTTATCGACGGTGGTGGCACACGCTTCACCAATCCTCCTTTGGCCGATAATAAGGCGAACTTGAATCCTGGCGTGTATGCTACCTCATCGAATAATCGTAAGGATTGGGAGGCTCAGGTTCTGTTCCTGGAGAATGGCAAGTACGCCATCCGCTCCTGTAATACGGCTCCCGCTGAAAGCAGCTGGGGTGATGCAGGCCGTACATTCTTCACCTGGAAGGTTGAGGATGTTGCAGTTCCTCAGTACACCTATGATCAGGTTTACCAGTGGAACCTCGAGGCCGCAACCGCTATCGTCAACGTGACCTACTTGCTCGTTGAGTCCGACGGCACAACAGAAGTTTCTTCTGTAGTCATAAAGCAGGAGGGCAACAGCGAAGTCAACGTTCCCGCAAGCTTGACTTCCAACTTCCTCTACAACTACGCAGTAGAAGGCACCATCGGTACCGAGGATTGCACGATTAAGATTACTCGTACGAAGAAGTCCACCGTGAACGCTCTGGCCGACCTGAGCAACGCGAAGGCTTACGTCATCGCTTGCGATCGTGGTGCTCTCCTTGCAAAGGAGGATCACATGTATTCCACCGGTCTTAAAGATCTTGCTGACGCACAGCCGACCAACTTCGCTGTGATCTACTATGATGAGACAGAGGATGAGACCGATAATGGTAGCTACTATCTCTACAGTGCAAGCGAAAAGAAGTTCGTGCTGAACGACGGTTCGTTGGCAGCTATGCCTACTCACGGCAAGTTCGACGCTCTCCAGATGGAGGCTAAGGACGCTCCTTACTTCTTCTGCTACTTCACCGTTGCTGATGGTACCAACTATGGTCTAAACACCAATGGTAACGCTCCTTACGGCTATGTCATCAACGACTGGATGAATGCCGACCCGGGTAACCTGTACTACATGATTGAGGCTGCTGACTTCGATGCAACCGAAGCTCTCGCTGCTCTTTATGCTTACTACAACCCGAGCTACTACGTGACTTACGTCGTGAAGGATGCTGCAGGCAAGGAGCTCTTCAAGTCCGAACCCGCACCCACCATGCTGGGTACCAAGATCACGACTCTGCCCGCTGCTTATCAGCGTCCATTCACAACCTACAATGAGGTTGACGTGACAATCGCTGAAGAGAACACCACCGTTGAGTTCACGGCTACAAGCGCATTCCCGTTCGAGCTGTCCACCGACTTCGCATCCGCTAAGTGGTACAACATGACCATCCGCGGCGAATGGTGGGTTGGCACAGAAGGTAAGAACAACGATGAGGGTATCCCCGTAGCTGAGCCTTACTATCCTGTTCAGAAGACTGATGATGACGCAGCTCTCTTGGTTAAGCCTGCATACCAGTGGGCATTCTCCGGTGACGCTTACAATGGCATCATCGTTTGGAACAAGGGTGCTGGCGCTGGCTTCACCTTGACAAGTGCTGACGAGATGGCTGTCATGAGAGAAGGCGAATACCTTTGGACAATTGGCCAGAATAGCGATGGCTTCACGCTCAGAGAGACTGGCACAGAGTTCAACTGCATCAACCAGAACGGTGGTGCCGGTGGTCCTCTGTCTTTCTGGAAGTCCTCTGGTTCTCTCGGTGACAACGGTTCTACCTTCCGTATCTCCGAAGCTCCCGCTGCTGATCCCGTTGAGTTCTCTATCAAGGAGAATGAGAAGAAGACTGGCATCGGTTCCGGTACGCAGGATGCTCCCACGAAGGTGAAGATTGACACCCCGTTCAAACTGCAGGCTACTGCTAAGAACAAGGCTGCCAATAACCTTCAGGATGAGGATCTGACCATCCACTTCGACAAGATCGTAATTAGCAGCTTCAAGGATGCAGCTTGGACCATGTCTGGAAATCCCGTTACGTTGCAGGATGTGACTGTACCGTACGCACAGTACTTCGAAATACCCGACATCGTGTTCAGCGAGGAATATCCGTTCATCCAGAGCATCACATTCATGGGTGCTAAGCTGATGAAGGGCGATGAGGTAGTTGCTGAGTTCAATCCTGAGGAGCCGTTCGCAGTCCGCTTCCTTGAGATTGTTGACAAGGAGGGTAATCCTGTTGGCATCAAGTCTATCTTCGATGAGAACGTAGAGAACGTCTTCGATCTCTCTGGCCGCAAGGTTCAGAAGGTTCAGAAGGGCCGTGCTTACATCATCGACGGTAAGAAGGCTGTCATCAGAAAGAAGTAAGATTCTTTTAACATACTGAAAAGGAGGGCGACCGCAAGGCCGCCCTCTTTTTGCGTTATGCCGTTTCGCTACGAGAGAAACGGCCTATCACGACAAGAGAAAAGCCTTATCGCTACAAGAGTCGACAAAAGGGTTCTTCTTCAATTTCGTTGATAAAGAACAAAAACCATAAAAACCCTCACTTCAGTATGTGTCGGACTACAGTCCTTACAAGATAAGAGGCGCCTATTTTTCCTTGTGAACAAGCTCCCAGACAAAATCATCTGCCTCTCATCTTGGCCTCTTGCAGAGCCATCACATACCTCGTGAGCAAAAACACCGATTGTTATCACAATCTAAAAAACATGAATTTGGGAAAGTCCTTATTAAGAGTCAGCTAGTGGACAATGTTATTTAGTGAAGCGAAGCGGAACGAGGTTTTTGCTTTCATTGATTTCAAAGCATGAAATGCTGCGTATGGGGCTGATGATAACTGACGGAAGTTTACTTACAGTCAGGAAGCATCAGCCCCATACGCAAATCCTGTAAAGATTGAAATCGATGAAAGAGTTTTTAAGGTTTTTGTCTTTCAACTAAATTGAACAAGAACCGCAATCCGTAATTCTTAAATAAGCCTTAGTTTAGACGATGCTATAAAGCAGGAGGATAATCAGCTGGGCCGTCAGGATGCGCAGGAACATGCAAAGGGGATAAACAGTGCTGTATCCAACGGCAGGCGCATCATTGTTGGCTGTCTGGTTGGCATAGGCCAAGGCAGGAGGATCGGTGGTTGCGCCGGCTATAAGACCCATCAGCGTGAAGTAGTTCATCTTATAGCGCAAGCGAGCTAGCACACCTATAATTAATATAGGTATAACGGTGATGAGAAAGCCAACCCAAACATAGGTCAAACCATCTCCCGCCGTTACAGTGTGCCAGAAAGTGGCACCGGCCTTGATTCCTACGGAAGCCAGGAACAGGACGAGTCCGAATTCACGCAGCATGAGGTTAGCCGACGTCGTGGTATAGCTAACCAGATGGAGTTTATAGCCGAAGCGGCCGATGAGGATGGCAATAATCAGGGGACCGCCAGCGAGACCGAGCTTCACGGGAGTAGGCACACCAGGCAGGGCGATAGGCATCATACCGAAGACGATACCGATGACGATGCCGATGAAGATCGTGCTGAGGTTGGGGTGGTCAAGGCGTTTCACCTCATTACCCAACATATTGGCCACGCGGGCAATCGCATCCTCAGGACCTACACAAACCAACTTATCACCAATCTGAATGCGAAGGTTGCGGTCAGCAAAGAGGTTCATGCCGTTACGATGGATGCGGGTCACGTTGATGCCATAAACAGAGCTGAAGTGCAACTGGCCAAAGGTCTTACCGTTCACATTCGGCTGGGTCACAAGGATATTGCGGGATACCATCGGGACATCCTGCTCGTCCCATTCCAGATGATCCACAGGACCGATGAAAGCACTGATAGCCTCCCAGTCATCCTCGGCACTGGTGATATACATCAGATCACCCATACTCACGATGGTGTCGCGATTAGGGATGCTGACGTGGCCTTCATGAAGGATACGAGAGCAAACGAAGTTGCGTCCCAAGAACTCTCGAATCTGAAGGATTGTACGTCCCTCCAAAGCTCTATTCTCTGCGCGCAGCGTCATGCGATGGGGCTTGGCGTGCGGATTCTCGTTCATCTCCTGTTCAATCTGGTCCGCTTCGCTCTTGAGACTGATGCGGCAGATGTAACGGATGGCGATCGTGGCACCGATGATACCCACAACGCCAAGGGGATAAGCACAAGCATAACCAGAAGCAATCTGAGGCATCTGCGCAGCACCTTTATAGATGGAGGCAACAGCCTCGGAAGCAGCACCAAGACCTGGCGTATTCGTGATGGCGCCACAGAGGACACCCGTCATCATACTGAGATTCCATACGTTGTCGCCACCCTTGATATCCGGATTATAGAAAAGAATAAAGTAGAGAGCCAACATCGTAACGATGTTTAGGCCCACGATACCCATCGCCAACATATTTGCCCTGATACCGCCTTTGGCAAAGCTCTCAAAGAAGCCGGGGCCGACTTGCAGACCAATACAATAGACGAACAGAATGAGGCCAAAGTCCTGTACATAATTCAACACTTCCGGCGTACCAGTAAAACCGATATGACCAGCCAGAATGCCGGCAAAGAGCACAAAGGTGACACCCAGAGAGATTCCGAAAATCTTCAAACGACCGAGGGCGATGCCGACGGCAATGACCAGCGCGTAAAGTACCACGATGTGGGCTACGCTGTCTGAGTTGGTGAAAAGGTTAATCAACCATTCCATGGTGAAATCTGATGTTTATGATTTGTAATTTCGGCGCAAAGGTAAGGATTATTATGCAAATAGCAGTCTTAAATAGAGCAAAAAGCTCACTTTTAACGTCTTTTCTCGCTACAAATTTGGAAGCACCAACAATCTTTGCTACCTTTGTCCGCTTTTTAGATGGTATTACACCCTACTCAACTTGAAGAATATACCTTAAACGAACATTAAACTATAAACTTTAAACATTAAACTCTACTATGGCAGATAGTAAAGAAAAACTCTTCGCGGACTTCACCGCCCCCACCCGCCAGGAATGGCGCGACAAGATTGAGGTGGACCTCAAGGGCGCGGACTATCAGAAGAAAATGGTGTGGAGAACCAATGAAGGCTTCAGCATGGAGCCGTTCTACCTGAAGGAAGATGTAGATAAGCTGCCGCTTGTCAACGCCCTCCCCGGTGAGTTCCCCTACGTGCGCGGCAACAAAGCCGCCGACAACGAATGGTATGTCCGTCAGGACATCAAGTGTGAATGCCCCAAAGAGGCCAATGCCAAGGCAATGGACATCCTGAACAAGGGCGTGACGAGTCTCGGCTTCTGCATCCCCTCGGAGAAGGTGAGCGCAGAGTACATCGAGACGCTCCTCGAGGGCATCTACGTGGATTGCATCGAGCTGAACTTCAGCACTTGCCAGTGCAAGTCGCTCGAGCTGGCTCAGATTCTCGTGGCTTACTTCCAGAAGAAAGGTGCCGACGCTCAGAAGGTTGAGGGCAGCATCAGCTTCGACCCGCTGGAGAAGATGCTCATGAAGGGCAAGGACACCACCGAAGCCCTGAAGAACGCGAAAGCTCTCGTTGAGACCTTTGCCGCTTATCCCAAGTTCCGTCCCATCGCTGTGAATGCCTACAAGCTCACCAACGCCGGCGCTTACAGCTATCAGGACCTCGGCTATGCCCTCGCTTGGGGCAACGAGTACCTGACAGAGCTGACGGAAGCAGGCGTGGCTCCTGAGCTGGCAGCACAGAGCATCAAGTTCAACCTGGGCATCAATGGCGTCTACTTCATGGAGATTGCCAAGCTGCGTGCAGCTCGCATGCTGTGGGCACAGATTGTCAGTCAGTACACCGCTTGCAAGGAGAGCGCAAAGATGCACGTCTGCGCCTTCACGACGACCTACAACCAGACACTCTTCGACAGCTACGTCAACATGCTCCGCTCGCAGACCGAGACGATGTCTGCAGCCCTGGGAGGTGTGGACAGCATCGTAGTGACACCTTTCGACGAGCCTTACGAAGTGCCGACAGACTTCGCAGAACGCATCGCCCGCAACCAGCAACTGCTGCTGAAGGACGAGTGCCACTTCGACCGCATGGTCGATGTAGCCGGCGGTTCCTACTTCATCGAGGAGCTGACCTCGGCTTTGGCAGGTCAGGCTTGGAAGCTCTTCCTCTCTGTTGAGGAAGAAGGAGGCTTCCTGGCTGCAGCAAAGGCAGGCTCGGTGCAGAACACCATCAACGAGACGAACAAGACGCGCCACGCCAATGCCGACAAGCGCAAGGAGTTCCTGCTTGGCACGAACCAGTTCCCCAACTTCACCGAGAAGAGCGAAGGCAAGGAGCCCCGTCCTGTATGTTTCGTTGCCAACGCAACAAACGGAACCTGCGGCTGCGAGAGCACCATCCCGGCCATTAAGACTTCCCGCCTGGCTTCTGACTTCGAAGCACTCCGCCTCAAGACAGAGAAAGCTGCGAAGGTGCCCGTCGCCTTCATGCTGACCATCGGCAACCTGGCTATGCGTCAGGCTCGCGCTCAGTTCAGCTGCAACTTCCTGGCCGCTGCAGGCTATCAGGTCATCGACAACCTCGGCTTCAAGACCGTCGAGGAAGGCGTTGACGCAGCCCTTGCTGCTGGTGCCGACATCGTTGTCATTTGCTCGAGCGACGACGAGTACGCTGAGTACGCCATCCCCGCCTTCAAGTACCTGAACGGCCGCGCCCTCTACGTCGTAGCAGGCGCACCGGCTTGCACAGAAGACCTCAAGGCAGCAGGCATCGAGAACTTTATCCACGTAAGGTCTAACCAGCTTGAGACTCTCAAGGAGTACAACGCAAAACTCGGCATCTAATTATGGCACGCAAATCATTTAAAGATATAGATATCTACGCTGGCATTCAGGAGAAGAATGGTCAGCAGTGGCAAAAGGAGAATGGTATCACTGCCAACTGGAAGACAGCCGAGCAGATTGACATCCAACCCGTTTATACTAAGGAAGACCTCGAGGGCATGGAACACCTGAACTTCGCTGCAGGCATTCCCCCGTTCCTTCGTGGCCCGTACAGCATGATGTACCCCTTCCGTCCGTGGACTATTCGTCAGTACGCTGGTTTCTCTACGGCAGAAGAGTCAAATGCTTTCTATCGCAGGAACCTCGCTTCAGGTCAGAAGGGTCTGTCCGTAGCCTTCGACCTTCCCACACACCGTGGATACGACCCCGACAACCAGCGCGTCGTAGGTGATGTAGGTAAGGCAGGCGTGAGCATCTGTTCTTTGGAGAACATGAAAGTCCTGTTCGACGGCATTCCCTTGAACAAGATGTCCGTCTCCATGACGATGAACGGCGCCGTGCTGCCCGTCCTGGCCTTCTACATCAACGCAGGCCTGGAGCAGGGAGCGAAGCTGGAGGAGATGG
>JAILQO010000082.1 GCA_024698925.1 Bacteroidaceae bacterium | reverse complement strand
GGCATGCTGTGAAAGGTCGAAGTTCGTGCGAGAGTGAATGCCCTCAACCTCCTTGAAGCCGAAAGGCATGTGGAACTCGATATCCGTGGCAGCGTTGGCGTAGTGAGCCAGCTTGTCGTGGTCGTGGAAACGATAGTTCTCAGCGCCAAAGCCCAGCGCCTGGTGCCAAGCCATACGTGTCTGCTTCCATTTCGAGAACCACTCAAGCTCGGTACCGGGCTTCACGAAGAACTGCATCTCCATCTGCTCAAACTCGCGCATACGGAAGATGAACTGGCGGGCAACAATCTCGTTGCGGAAAGCCTTACCAATCTGAGCGATACCAAAGGGAAGCTTCATGCGGCCCGTCTTCTGTACGTTCAGGTAGTTGACGAAAATACCCTGAGCGGTCTCGGGGCGCAGGTAGATGGTGGAGGTGCCTTCGGCGGTACTGCCCACCTCGGTCTTGAACATCAGGTTGAACTGACGCACGTCGGTCCAGTTGCGTGTGCCGCTGATGGGGCATACGATTTCCTCGTCGAGGATAATCTGACGCAACTCTTCCAGATCGTTGGCGTTCATGGCCTTCTGGAAACGTTCATGCAGGGCATCGCGCTTGCCTTGAAGCTCAAGGATACGGCCGTTGGTAGCGCGGAACTGAGCCTCGTCAAAGGCATCGCCGAAACGCTTCGCGGCCTTAGCGATTTCTTTGTCAATCTTCTCATCGTACTTGGCCATCTGATCCTCGATGAGGACGTCAGCGCGGTAGCGCTTCTTGCTGTCGCGATTGTCGATGAGGGGATCGTTGAAAGCATCCACGTGGCCACTGGCCTTCCACGTCGTGGGGTGCATGAAGATAGCAGCGTCGATACCGACGATGTTCTGGTGAAGCAGCACCATAGACTGCCACCAGTACTGCTTGATGTTGTTCTTCAGCTCTACGCCGTTCTGACCATAGTCATAGACAGCACCGAGGCCATCATAAATATCACTCGATGGGAATACGAAGCCGTACTCCTTGCAATGGGAAACGATTTTCTTGAAAACGTCTTCTTGTTGTGCCATGCTTTTTTCACGGGCTGAGCCCGCAGTTTAATGTTTATTGTTTATATGTTTGATGATTTTCGGGCGCAAAGGTACGTAAAAAGCACTAAAAAGCGGAAAAAAGGAAGAAAAACTTTCAACTTTAATCCTTAATATTTAATCTTTTCACTATCTTTGCCAGCAAAATAGACCTTTTAATCCCTTATGGACGATAAAAAAGTGCAAGATGGCATCACTCATCATCTGAATCGGATGTACCAGGGCTGGTTCCTTGACTATGCCTCGTATGTAATACTCGAACGTGCTGTGCCGCATATCACCGACGGATTCAAACCCGTACAGCGCCGCATTATGCACACCATGAAGCGTATGGACGACGGACGCTTCAACAAAGTGGCCAACATCGTCGGCGAAACCATGAAGTTCCACCCCCATGGTGATGCTTCTATCAAGGATGCGTTGGTGCAGTTAGGCCAAAAGGAGTTGCTTATCGATTGTCAGGGCAACTGGGGTAACATCCTCACAGGTGACGATGCTGCCGCCGGACGTTATATTGAGGCACGCCTCTCGAAGTTTGCCCTTGATGTTGTCTTCAACCCCAAGACAACTGAGTGGAAACTCTCCTATGACGGTCGCAACAAAGAGCCTATTACCTTACCTGTGAAGTTCCCATTGCTGCTGGCACAGGGAGCAGAAGGCATTGCCGTCGGCCTGTCGTCCAAGATTCTTCCCCACAATCTGAACGAGCTGTGCGAGGCTGCCGTCGCCTATCTCCACGATGAGCCCTTCCAGCTCTATCCCGATTTCCCCACAGGCGGAAGCATTGATGTGTCCAAGTACAACGACGGTCAGCGTGGCGGCGTGGTGCGTGTGCGCGCCAAAATCGAGAAGCGCGACCAAAAGACGCTTGCCATCACCGAAATCCCCTTTGGCAAGACAACGGGTTCGCCCCAGAAGCCCAGCCAATTCATAGACAGCATTTTGAAGGCAGCAGAGAAGGGAAAGATTAAGGTGCGCAAGGTGGAAGATATGACTGCGGCAGGTGTTGAGATACTGATTCATCTGATGCCGGGCGCCAGCTCCGACAAGACGATTGATGCCTTGTATGCCTGCACCGACTGCGAGGTCAGCATCTCTCCCAACTGCTGTGTCATTGACGAGAATAAGCCCTGCTTCCTTACCGTTTCCGAAGTGCTCCGCCGCTCCGTGGATAACACCAAGGAACTGCTGCGTAAGGAGTTGTTGATTCGTCGTGGCGAGCTGATGGAGGCGCTGCATTTTGCTTCGCTCGAACGCATCTTCATCGAGGAACGTATTTATAAGGGAAAGCCCTTCGAAAATGCCAATAGTACGGATGAACTCTGCGCTTATATTGACGAGCGTTTGACTCCCTTCTACCCGCAGTTTGTGCGCGAGGTCACGAAGGACGATATCCTTCGCCTCTTGGAAATCAAGATGCAGCGCATCGCCAAATTCAATAAGGATAAGGCTGATGAGGCGATGCTCCGCATGAAGGAAGAGGTGGCCGAGATAGACCGCGACCTGGCTAATATGATTGAAGTCACAGCCAACTGGTTCCGCTTCATCCAGAACAAGTACGGTAAGGACTATCCGCGCCTTACCGAAATCCGGAGTTTCGACAGTATCGAGGCCAGCAAGGTCGTTGAGGCCAACCAGAAACTCTATATCAACCGCGAGGAAGGCTTCATCGGCACCTCGCTGAAGAAGGATGAGTTCGTCTGCAACTGTTCCGACATTGACGATGTCATCATCTTCTACAAAGACGGCACTTACAAGATTATCCGCATCGGTGAGAAGGTGTTTGTTGGCGAGACGGAGCGCTCAAAGACCGAAAAGCGCAAGTGCCAAATCATGCACGTGGCCATTTTCAAGAAAGGCGACACGCGTACCATTTATAACTGTGTCTATCGCGACGGGCGCGACGGTGCTTTCTACATCAAACGCTTCAATGTCACCAGCATCACCCGTGACCGTGAGTACGACCTGACGCAAGGCAAACCGGGCAGTCGCGTAGCTTATTTCACGGCTAATCCCAATGGCGAGGCCGAGGTGATCAAAGTGAGTCTCAAGCCCAATCCCAGACTGCGTCGTGCCTTCTTCGACAAGGATTTCAGCGAGATCATGATCAAAGGGCGTTCTTCGATGGGTAATCTGTTGACGAAACTCGATGTGGAGCGCATTGGCCTCAAGAGTCACGGCAGCTCTACGCTCGGAGGCCGCAAGGTGTGGTTCGACTGGGATGTCAAGCGCCTCAATTACGATGATCATGGACAGTACCTCGGTGAGTTCCACAGCGAGGATGCCATCTTGGTCATCCTTGACAATGGCGAATTCTACACGACGAACTTCGACCTCAACAACCACTACGAGCAGAACATTCTCCGCATCGAGAAGTACGATGAGCAAAAGGTGTGGACGGCAGCCCTCTTCGATGCCGATCAGGGTTATCCTTATCTCAAGCGTTTCACTTTGGAGGCAACCTCACGCCATCAGAATTTCCTCGGAGAAAATGCCGAAAGCCGGTTGCTGCTGCTCACGGATACCGTCTATCCGCGTCTGCTTGCCACCTACGCTGCTCCCGATGATTTCCGTGACCCGCTGGAGATTGATGCCGAGCAGTTTATCGGTCAGAAGAGCTTCAAAGCTAAGGGCAAACGTATTACCACCTTTGCCCTCGCCAACATTGAAGAATTAGAGCCCACGCGTGTTCCAACTCCTGATCCTTCTCGCGAGGGTGGGGAGGACGACGGCTCTCAAGAAGAGGACTCCTTAGAGGACTCGGAATATTCGGAGGACTCAAGCGACAGCGAGGCTCAGTCCCTGAATGAGGAGCCGGAAGAGAGTGTTCCTGCTCGCGAAGGGAATATCGATCCGCTCACAGGACAATTCAACCTCTTCGAGGAATGACGAATGTCGAATGATGAATTACGAATGGCGAATAAGGATTGCTTTAGAATGACGAATTACGCGCTCGGCTCCGCTCGGCGCGAAGCGACGCTCCATACTTGGAGAAAGGGACGCTTGACTCTTCAAGAATTACGAATGACAAATATAATAAACCCTTTGAAAGAGAAGGTAACACTTATTTGTCATTCATCATTCATCATTCGTCATTCATCATTTGTCATTCTCCTCACTTTTCTCTCTTCCCCCGCCTCCGCGCAGTCTGAATTCAGCCGTCCAGTCATCCACGCTACCACGATAGGCTTGGGTGCCAACCATCAGTTGGACACCTATCTCTCCCCGCTCGACTATCATGGCCCTCAGCTTCAGTTGATGCATGAGACTCAGCGCACGACGCATTTGTTGGACAGCGCCGTGATCTTCCAGACGCTGTGGCAGGGCAACCTCTCCTATACCAAGAATGCGTCGGCGAAGGCACGTTATATGGGTGGTGATGTTACCTTTGATGCCGCCTGGCATTACCGCTTCTTCACGCCTGTGGACCGCCTGCGCCTCTTCGTGGGGCCGCAGATTGGAGCCAATGTGGGAGTCCTTTATAACACACGTAATGGCAATAATCCAGCACAGGCATTGGCTTCTGCAGACCTTGCAATTTCCGCCGCCGCTGCCTATGATTTCCGCATTTGGCGCCAGCCGCTATTATTGCGCTATCAGCTGGATATCCCCTTGCTGGGAGTCATGTTCAGTCCCAACTATGGGCAGAGCTACTACGAGTTGTTCACCCTTGGCAATACCGATCACAACGTGTGCTTCACGCATCCGGGCAACGCGTTCTCGAACCGTCATCTGTTCAGCATAGATGTGCCTCTTCACGGCTTCACGCTCCGTGCTTCCTACCTCTGCGACATTCGTCAGAGTCATGTCAACGAAATCAAGCACCACAGCTGTACACACGCTTTCCTGCTGGGTTGGGTGCGTTACTTCCAGGTTGTTCATCCGCGCCGTTCCACGCCGCCCGATTTTGTCCTTTAAAGCACGCAAGTATGAGGAAGTTTGCTAGTCATATAAGCCCCATTGGCCTCATAGGCCCTATAGCCATTTTCTGCCTTCTGCTCTTCGCCCTTTGTGCTTGCACGCAGGAAGACCAGTATGCGAATACGCCGACGGGTAACTTTGAGGCATTGTGGACGATGATAGACGAGCACTATTGTTTCTTCGACTATAAGCGGGATGTTTACGGTTTGGATTGGAACGAGGTGAAAAGCCGCTATCAGGGCCGCATCAATGACAATATGCGATCGGCTCAACTCTTCGAGGTACTCACCGACATGCTGTCCGAGTTGCGCGACGGGCATGTCAATCTCTATGCCAACCACGATATCGGACGTAACTGGTCCTGGTATCAGGATTATCCCGAGAATTTCTATCAGGACTTGCAAGACAGCTATCTGGGCAAAGACTATCGCATCGCCGGTAGTCTGAAGTACCGCATCTTGGATGACAATACAGGCTATATCGTATGCTCCAGCTTCTCGTCCAGCTTCAACGAGAACAACCTCAATGAGGTGATGTACTACCTGCGTACCTGTAACGGTCTGATCGTTGATGTCCGTAACAATGGAGGTGGCACGCTGACCGTTGAGGAACGGCTGGCGCGGCGCTTCACCAATGAACGCATCCATGTCGGCTATATCAGCCACAAGACCGGACGTGGGCATAGTGATTTCTCGGAACCCGAGCCGCAATACCTCGAGCCCTCCGACGGCATCCGCTGGCAGAAACGCGTCATCCTGCTTACCAACCGCCGTTGTTACAGCGCTACCAATACCTTTGTGCGCGATATGCGTTGTTGCCCCCTCGTCACTGTCTTGGGCGACCAGACAGGCGGCGGCGGTGGTATGCCATTCTCCTCCGAACTGCCCAACGGCTGGAGCGTCCGTTTCTCGGCATCGCCCAGCTATGACCGCAATATGAACCACATCGAGTTCGGCATTGCCCCTGACATATCTGTCTTCCTCACTGCCGAGGATCGTGCCAAGGGCAAGGACACCCTCATCGAGGCGGCCCGTAAGTTGCTCCAACAATGATTAATGACTACATCACAATAATTACAAAACAAATGCGACAGTTTTTTACTTCTCTTTTCATTCTTGTGGCCGCCACACTCATGGCCGCACCTAAGTTGCAGTCTCCCAATGGTCGCCTCACCCTTCAGCCCGTAGCACAGGGCTTCACCCTCTATTATCAGGGAACGTCTGTGCTCGAAATACCTACGTTGGGCTATGTCGGCGCTACAGCATCCAATGATCTTCAGATGTGCCGTAGCCACAAGATTCGTGACTCCTACCAGATGCTGGCGGGCAAACGTCAGCTGTGTTCCAATCGTGCCAACGAATATGTAGCAGCGCTCACACCTACGCTGACCCTACGCCTGCGCCTCTATGATGATGGCTTAGCTTATCGCTATGAGCTCTCTGACCTGCAGACACAAAGCATCCCCGAGGAGGCGACAGCCTACCGCATCCCCGAAGGCACGCGCCGTTGGTTCATGCGCTGGAGTGACGGTTACGAGGGTTTCTACCCGCAGGCCACCTCTTCGCGCGACGGCCGCTGGGCTTTCCCTGCGCTGATGGAGCCCGCCGACGGCACCTTCGTGCTACTCACAGAAGCCGGCGTGGAGCGTCATCGTAGTGCCGCCAGCCTTCACAGTCAGGGAGAAAGCTTCCGTGTCATACCAGATGAGAACAAGCTGAAACTCACAGGCAACTGGACTTCGCCTTGGCGCCTTGCCATCGTAGGCTCGCTGGCAGATGTCGTGGAGAGCACACTCGTGACGGATGTGGCTGCACCAGCTCGCATTGGCGACACTTCATGGATTCAGCCGGGTGTTGTCTCTTGGGTCTATTGGGCCTATAATCATGGCAGTAACGACTTCAATATCATCAAGAAATACGTGGATATGGCCGCTACGCTTCACCTTCCTTATGTGCTGATTGATGCCGAGTGGGACGAGATGAAGGACGGCAAGACCATAGAGGATGCCGTGCGCTACGCCCATGAGCAAGGTATCAAGCCCATGATCTGGTACAATTCCAGCGTGGGTTGGATCAACGGCGCCCCTGGTCCTAAATTCCGCCTCAACAAACCCGAGGATCGCGAGAAGGAGTTTGCGTGGTGCGAAAGCATTGGCGTAGCCGGTGTCAAGGTGGATTTCTTCTCTGGCGACAACCAGATGAATATGGACTACTGCATCGAGCTGATGGAGAGTGCTGCCCGTCACCACATGGCCATCAACTTCCATGGAGCCACCATTCCGCGTGGCTGGCAGCGCACCTATCCCAACCTGCTCTCTACCGAGGGCGTCTATGGCGCCGAATGGTATAATAATGTAGGTACGTTCACGGACCGTGCCGCAGCCCACAACGCTACGCTTCCGTTCACACGCAATGTCATTGGTCCGATGGACTACACCCCCTGCGCCTTCAGCGATTCCCAGCATCCACATATCACCACCCATGCCCATGAACTGGCACTCACAGTCCTGTACGAGAGCGGCCTGCAGCACCTCGCAGACAGTCCCGAGAGTTTCCTCGCTCAGCCGATGGCTGTGCAGCAATTCCTCTCGTCACTCCCTGCCGCGTGGGATGACACCCGCCTTGTCAGCGGCTATCCCGGCGATCATGCCATCATTGCCCGTCGCAGCGGTAAGACCTGGTACGTAGCGGGTATCAATGGTACCGAGCAGCCGCGTGATTTCGACCTCAGCGCCCTTCCCACCATCGTTGGCAAAGGTCGTGCAGCGTGCTTCCTTGACGCTGCCGAGGATCGTGCCTGGACGCTGGAGAGCGATGCACCCCTGCCTTCAACGGTCCATACGCGGGCACGTGGCGGCTTCGTCCTCGTCATTCGTTGATTTGCACAGCTATTCCCATGAACACTAAAATGAACAACCATTAATAAAACCACTATGAAACAGAGAATCACCTTATGTCTGGCTTGCCTGCTGATGTGTGTCGGCACGGCATGGGCCACCGTGAACATCATTCCCAAACCTACGTCTGTTACCGAGCTGGAAGGCTCATTCCAGCTGCGTGACGGCCTGACCATTGGCTACAACGACGCTGCCCTCGCACCTGCTGCCACCTATCTGCAGGAAATGTTGGTGCGTGCCACAGGCTTCAGCATCAAGACAGGCAAGAAAGGAAAGATCCAGCTAACCCTTGAGCCCAGCCCCAATCCCTCCAATCAAGGCGAGGAGCTGGAATCCTATGAGCTGGTATGCGACAAAAAGGGTGTCCGCATCAAGGCTCCAGACTATCGCGGTATCATCAATGGTATCGCCACCCTGCGCCAGCTGCTGCCCAATGCCATTGAAACGTCTTACGATGCACGCTGGTCTATGGTAGATAGCAAATGGACGTTGGACAACGTCGCTTGGACCGTTCCTGCCGTGCGTATTCAGGACAGCCCCAATTTCCATTGGCGCGGCTTGATGCTGGACCCCGTGCGCCATTTCTACTCTGTCGATGAGACCAAGCGCCTGCTCGATGAAATGGCGTTTTATAAGCTGAACAAGTTCCATTGGCACCTCTCCGACAACGAAGGCTTCCGCATGGAGGTCAAAGCCTTTCCCGGCCTCACCTCCGACACCGTAGCGTGGCGTCTCTACAACGGGCACGACCGCGAGTGTCTGAATCGTGCCTCCAAGGAGAACAACCCCGCCATGCTCCTTCCCTGGAAGTTCTTTAAGAAGGTAGAGGGCTACGGCGAACTCTATGGCGGCTATTACACGCAGGACGAGATCCGTGACATCGTTCAGTATGCTGCCGTGCGCGGCATCGACATCATTCCCGAAATAGATATGCCAGGCCACATGGGCGCTGCCTGCTATTGCTACAAATGGCTCAGTTGCACGCAAGACGGACGCGAGCCGCTCTGCTTGGGCCGCGAAACCACCATCGACTTTGCCGAACGCGTCTATGACGAGGTCTTCAAGCTCTTCCCCTATGAATATGTGAGCATCGGAGGCGACGAGGTCAACCGCCGCCGCTGGTCGGAGTGCGAGGAGTGTCAGCATCGCATCGAGGCAGAAGGCCTCAAGGATGTCAGCGAGCTGCAGGCTTGGTTCACCAAGAAGATGGAACGCTACTTCAACGCCCACGGTCGTCGCATCCTCGGATGGGACGAGATTCTGGAGGGCGGGCTCTCCAAGACCGCTACCGTTCATTGGTGGCGTGGCGATCACCCCGATGTGACCCAGAAAGCGACAGCGATGGGCAACGAGGTGGTGCTCTGCCCCTTCACCTTCCTCTATTTTGACTATGCTCAGGACGACGCTACCCTGCGCCACATCTATGACGGCGACATCGTCCCCGTTGACCTCACGCCGGCACAGCTGAAACTCGTCAAAGGCATGCAGGCCAACATCTGGTGCGAGCGCATTCCCACCGAGGCGCGTATGGAGTGGATGGTCTTCCCGCGTGCGCTGGCGCTGGCCGAGAAAGCCTGGACGCCTCGCAAGGATCAGCAGTGGAACGACTTCCTGCCCCGCCTGAAGGCACACCTGCAGCGCCTTGACGCGATGGGCATCCAATATCGCCCCTTACAGACCCAACGCCCGTGAGTGACGATACCATCATCAAAGAAAAAGAGGCGGTGTCGTGATGCGACATCGCTTTTTTCATCAAAAAGTTGAACGTTTCCCGTTTTCACGTGTATGCTGTTGTAGAAAGGCAAATCTGACGTCACAAGGCTTTCACCAAACAGTAATACCAAAAACGAAACATCAGTAACAATGAAACGATTATTCTTCACACTCATAGTGGCCGCTGCCGCCATCATCAACACCAGCGCACAGACCACGGAGCGCCTCACGCACACTCAAGTCTGGAACTACGACATTCCGAAGTTGGATTCTATGTACAACGAATGGAACGAACGTGTACAGGCCTCGCCGAAGGACGAGCAGGCGTGGCGCAATCTCTTTGAAATCTATGACGCGCGGAAGTGCATTACGCACGTGTCCAGAGATACGGTGACGGTAATCAACGGTGAGGTTTTCATTCCGGCCAACACGAATGAGCAGGAAGCCTACAAGAAGGCGTGCAACATTATGCCGCGCATGGAACAAGCCATTCCCGACAGCTACACCTTCAATTATTGTGCCTACGAGTGTGATTATGAGTACGACAAGTACAGAGGGCAGATTTACGAGATGTGGCAGTACCAGCAATTCCGCAACCAGTTCGCCGACCGCGCCATCGAGCTCTTGCCCAAGGACGCACAGGCCGACGACTACGAGCGTTGGGCATCCTACCTCTATTTGTATATGGACACGGTGCGACTGAAGGACGTACTGACGCGTTACTACGAGAGCGGCCTCTATCCTGCCGTAGCGCTGCAATACCACTTCAATGAGCTCGCGGGCATGGACGAGAACGCCGTATATATGGGCTGGTATGAAGGTGATATTATTGGCAAGCTCATCATCCAATATGTGTTGCACGAGCGCCCTGATGTGACGCTCTACTGCGAGAACTCTGCTCACTGGCGCCCTTACCTCGAAGCGTTGTTCCGTCAGATAGGGCTCTCGGAGACCTTCTTCGACCCCGATGGCACATGGGCTAATGAGAACGACCAGATAGATGAATTGCGCTACATCGCCCGTTACATCTGTGAGCACTCCACGCGTCCCGTCTATTGCTCGGCCAGCTCGCTGTCAATGTTCATTTTGGGCACCGGCCTGCCTGACGACATCAAAGCGTGCCTCTACAACGAGGGTCTGACGATGCGCTACTCCGCAAAGCCCTATGATAATCAGGCCGTGAAGCGCCGCAACGTGGAAGAGCGTTATCTGATGGAATACCTGCTGATGTCCTTCAGTCCTTGGACGGACAAGGTGAATACGATGCGCTTCCAGACGCATCCTGACGTGTTGGCCTTCAATTACCTATTGTTGCTCAATGACTTATTGCCGTACTACAAAAAGCATAATCCCCAGCGCCATGCGTGGTTGAACCGTATCTTCACACGCGTCCTCAGTCAGATGGTTGCAAAGGGAACCGGTGGCTATGGCTTCGCCGGTAAGATGTTCTACATCAAGGAGAGCGACGAGGGCGGCTTCCACTACGAAGTCACGGAAGAGCCTTACAACTTCGCGGACAAGAACGATGATGAGGCTACGAAGCAGCGCAAACGCGAGGAACAACAGCGAGCCACACGAGTAATTATCAAGACGGAACCAGAGACCTTCCCGCACCCATGAAACTACTCAATATTTCTAAGACATTCCTCTCCCTCCCTAGCGGGAGGGGGCGGGTCTCTGACGAGCAGCTGATGCTGCGCGTCGGCGCTGGTAGCGACGCGGCCTTCGAGGAGCTGTACCGCCGTTATGCCCGCCGGCTGCAAGGCTTCTTCTTCAGGCAGTTGGGTGGCGATGAGGCTGCGGCAGCGGATGCTACGCACGACACCTTCCTGCGTCTTTTCGAGGCGTGTGACCGCTATATCGAAGGGCGCCGCGTAGATACCTGGCTGTTCACCATCGCCTACAACCTCTGCCGCAACCGCTATCGCCGCAATGCCAATGAGGCCGACTTCCTCGCCACACTCGATGCTGAGCCTGTGACAAACGAGGATATCGAAGTGGAAATGGACCGCGAGACGTTGCGCTGTGCGCTCGCAACAGTCCTCGACAACCTGCCGCCGCCCTTGCGCCTCCTCTTCTCCCTCCGCTACGAGGAGGAACTCTCCGTGCCGCAGATTGCCACCATCCTCTCCATCCCAGACGGCACCGTCAAGAGCCGGTTGCATAAGATAATGACCATCATCCGCAAGGAACTTCGTGAATACAAATAAATCAAATGATTATGAAACTGCAAGATTCCGATATCATCTCCGCTGCACGCGACCTTCGCGATGAGCAGAACCAACAATTCAACGTGGCTCCCAGTCCCATTCGCATTCACCGTCGGCCTACGCCGCTGTGGTGGGCCGCTACTGCTGCCGCATTGGTGGTTGGGTTTGTGCTGGGGAAAGCCCCAACGTTGGCCCCCCATACAGCCCCTGAGGGGGCTTCGAGTCCGTTGCTGACGGAGAATACTTCTACTATGTCCCACTCGAAGGATGATGAGGGGACTCCCGCCATCATTCGAGAAGTCATACACGAAGTGGTTCACGATACCATTTATGAGACCCGCATTGTCCGCGTTCCTGTTCAGCAAACGATGACCGCCCAAGCCGAACCAGCCCCCTCAACTCCCGGCTGTTCCATGCTCTGCGATGACATCCGCTACGATTTGTTGACGGGAAACTAGTCGAAAATTATCGATTCCCTGATTAAAACATCTTTAGTATGCGGCGTAAAGTTTATTTTACGCCGTAAATTTTATATTTCACGTCGAGAAATATAAGTTTCACGTCGTAAAATATATATTTCCCGACGTGAAATAAAGAATATCTGGGCATCTGGACTTTTTTATATCACGAGAGCGGATAAAACGAGTAGGGTGACAGAAAGGAATTCTGCGAGGAAGCAGACGCGGAGGCTGGTGTGGAGGTCGGCGTTGGTGAGTGCGCGAGGGTTATTGCCGATATAGGGTTTCACAACGGCTTCACCAAAATAATCATGCGTGCCGCCAAACTGACAGTTCAGGATGCCGGCCAGAGCAGCCTCGGGGTAGCCGCTATTGGGTGAGGCGTGCTTGCGTCCGTTGGAACAGACAAAGGTGATAAGTTTGTAGGGACTGAGTTGATACCTGTCCGTTGAGGTTATTTTACCAAACAATCTCATCATCTGGTAGGAGATAATCATCAGGAGGGCTGTGAGGCGAGCGGGGATGAAGTTGGCGACGTCGTCAATGCGCGCTGCCCAGCAGCCGAAGTCCTTGTAGCGTTCCGTGCGATAGCCGATCATGGAGTCGAGCGTATTGATCATCTTATAGGTCAACATGCCTGGCACGCCGGCCAAAGCATACCAGAAGAGGGGGGCGATGACGCCGTCGCTGAGGTTCTCGGCGAGGGTCTCCAAGGCGGCTGTCCGAACTTCCTGCGCTGAGAGTTGGGCTGTATCACGACCCACGATGCGGGCTACCTGCCGACGCCCGTCATCGAGCGAACGGTCCAGCGCCAAGAATACGTCGCGCACCTCGCGGCGCAAGGTGTGGCCTGCCAAACAAAAGAAAATCAAGAGGATGGAAAGGGCTTCACCCGCTACCCCTCTCCAAAAGGCGAGGGGAGCAGAATCCTTCAAAGCATCAATAGGAATTAAGCAATGGAAAATGACCCACGTAAGCAGGAAGACGAAGAAGATACTGGCGAGGGCAAAGAGGGCACCTTTCAGTTTACGATGAAGCCCTTTGTTCAGACGATGCTCCCAAAAACTAATCCATTTCCCAAAGGCCACAACGGGATGTGGCAGCCATGCGGGGTCGCCCAATAAGAGATCGAGGAGCCAAGCGAGAAGGAGTTTCATGAATTACGAATGACGAATTACGAATGACGAATTACGAATGACGAATGACGAATGATGAATGACGAATGATGAATGACAAATGATGAATGATGAATTACGAATATATTTCACTTTTCGAAAAAGAAGGTAACTCTTATTCGTCATTTGTCATTTGTCATTCGTCATTTTCTTACGTATTGCAGCGACGAGGGCATCGTTCTCGGCTGTTGTTTGGGCAGCGATGCGGAAGTACTGAGGGGTGAGACCCTGGAAGTTGGAGGCGTCGCGGATGAGGATATGGTGCTCCAGCGCCAGATATTCCTTCAGCTCAGCAGCGGTTCCGTGCGGAAGACGACAGAGCATGAAATTGGTGCGCGTCGGCAGGACTTCCACTCCCGATTCGATGAGCAGCTGGCGGAGCCGTTGCGCTTCGGCAAGGTCTGGACGGCAGAGGAATTCGTCGTGCTGCAGCAGGAACTTGCCTGCTTCAATGGCCCAAGCAGACACGCTCCAAGGGCGCAGATGGCGGCGAATCTGTTCCGTCAGTTGCTGGTGGGACGTGATGTACCCTAATCGTAGGCCTGGAACGCCGTACATCTTGGTGAACGAGTGGATTTGTACGGAGTAAGGCGTGCGGCAACCCCATCGTGCCCCCATCACAGGGGCATCGGTATAGGTCTCATAACTCTGATCCAACACCAACAGCTCGTGCTCTGCCATCATCCGGTCAATATAGAGTTGGTCATAAACCTCGCCCGTAGGGTTATTAGGGTTACAGAGCCACATCATCTTTTTATCGCTCTCGTTCTTGAACATCCGACAGGCATCAGCATATTCGCTGAAGGTGGGGGCTGGAATCATGGGGGAGAACCTGAAACTCTGGGCCACAAGGTAGATAGCCTCTGTCGCGCCGCTGGTGACAATCACGCAGGCAGGGTCGATGTCCTCGCGCTCCGCAATCATCGCCTCCAAGGACCACGCCTCGGGCTCGGGATAGTGGTCCAGGAACTCAGGACGAGTCGCCAGATGGGCCATCAGGGCGTGATGGCTATCGTGTGCACAGATGTTGGATGAGAAATCGCTTCGGATGTCCGGATAGCGATAGGCGTCATCGCCGTGTCCTTGGATCATGATGCTGTGAGTATTTGGTAAAGGTGATTCATATCGAGGTACTGGCGTACGTGGGCAGCCAGCTTGTCATATTGTTCTTCCTTGAAGTCGGCCGGGCTCAGCGCGCTACAGGCAGCGTTCTCCACTTGGCAGTTCTCGAGAAGATGCTCGATGACTGGCGCATTATCGAGGAAGCCGTGAATGTAGGTGCCGATACAATGGTCAGTCTGTATGATGGCCTCGTCCGTATCGCTGACTCCCTGATGAATTTCGTAGCCCTGACACGCCTGTCCGTTGAAGGTGAAGGTCACTTGGCGCGTCGTCTTCTCCGCACTCATCGTTGTCTGGATGGGCAGCAGTCCTAATCCGGGCAGGCGGGCAATTGAGCCTTCAATGCCATCCGGATCACTGATGTCCTGACCCAGCATCTGATAGCCGCCGCAGATGCCCACAATCATCTTCCCGTCGCGATGAGCCTGTTGGATAGCCTGCGCACAGCCATTGCGCCGCAGTTCCATGAGGTCGTCCAGCGTGGCCTTTGTCCCAGGGAGGATAATGATGTCCGCATGACGAATGTCGCTGGTGTTGTTCGTATAGAACAGATTGACGCGAGGGTCGCGTTCCAGGGTGCTGAAGTCCGTGAAGTTGCTGATATGGCGCAAGAGCACCACGGCGATGTTCACCTTCCCTTCCGCCAGCTGTTTGCGTTTCTGCTCAAGGCTGACACTGTCTTCCTCTTCGATATAGATATCTTTATAATAAGGTATCACGCCAAGAACGGGGATGCCACAGATGTCCTCCAGCATCCGCCGCCCCTCATCGAAAAGACGCAGATCACCACGGAACTTGTTAATGATAATACCCTTGATAAGCTTGCGGTCTTCGGGCGTCTGCAGTTGGATACTGCCATATACGGACGCAAAGACGCCGCCGCGATCGATGTCAGCCACGAGCACCACGGCGGCATCAGCATAGCGCGCCATCGGAAGGTTCACGAGGTCGGTGTCGTGCAGGTTCAGCTCACTAATACTTCCAGCTCCTTCCAGAACAATTGGATTGTAGCGGGCGGCCAAACGATCGTAGGCCGCACAGACCTCGGCACGGAAGTCGATACCTCCATCCCCTTTCTTCCGCCAATAGTCATACGCGCTCTTGTTCCCTATCGGCTTTCCGTGGAGTACGACCTGCGAGGTGTGGTCGGAGTTGGGCTTCAGCAGCAACGGGTTCATGTCCGTGTGACAGGGGACGCCTGCTGCCTCCGCCTGGACGGCTTGCGCACGTCCAATCTCAAGTCCCTCTGGTGTGGCGTAGGAATTCAACGCCATATTCTGCGCCTTGAAGGGAGCGGGATAATAGCCGTCCTGAAGGAAGATACGGCAAAGGGCGGTAGCGAGTACGCTCTTGCCTACGTCGCTGCCTGTGCCGGCAAGCATCAGCGGGTGGAGTAATTTACGATTTACCATTTTAAAAGTGGTACAAATGGGTATAACTGGCTAATACATTCTTGTATTTCAAGACGGGGGTCGGCACGGGCTCGTTCTTGGCATTATAGACCTGAACGACAGACTCGGGGACCTCGCCGAGAAACTGTGTATAGTGGAATTCATGACCACGAAACTCCTTTCCGTCAAGCACGAAGCGGCGATAGCCCAAGGAGAGTTTGCGGTCGGCCTTACGCGCTGTGATGGTATAGGGCAGTACGCCACACATGGGGAATTCGCCCTCGTCGCAGACGATACGCTGGCATAGGTACATCATGCCGCCACACTCGGCTACGATACGTCCGCCCCGCTCGGCAAAGTCCTTGATAGCCTTGCGGCAGGCCTCATTCCGCACCAGCGCCTCAAGATGCTTCTCAGGGTAGCCGCCCGGCAGATAGAGCAGGTCTATGCCGTCCAATGAGGGCACGTCCTTTTCAGGATCAAAGTAGGTGACAGACGCAAAGCGGTCTATGGCCTCCTGATACAGGAACGAGAAGCTCTCGGTGTTGCGGGCACAGCTAACCGCTAATTCGCGCTGCGAGGGCTCATCAAGAGTCTCATTCTGCCCCCTTGACGCTTCCGTACGGGCTAAGTCCTTGCAGATTTCTCTCCAATCGATATGCTCCTCCATCAACTGGAGTAGTTGGTTGCTTTCTGTGGTCTCTGAGAAATCCAGACCAAGATAGCGTGATCCTTTCTCCAAATCAGTCGCTTTAGGCAGATAGCCGTAGCAAGGCAGTTGCAGGTCGTCGCACACCTGACGTAGCATTTCATAATGTTTAGGCGAGCCCACCTTATTAAATATGACACCCGCGATATGGACGTCCGTACGGAAGTTGATGAAACCCTGCAGCAGCGGAGCCATCGAGTAGGCAGCGCTCTTGGCATCAACGACCAACACCACCGGAATATCCAGCACACGGGCAATCTCGGCCGAGGAACCGCAGTCGCGATTGTAACCATCGAACAGACCCATCATACCCTCAACGATGCAGATGTCGGCATCGTTGCCATAGTGGTGAAAGAGGCCACGGACATGATCCGGCGAGGCCATGAAGGTGTCGAGATTGATGCTGGGGCGGCCGCATACCCGTTCGTGGAACTTCGTGTCGATATAGTCCGGCCCGCATTTGAAAGGCTGCACGGTGTAACCCTTCGAGGCATACAACGCCATCAGGCCCTGGGCCATCGTCGTTTTCCCAGAGCCACTCGTGGGAGCTGCAATCATCAGGCAAAGAGGCATAGCGATAGGTATAAGAGGGTTTCAACGATGATGAAGGTGGCGCCGCAGCAGTCGCCGGTATAGCCTTGGATACGGCGATGCATCCAAAGGAAGAGTAAGGCGCAGCCGCAGATGGGCATCGGTAGCACGAGGAGCCATTGTGCCAGCGTTGGCGCGGCATCGGAAGCGAACATCAGACATGCAGCCACAGGTATGATTGCCAGCACGAGGCTCAACAAACGCTCTGTCCAGGGTGTCTGCTCATACACCAGCCGGTTCTTGGCATCGGCCTCTGTCCGGGCATAAGGAAGGAAATAGATGATGGTGGAGCTGAGGCCCTTGGCCAGCGCATCAACGGCGAGCAGGGCAAGCGGCGACAGGCCTGCCTCTAGAAGCTCCGTCAGGAGGTTCCAGATGAGAAGGACGTAGAGCAACAGACCGAGGACGCCGTAGGTGCCGATATGTGAGTCCTTCATGATGGCAAGGGTCCTTTCGCGTGAGGTGCCGCCACCGAAGCCGTCGCAGAAATCGGCAAACCCATCCTCATGCAAGGCGCCTGTGAGCAGACAACGCATGGAAAGGGCTAAGGCAACGGCTACACCTGTGGGTAGCGCAGCCAGCTGGGAGAGCCATACCGTGAGCGCTAATACGCCTCCTGTGAGCCATCCAGCCAAAGGCCATAATGGTACGACGCGCTCAAAATAAACACGTTCTACCTGGCAGAATCGCCAAAACGGCAATCGCGTGAAAAACATCAACGCGGCCAGCGTGCGTTTAGAAATATTTTGTAATCGCTGCATGTTGGAAATTATCCATTTCGTTTAACAGATGTACGGCCGAGGCCACGATGGGATACGCACAAAGGGCGCCAGTCCCTTCGCCCAGGCGCATGCTCAGACGCAGGAGCGGTTGGGCATTCATCGCCTGTAGCATGAGCTGGTGACCACCCTCGTCGCCACAATGGCCGAAGATGGCACAGTCGCGTACGGAAGGGTCCAGTTGCTGGGCAGCTAACATACAAGCCGTCATGATGAAGCCATCCACGAGAATCACCATACGCAACTCCGCTGCGCGTAACATCGCGCCGATGGCAGCGGCCATCTCGTAGCCTACGAAATAGCGGATGGTGTCGGTGGCCGACGGATCGTTGTTGGTGTCGTGGAAGTGCTGAACAGCTTTCGTGAGGACTGCCAGCTTATGACGTATGCCCGCATCATCCAGGCCGCTACCAGCACCAACGCATTGCTGCAAGGGTATGTCTAAGAAGAGGTGCATGAGTACACTAGAAGGAGAAGTGTTGCCAATGCCCATCTCGCCCAAACAAAGCACGTTGCTGCCCTCGGCATGACAAGCGTCAACCTGTTCGCGGCCAACGGCCAGTGCCTGTTCCCATTCCTCCTCCGTCATCGCGGCTTCATGAAGGAAATTGCGGGTGCCATAGCGGATCTTGCGTGGAATAATATGGGCGTAGAGTACCGGATCGAAGTAGTAGTCAACACCCATATCTACGATGCGAAGCGTGAAACCATGTTGGCGACAGAGCACATTCACGCCACCGCCGCCGCGACCATAGTTGATCATTTGCTGCCACGTCACCTCGCGCGGCGAGAGCGAAACGCCCTCGCGTTCGATGCCGTGATCACCACCAAAAAGGATATGACAGGGATGGCACAATTGGGGCGTAAGGGTCTGCTGGATGAGACCGACTTGCATGGCAATCTCTTCCAATACACCCAACGAGCCTTTGGGCTTGTTCAAGTTATCAATCTTGTCCTGAAGTGCAGAACGTAATTCGGAGTTCACAAAGCGTTGTGTATTTGAAGTTACGAATTGTTATTTTTGATAGTGACAGGGATGCCACTGACCATGAGTATCACCTCATCAGCGCGAGCAGCTACGTATTGGTTCAACCACCCTAGTAAATCCGTGAAGCGGCGCTGGATGGCGTTGACGCTAGTACCGCCCAGACCAATTTCGTTGGTCACAAAGATGTACGTGGCATCCTGCGCTGTGAAGCGGTCGAATTCCGCTTTCATCTCTTGGAGAAGGGCGTCTAAGTCTGGGGGGGTATTGCCATCAGCGACAGGGGTAAAGTAGTTTGTGGCCCACAGCGTGAGGCAGTCGATGAGTACCACGCGGCCGCTCACGTCGTGATGGCTCAGCTGGCGTTCCTCCTCAATGTTTGTCCATTCCGGACCACGTCGTTCCTGATGGCGTTGTACGCGATGGGCAAACTCCTCGTCCCAGACATGAGCCGTAGCCATATAGACGGGATGGGCAGAGCGTGAGAGCGCCAGTTGCTCGGCGTAAGTGCTCTTGCCGGAGCGCTGTCCGCCTGTGATGAGAATGATACGTTTCATAGGTGCAATTATTTACGACGCAAGAGTATAGCAAGCGCCACAGGAGCGCCGATGAGGGCGGTCACGGAGTTGATAGGTAGTGCGCCTTCCATACCTGGAAGACGGGCAATGAGGTTGCAGATGAGAGCCAACGAAGCACCCGCCAAGAGGGTCGCAGGCAGGAGAATACGATGATCGGATGTGGTGAACAGGCCACGGGCAATATGGGGAACAGCCAAGCCCAAGAACATGATGGGGCCGCAATAGGCCGTACAGATAGCCGTAAGAATGCCTGCGGAGCAGATGATCAAACTGCGGGCTTGGCGAATATTCAGACCGAGATTGGCCGCATAACGCTCGCCCAAGAGAAGCGTGTTCAGCGGTTTGGCCAAGAGCAGTGAAAGCGGACAGAGGATAGCCATCAGTCCAACGAAGACATAGACCTGTCCGCCTGTGACACGGGCAAAGGAGCCTAATCCCCAAATCACATAAGCGCGGATATCTTCCTCGCTGGAGAAATATTTGAGAACACCAATGATGGCCGTTGCGATATACCCGATCAGAACGCCCACAATCAGCAAGGTGGCTCGTCCTTCGACCTTACGCGAGAGCCATACAATCAGTAGCATGGCAGCTAACGCGCCGATGATGGCCGCCATCGTGAGTGCCGTATTGCCAACGAGTCCAAAGTGCGTTAAGGCGCGTCCACCGAAAGCGCCACCCAACAATACCATGAAAGCAACACCGAGGCTGGCGGCGCTGCTAATGCCCAACACCGATGGGCCTGCCAACGGATTGTGGAAGACGGTCTGCATCTCCAAACCGGCGATGGAGAGTCCTGCACCGCAGGCCATAGCGGTAAGCGTCTGTGGCAGTCGGGTGTGCAAAACGATATTGGTATAGACCTCGTTGTCGCAACCTTGGCCTGTCAGCAGATGGAGGACATCGGACAGCGGAATCGCGACAGAACCGATGATCAGATTCATCAACGCGAATACTGGGATGGTGAGGAAAAGGAGTATGAGTCTATTCATTGCGTATGATTTGTATGTCAAGTTCGCCGTCAGGGAAGACGGTACGACAGTGGTTGAGACAAAGGGATTGCAGACGGGCAAAGAACACGGGAGGCATAAGGTTCCATAATTCGCGGGCTAAGGTGATGCTGTTAAGGATACTATCTGCGTTGGCTACGCCCACTTCGGTGGCCACTTCTTTGAGAAATTCTTTATTCATGAGGACTTTATGGGAGTGGGTGTCGAGGTGGCCTTCGGCCAACTTCACCGCTTTTCCAAGCATAATCCCAAGAACCACACGTCGGAAGCCAAGGGCGTGAGCCTTTTCGAGTGCAGCTCCGATGAAATTGCCGTAGTGGATGACGCGCAAGGAAGGCTCGTTGGCTAGTAACGCTTCCTCACCTTTCTTGCCAGAGGCGAGACCTACAGCATCAAGGCCTATGGCGCGGGCTACTTTCAGTTCGCGGCCAATACTCTCTATGAAGGCTTCATTGGAAAGGGGCATGACGATGCCTGAGGTCCCGATGATACTGATGCCATCAACGACGCCGACGCGCTGGTTAAAGGTTCGTGTAGCCAGCTCCTTTCCGTTTTCCACGCTGATAGTAATGTCAAGGTCGGCGTTGGTCAGTTCGCGTACGGCATCGATGATCATCTGACGCGGAGTGGGGTTGATAGCAGGCTCGCCAACGGGTATTCCCAAGCCTGGGAGCGTAACGCGTCCAACGCCTTCGCCCTGCAAGAAGCGGAGAGAAGAGGAGAACGACACCTTGGCCATGATTTTGCAACCGCGCGTCACATCTGGGTCATCGCTGAAGTCTTTGATGCAATAGGCCGTTTCATGGTCAAATCCGACGGGTACACTTATTGTTTCGCCATTGGCGAGGCGGACTGGAACTGCGGAGGGGAAGGTGCCCGAGAGAAGATGCTGCGTGGCTGCGATGACGGCGGCGGTAGCACATGTGCCAGTAGTCAAGCCAGAATGTAAGGGGAAGAAATCGGGTAGGATATGCTCAACGGCACGCCGCAGGCCATAAGGGCCGTTGACTGTTGAACGGGCTTGTGCGGTTGGCAAGGGTGGACGCTTGAGTGCGATGATTCTCATGCCTCTGCGTCGGGCGGCTGCTACTTTCTCACAAAAACCGCCACTCTCACCGCTCTCCTTGAGTAAAATCGCATCTGCATCGGTGTCAATCGTAATGCCATCTTCGTAGAAACAAAGCTGGTTGATGTCTGCGCCTTGCGCTTTGGCCAGCGCGATAGAACTATCCCGTTGGAGGATTCGGTAGAAGACCTTCACGCCCTTCGCCTCCAACCATTTCAGCTTACTGATGCTTTGCACCCCCGTCGTAGCGAGCAACGAACGGATATCCGTGGGGACTTGCGCATAGTCGTCAATCCACAGGATGTCAGGGTCGCGAGGCGGATAGATGCGGTCGTAGCGGATGACTGGAACCTGCAACCTTTCAGCCACTTGAGCAATGGTCTCATGCAGCACCGAGGCAAAGGGATGGGAGGCATCAACGAGGAGGCGGATATCGTGCTCCAAGCAGAAACGTAGCATCGCCTCATCATTCATCGCGCCATCGATGCGCACACCATGATGTAGCGTCAGCTCCTGCTCGCCTGTCTTCGTGCTGTAGAAGTAGGCCTTTCCGGCCTCCTCCAGCACCTCCACAGACTTGCGGCCTTCTGTTGTACCTCCAAAAACGAGAATCATTCTTTGCCTTGTCTGAAGAGATGGGTGAAATGTTTATTATAGAGCTCAGAGAGCCCGTGACGATTATCGATGGCCTCGCCTACGACGAGCATCGTGGTGAGGGTAAGATGGTTGTCGTGGACAATTTTTGCCAAGTCTTTCAATACGCCGCGATAGATTTTCTGGTCGGGCCAAGTGAGATGGTAGCAGGCTGCGACGGGCGTGTCTTCGGGGTATTCCTGCAGGAGTTCACGCTGCACGTCATCGACAATTGCCGCACTAAGGAAGATACACATCGTGCTTTGGCTCTTGGCGAGGAGATGCAGCTGTTCCTTCTCCGGCATGGGTGTGCGACCTTCGCCACGGGTCAGGATGATGGTTTGCGTGCGTTCAGGAATCGTGAACTGGCTCCTGAGCTCTGCCGCAGCAGCAAGGAAGCTGCTGATGCCCGGCGTAATATGATAGTGCATGTCGTTGGCATCAAAGAAAGCCATCTGTTCCTGTATGGCACCAAAGATACAGGGGTCGCCCGTATGCAGACGTACGATAAAGTGGCCTTTGTCGTAATGCTCCTTCATCAAGGCACACTGCTCTTCGAGGGCCATATCGGCAGAGCTTCTGACTACGGCACCAGGCTTGTGACATTCCGTCAGCGCCTTGGGCACCAGCGAACCGGCATAGAGTATCAGGTCTGCCTTCTCCAGCATCTTGCGGCCGCGCACACTGACCAAATCTGGGTCGCCTGGTCCAGCACCCACAATTTCAATATGGCCCATTCCCCCGCCCTTCCTATCTATGGCTAATGCCGCCGTCCAGTTCTTGCCTTTTATCTTGGGGACAATGAGTTCTCCGTGATTGGATCCCAGAATCGCTGCGGCCTCGCAGACACTGGGCGTGCCGACATGCTTCTCGACGGTGGCGCTGGGATTGGGCACATCGATGGCCGCCAATTCGTCGGCCGTAAAGAAGACCACTTCCTCGTCATATTCATCCTTGAGCAACGCACAGAACTCCTCGTCCTCTTTCACATCGATGGTGCAATAGCGATGAGCACAAGGCAGGATGCCGCGCTCGGCAAAGGCCTGATCAATTTCATCGTAGATGCGCTTGTAGTCTGCAGGATGATGAGCCAGCCCGAAACCAATCGTCCCCACCATCGGCACGAAATGCAGTTCGAGCATGCCTTCGGGCACATCACGGACGTAGGGCGATACGATGATGAGCAGTTTGTACTTCCGTGGGTCGGCTTCGCTGATATCGTTGATGATGGTCACGTGATCGGGCTTCGTGTCCTCCAAATAGTCGGTGCCCTCGTCACGCGCTTCCAATAATAGAGCGGTTGGTTTGCGGTTAACGAAAGCAAAAATGCATTCGTTCATATCATCGATGTCGCTGGCTACGGGCCAGTCAAAACGCTTTTCAAACGTGTCGAGCGCCCACAGTCCGGCATTGTCGCTTTGGGTCGTGATCACCTCGTTGGCAGCCAGAATAGCGGCAATATCGCGCGTCAGGTCATTGGCACCTCCCACGTGTCCGCTAAGCACAGAAATCACGTTCTTTCCCAAAGAGTCGATACAGACCACCGCGGGGTCTTCGTGCTTGTCTTTGATGAAGGGTGCGATGGTCCGCACGCAGATGCCCAAGGCACCGATGAACACAAAGGCATCGTACTGCGTCCAGTTTATTGCAACCGAGTCGCGACTCATAATGACGGCAGCAGGAAAGCGTTGCTGCAGGCGGGTGGCTATCCTTGCCCCGGCCTCGCTAATCTGTATAATGGCTATCTTTTGCATCGTAGTATCGTTATCGGGTGATGGTCATTGAGTTGGATATGAAGTGGCGGCTCTTGTTTCAGTCCTAATTCTGCGCAAGCCTCATCCCACAATTGATGGCTGTCGGTAGTGACTTTTGGGGCAATGACACTGTTCATTACGATCACGCCGTCAGGCGCCAGCACTGTCAGTACCTTCTCCATCATCTCCTTGAGGTGCCCGCCGTGACCGCCGATGAATACAGCATCGGGCGTTGAGTGAGTTACGACTGGGTCGCAACATACACGAAAATCGCCGATATGGAGGCCGATGCCTGGAGCACCGAAGCGGCGGGCGTTCTCTTGAATGATAGCCTCGCACTCAGGGCGAATCTCGAAGGCTTCTATCTGGAGATGCGGGAACTGCAGGCGGGCCTCGATTGAGACGCTGCCTGTGCAGGCACCGATGTCCCATAGTACGTGGCGATGGGGTAGGTCGAGCGCCTGAAGGGTCAGGAGGCGGATGGGCATCTTGGTGATCATCTTCTCGCGACCGTCCAGGAGGGTGAAGGCAGCATCGGGGATGCCGTAAGGTTTCGTGTGCCCGATGCTTTTACCGTCGAGAATCACGCAGTTGGGCATAGAAAATTCGCGCCGGGCGGCTTCCGCAAGGGTGAGCGTACAGACCTTCTCCTGTTGTGGATTGCCCAGGTGCTCGCCGATATGCATGGTGTAGTCCTTGTAACCATATTCTAGCATGCGCTGGGCGATGGCAGCGGGCGTATGCTCCTTGTCGGTGAGGATGCCTATCTTCTCAGCCCGCTCTATGAGGGCACGATCGAATTCAGGCCAAGGCCGTCCTGTCAGTGACACAATGCGCATGTCGTGATAGGGCATCACCAGTCGATGGGCAAGGAGTTGCAGCGAGTTAAAGGCGGGATAGACCTTTATCTCGGCCTCGGGCTTTTTTCGCCGAATGGTATTGGCAAAGCCAAAGAAGAGCGGGTCGCCGCTGGCGAATATAATAATGGATAATGAAGCGCTCGGCCCGAAGGGACGCTTCACACTTGAAGAATGGATTGCTCGGCCCGAAGGGACGCTTGACACTTCAAGAATTGAGAATTCCTTGTATTTCTCGAAAACGGCATCAAGGGGCACGGTGATGTCTATCCACTCTGCGCCTTCAGGCAACAATGGCGCCACGATTTCGTGATGCCGCTTGCCGCCCGAGAACACCTTGCCGTGCTTGATGATCTCCAATACTTCGGGTGGGAACCAAGGTTCTGGATTGTCCGAAATACCTATGACGATGAATCTAATCATAATTCTCCATTCTCAATTTGTCACAGGTCGCGACCTGGTTTGAGTTGTGCTGCATCATCGAAGGTCAGGATGGCGTTGCAGAGCGTGGCGGCCAGATTACTTCCGCCCTTACGTCCTTCGACGATGATCTTGGGTATCTGCCTTAACGTCTTGACCGCATGCTTGCTTTCGCAGACATGAACGAAGCCTACCGGAGCAGCTATGATACCTGCGGGGTGCATCTTTCCCTTACGCACCAAATCGCAAATCTCGAAGAGTGCCGTGGGTGCATTGCCCACCACATAAAGTGCCTCGGGGTATTCTGTTGCGGCCAATTGCATGCAAGCCTGACTGCGGGTAATGCCCTTTTCATTGGCCATCTGCTTGGAACGGGGGTCGTTGATGTAACAATGCACTTGGATTCCCAGTCGCTCTAAGGCACCTTTGCGGATGCCGCTGGCAGCCATCGTCACGTCCGTCACGATATGTTTCAGATTGCCATCGGTTACTTTGCTGTACAGTATCTCCGTAGCCCTCTCGTCCATCCAAAGACATTGCTCCATGTCGAAATCAACCGTCGTATGAATGGCGTGCAACAGCGGCCATAGGCGCCACTTCGGCACATCGGGATGCTGCATCTCGGAGAGGATGGTGCGGAAGGATTCTTTCATGATATCTTGACCCACAGATCCTTTCCCAGTTTCTTTTGAACCACTCCCCTCCATACAGGGAGGGGTAAGGGGGTGGGTCTTATAGTAGCCGCGCGGCGTGATGAATGTCCCGTCGCTGACATACGACTGCGAGTTGCCAATCAGAACTACGGTGAACATATCCACATCCTCTGGATCGAACTGGCCAAGGGTCGTCAGCTTCACATCCTGTTCCTCACGTCCCGCCTGACGGACATAGCCTACAGGAGTCTCTGGATTGCGTTCTTGCAAGAAGAGCTCCTGCAGACGGTAGAGTTGCCAGTAACGTCCATGCGATTTCGGATTGTAAATGGCTGTCACGAAGTCTGCGGTAGCGGCCGCTTTTATTCGTCTCTCAATAACTGCCCACGGTGTCATCAGATCAGAAAGAGAGATGATGCAGAAATCATGTCCGATGGGAGCGCCTAACAGCGAAGCCGCCTTCTGGAACGCGCTGATGCCGGGGAGTGCGGAAATCTCCACGTCGCTCTCCTGTGCTTGCGCCATCTCATAGATGAGCGGGGCCATCCCGTAGATGCCTGCATCGCCGCTGGAGATAACCACGACGGTCTTGTCTTGCTCGGCCATCGCAAACGCTATTGCTGCGCGTTCGCGTTCTTTTTTCATGCCTGTGTCGATACACTCGCAACCCTCGGGAAGATAAGGCTCGATGAACTGGAAATAGTATTTGTAGCCTACCACGACGTCGGCTTCTTTCACAGCCTCCATCACAGCGGGTGTCATATCTTCCGGGCCGCCAGGGCCAAGTCCGGCAATGATGATTCTCTTCATAAATGATTCAGCTAGTTGTTTTGGGTGCAAAGGTACAAAAAACTTCAATACTTCATCCTCAAAGAGGCAATAAATGAGCGTCCGGGAGTGGTCGTGGAGAAATTTGAGTTCCAATAGGCGTTGTCGCGCTGGTTGAAGATATTCTCTACGCCCAAGCCCGGCTCCAGCGTATAATGGCGCATCTTGATGCTGTGGCGTGTGGTCAGATCCCATTGCCCGTAGCCGTCGGCATAGCCGTAAGTGCTGCTGTAGCGCTCGCCCTGCAGATGACCATTGAGCGTGATGTTCAGATGGTAGTTCCGCCAGCTCTTATCCCAGGATGCCATCATGCTCGCAACGTGTTTCACGCTTTTATCCACGGGCGTCTTCGTGACTTCGTACTGTTGCGTCTTGGTGTTTAGCGTCTGCGTTTCAGCCTCGGAATCCGTGAAGGTGTAACCGCCTCCGAGCGTGAAACCGTAGGGCAGGAGGAACTTCACGGAAGCGCTGACGCCACGCAGCGTTGCCCTGTCGATATTATCACGTCGGCGGATGGTCTTCCAGCCGTCATCGTCGCGTAAGGACTTGAGCGCAGCGTCGTTATCAATCTCAGCCGTCGTCATCGTGCGATAATTGATCATGTCGCGGATCTTGTTCATGAACCCACTCACGCTCACACTCATCCACGCATTACCATACTCCGCATTGAGGTTGAAGAAATGATTCCGCTCCGGCTTCAAGTCCTTGTTGTGAAGCGTATAGCGGCTGGTGGTCTTGGCTTGGTCGGTGGCATAGAGTTGAGAGAGCGTTGGCGTGCGGTAACCACCCGCATAGCTACCTCTCAAACGGAAATCCCCGACGTGGAAGAACAGTCCCGCATTGGGCGTAAAAGCCGTTCCGAAGTGGTCGTTCAGCGTGAGTCGGGCGCCCACGACGGCCTCCAGTCCTTGCACAATCTTCAATTCATCTTGTGCGAAGAGGTTGTAAGAATTGGTCGTCTCGAAGTCGATGTTGTCACTCTCGCTGTTCAGGCTTTCCTGAACGAGTTCCGTGCCTGCCGAGAGCTTGTTCCAATCCGCGAGTCGGAAGATGCCGCGCAGCGTTTCGTTGACATAATGCGTGCGCTTGCGGGTCTCCTCGTAGCCCTCCTTCGCATCCGTCTGCCAGTAATCGTACTTGGACTCAAAATTGTCACTATAGACATCCAGATACAGGAATGTGCGGCTATTGGGCGACCAGCGTGTGCCGCCGCCATAGGTGTATGAGCGGTGATGCAGGTCGTAGGTGTAGGCTTGCTTGGCCGTGTATTTGTAGGTCCCGTCCGTCTGCTTCTTCGAGGTGAAATAGCTGGCAGTCTGCGGACGGTCGGTGGTGTAGTCGTAGTAGGAGCCACGCACGTAGGCGGACCATTGGTCATCGATACGCCACTCCAGTTTCTCACTGATATGCTGACTTTGGAAGCCGGCCGACATCGGGCGCCCTGTGAGCTTCAGCACCTTCGTGCCGTCTTCGTCGAATTCCTGATAGTGATTGACCTGCCAGTTGTCGGCCTGGTGGTAGGTATAGGATGTCTGCGAGGAGACGCTGCCCGCATTGACGTCCACATTGATGTCCTGATCCATGCGGCCGTTGTTCATCACCTTCGTTGCCGACGAGGCGGCTACGGGAGCCTTGCTGTCCTCCGTAATGATATTGATGACACCCGCGATAGCATCCGATCCGTATAGTGCCGACGCGGCACCGCTGAAGATCTCGATGCGCTTCACGTTGTCCAGACTGATGCGGTTCCAGCGGTCGTCGCCGCTGATGCGCTTGCCGTTCTCGAGAATCACAATATAGTCGTCACTCACGCCGTTGAAGTTCACGAAGGTGCCCATTCCATTGGTCTGTGTCGTGATGGTGCTCGTGAGGCGCGAAAGGGCATCTTGCAGACTCGAGGCCTGCGCGTCCTGCAGCTCCTTGGCCGTAATCACCTTTACGACTACGGGCGCGTTCTCCGCTCGGTGGTAAGTGCCCGTACCGGTGATGACTATGGGATTCATCATGGTCTGCCTGAGCGAGTCGGTCTGCGCCGCCGATGACTGCGAGAAGACGAATAATAAATGAAAGATAATGACTGATAAACAGCTCCTTCTCATGGGGCTTCTTATTGAATGAGTTTGTAATAGTGGGGTTCGTAGTGGGGTAGTAGTTGAGGATGGAATGCCTTCACGAAATCGGCCAGCAGGAAATGGGGCTGTACGCCAGCCAGCTCTCTGTACGGCGTTTGTGCGAGGTTGCAGAACAGGACATGTCCCGCCTTGTACGCATCCATCGTGGCATACCGCGGGTCTTCGTCGGCCAGCGTCTGTAGCGTGACGTCGCCGTCAAAGCTTCCGTCCGTCTGCCAGAAGTCGGCATGCAGCCCGCGGGCATACACCGCTTCAAAGTCCAGCGACAGGCCGCCCGACTCTTCGTTGTCGCTCATGAGATAGTCGGCACCGGCATCGTGGAACAGCTGTGCCAGATAACTCCGACCGCCAGCCACGTACCATCCGTCGCGCATCTGCCGCCCGCTGATGACCGTTGGCCGTCGGCCCGCTCCCATCGCGGCCTTCACCTCCTCGCGCAGCGTCAGGTACTTCCGCTCGATGTCAGCGAATACGGCATTGGCCCGTCGCGTCTCGCCCGTCAGCAGTCCGATGAGCTTGATCCACTCGGCCTGCCCCAGGGGGTCGGTTTCCTTGTAGCCGTGATGCGAGATGAGCGGGATACCGCATTCGCGCAGCGCCTCGAAGCCGCCGTGCTTGGAGGCCGAGACGAAGATGTAGTCCGGCTGCGTTGCGATCACCGTCTCCAGGTCGAAGTTTCCTTCCTTGCCGATGCGTGTGGTATAGCCGCTGGCCTGCTGCTCCTTCATGCGCGGCGAGAACAGGTTGCGCAGGCTGTTCATGCCCACGATGCGGTCCTCCAGCCCCAGCACCTCGAAGTTACCTAACTGCAACGCCGTGGTGCAGATGAAGCGGTTGGCCGCCTGCGTGATGACCAGCTCCTCGGCGGGCATGGACGAGGCCGTCGGGTCGGGGTTGCTGATGCTCACGTGCACGCCGTCCGCCTCATACGTCACGCGTAGCCCGCGCGCATAGCGAATCTCTATAGTGTCCGAGTAATTCTCAGCCTCACTCAGCACGGAATCCGCCTCCGCAAACGGCTCGTCCGCACTGTGTCCACCCTGCACGTGCGCAGGGTGCCCACAGGCGGTGAGAAGCACGAAAGCGGCACACCCTACGAGAGGGTGCACCGCCATTTGGCAGATAGATATGATGTGCTTCATGGATTCATCTTATTCCTCTTCGGGATACATGCTGTGGTAAGCATCCTCCAGATACTCGGCATTCTTGGTGTGCTCGATCCAGACGTTCAGGATGACGGTCTCTGCCGCCTCGTTCTCCAGCTCCAGCAGGCCCTCCGGATGGTTGCCCTTCAGGGGTACAATAGCCTCATAGCCGTTGTTCTTGAAGAACTCGAACCAGCTGTTGTCCTCGCTCGTGGGCTCTTCTTCATCCCAGTAATCCTCACCTTTACCAGCCATGTCGTTGTGAGCGTGGTCACCGGCGATAGACATCAGGGCGTGCAGATAAACCTTACCGCTGTTGATGTTCTTATCCTGCATGCGCTTCATGACATCCTGCTTGAAGTTCTTGGCCATATCCACAGTACCGACAAAGTAGTTGGGGTTCAGCTTCTGCAACTCTTCCTCCAGCTGCTCGTAGCGCTTGTTGGCCTTGAACGTGTCGTACTTGTCGGGGTTACCGTGACCCATGAAGGCTACGACGCCCTGAGCGGCCTCGCTGGCATACAGTGCATTCAGCTTCTCAGCCACCTTCACGACGTCTGTCTCAGGATCGTTCAGCAGGGGCATACCCAGGAAGATAGCCTCATCCTCTGCCAACTGAGCCAGATACTCGTCGTCCAGGTGGGCGCTGCTGATGTAACCGTTGTTCATGAACTTCTTCACGCTGGCCACCACAGCGGCGAACTCCTCACCGGGGATCACCTGCAGGGACTGTACGCGGATGGTCTTGTACTTGGCAGCACCGATGGCGTGGAGCAGGTAGCGGGGCTCGTAGTAGTCGCGCTTCACGATGTTACCGTTATCGTCGGGGTTCTCACCAGCGCTTGCACGGTTGATGCAGATGTCGCTCGAGAAGCTGACATACACGTCAGCATTGGGGAATGCAGCCTCGTAAGCGGCCTTCGTCTTGTCAAAAGCCAGGAACGCGTTGTTCCATGTAGAACCGAAAGCTACCAGCAGCACGGCCTCGTCCTTGCCGGACTTTGCCTTCTGAGCGGCTACCAGCTTGTCGTTCACAGTGTACTCCGACACGAGGTTCTCGATGGTCTCGGTCTTCGTGATGACTTCCTTCTCGTCGTCACCGCAGGAGATGACGGCGGGGGCTACCAATGCCAGCGACATGGCAGCCACGATCATTGCATTAATCTTCTTCATTGTTGTTTAATTTAGATTTAGTTGTGAAAATAGGTTTTTTAACGTTCTTGCCTGTATTGAAACGGATCGCCACCGTACCGTGCACCGTCGTGCCGGCCGATGTTGTACCCAGATGGTACGGATGCATCGTGCGATCCACGTAATTGAAAATGTTGTCCACGCCCAGCTCCAGCCTGATGGCCTGAATCCTGAAACTTGAAACTTGGAGCGGAAACTCATGCGTGGTGTTCACGCGCCAGATCTGATAGGGCTTGCCGTTGCCGTTGTTCTCGTAGTAGCGCGTGCTGCTGCCGCGTGTGGAGAGGTTCACACCCAGCTTGTAGCGCTTGCCGAAGGCGTGGCTGTACATCGCCGTAGCGTTCCACTTGTGGTGCGCCGTGCCGTCGATGGTCACATGCGTCATCTTGCCCTTGCTGGTATCGTACAGGTTGGCCTCGGTGTCTAGGTAGCTGTATGCCGCGTTCAGCTTCAGGTCCTTCATCACCTGATAGCCCACCGTGACGTCCACGCCGTACGTGCGGGCATTGTCCATATTCTTGTACATGCGGGCCTGCACCTTGCTGCTGCCGTCGCCCAGATAGGCCGTGGTGATGCCCTTCGGGATCTCGCCGTCATCCACATTCACCAGCGCGATCATGTTGTCCAGCTGGTTCACGTAGCCGGTCACCGCGGCCGTCAGGCGGCTACCGCGGTACTCCAGGCCCGCCGAATAGTAATTGCTGGTCTGGGGATCCAGGTCCGTGTTGCCGATGTTGAAGAATGTGCTGCTGCCCATGACATGCAGGTAGCGGTAATGCAGCTCCTTCACTGTAGGGGTCTTGAAGCCCTGACTCCAGCCCAGACGCAGGCGCCAGTCGCCGACCGAGAGCATCGTACTCACCTTGGGCGTTAGTCGCACACCGAAGTTCTGGTTACCCACCAACCTCACGCCAGCCGTCACATTCAGCCACTCCAGCTTGTCAAACTCATCCTGCACATACACCGCGCCCGTCCAGTCGCTCGCGTTCCCTTCCGATGTGCGGTCTGGAGCATTCAGGTAGTCGTAGCGGTACTCCGTGCCCACGTTCAGCGTGTTCTCCCAGGGTAGGTAGAAGACACCTTTCAACTCGCCCTTCGTGCGCTGCTGGTCGCTCTGCAACCGCGACTGCCCGGCCTTCATCTTCACCGGATACCACTCGCCGTTCATCGGACCGAACTCCTCGCCCACCAGGCGCATCGTCACGTACGTACCCGCCGTGTAGTCATAGTAATAGGCATGCTTGTTCCAGTCAAGATCAAAAGTCACATAGTTCCGCCGTCCCCCATTGTCCATTGTCCATTCTTGAGGTGTCAAGCGTCCCTTCGGGCCGAGCGGTCCATTTTCCATTTTCCATTTTCCATTGTCCATTGTCCATCGTCCTCCTACCGACGCCGAGGCGTTGTTGTAGCGCAGGTCATACGTATAGACGTCGCAGCTGGGGTGGTTGCCGTTGCGCGGGCGCTGTATCTCCTTCTTGTAATACGTTCCCTCGGCATACAGCTCCACATCCTTCACCGGCCGGTACGTCAGCCGCTCTGCCAACTGCCAGTTCAGGAACGCATTCACTGTCTTGTTCTTGCTGTCCGTCAGCACCATCCCCTCGGCCCATTCCTCGGCCGTGTTCTGCCAGCCGTCATTGCGTTGCAGCTGGAAATTCGTCTGGCTGCCGAAGCGGCCTATGTTGATGGCCAGCGTGTTATGCTGACGCAGGTCGTTGTACGAGCCGTAGCGCGTAGCATTGTCGGCATAGAGGCCACTGTCCTTGTGTTTCTTCGTGATGATATTCACCACGCCCGCCATCGCGTCGCTACCGTACAGCGCACTCTGTGCACCCTTCACGATCTCTATACGCTCAATGTTCTGAGGGTCAATCAGCCCCAAGTCGTTCTCGCCGCCCACGTCGCCGTGCACGCGCTTGCCGTCAATCAGTATCAGGATATAACTGTTACCCAGACCGCCTAACTGCATCTGGCTGCCCATGTCACCCTCGCTGAAAGCGAACGACGCCGTCAGACCGCTCAGGATTTCCTCCACACTCTTACCGCCGTAGCTCTCCAGCATCTTAGCCGTGATCACCTCCGTCTGCACAGGCACGTCGCGCAACAGGTGCTGCGTACCAGTACCTGTAACCACAACTTCGTGAAGGTCACCAACCTTCAGCGAGTCCTGAGCATGGAGCGGGAACCATGAAAAGGCGAGAGCCAAACCCGCAGATAACACAAATCTCAACATGAACTTCCTCACGCCTTTTCCTGGGCGACTTGGTTGTAAATGAAACTGCGGCAGGTCTTCTGGCTCTCCCCCACCTATTCTACCTTCCCAATTCCGTCAACTTGTTTACTTGTCAACAAGAATCAGTGGCGTTATACGAATAGGCCTTCTTCGAGGGGATTACAGCTGCAGGAACAGCCCCGGATTCACACCGGATTCCCTTGCACCGTGCGGCATCCGCCACACGATTACCTCATTTCGGCGGCAAAGGTACACCCTTTTCCCCAATCCACCAAACTTTTATGAAAAAAATCCCACATCGGGTTCATATTGCCAAAGAGTCATTTGTCATATATTACATGGTAGCGAGGGAATTAGCGTATTGACTGAATGTCAATGCGCCCCGAGCGGCCGAAGCGTAACTCCTACGCGGAGGGTGGGGAACAGCGGGAACGCTGTGAAAAAGGGCGGGAAAGGAGCGCACTTATATGAAATATGTGTGCGCACGCGCGCGGGTTATTTACAATTTGTCATTGAAATGTATGCTTTTGTAAGCTCTTTCATAGAAAGTGCTTACACATTGATAAAATGGTTTTCTTGGAGTTATCTTGGCGTTTCCTTGGTGTTTTCTTGGAGCTTTGATATACCAATTTGCTACATTGAATGTAGCAAATGTGACATATTGACACAGTATCAAAGCCGTATCAACTCCGACTCACCTCTGACTTAACACTGACTCAAAGCAAAAATACAAAGTGTAAGCACTTTCTGCGAAAACGCTTACAAAAGCACACAATTTGCTTTCAAAATGACAATCCACGCGCGTGCGCACACATATAATATATAAGTGCGCACCTATCCCGTTCTTTTCACAGCGTTCCCGCTGTCCCCCGCCCTCAGCGTAGGAGTTACGCTTCGGCCGCTCGGGCGCATTGACATTCAGTCAATACGCTAAATCCTCGCTACCCGCTGCATTCCGCCAACGTCAATGCCAGCGCCAAATGGCGCTCGTGGGGCCTCACCTACCAATGGCACTGCTACAGCGAGCGCTATACGACCACCAGCAACGAGGTGCAGTACATCACGGGTCGCCTCAAGCCCTATTATATGAACAATGTGATGCTGGAGCGCCAGCTCCTGCTGGGCAAGACCCGCGGCGCACTCAAGTTCGCAGTCTATAACCTGCTGGATACGGAGTATGTCACCGTACTCTCGCGCCCGATGGCTGGCCGCCATTTTGAAATCTTTTTGGAAATCAAACCCCGATGGTAAAAATGATCATACGCAGAATCCTTTCTTTCGCATCATGCATACTCCTCGTGCTCTGTGCCGCTTGCACAGGTGGGAAAGCGCCGTCCGAAGAGCTCACTGCTGAGCCCCTGCGCTATGCGGTCAATATCTCTTGCGAGCGAGGTGACGGCTACTCGATATGGACACTGCGCAACCCTTGGGATACAGCCCAAGTCCTGCACCGATATATATTATCGGCAACAGACGTCGAGCATCTTCCCGCCTCGATGGCTGCAGTGGACGCTCCTTCCTCGGTCATCAAAGTGCCAGTCACTCATGCGGGGGTCGCTACGGCTGTGCATTGTGGATTGCTGGATGAGCTGGGGGTCGGAGGCGCTATCGCAGGTGTCTGCGAGAAGCAATACATCGACCTTCCTGTAGTCACGGAAGGCTTAGCCGCAGGACGCATCGCTGATTTTGGTAACGGCATGAATCCCAATATCGAGCGCATCATGGATGTCGCACCCGATGTGCTGTTGCTGACACCTTTTGAGCACAGCGGCGGCTACGGACGCGTGGAACGGTTGGGGATTCCCATCGTGGAATGTGCCGAGTATATGGAGACATCGCCCTTGGCGCGCGCCGAGTGGATTCGCTTCTATGGCGAGCTGTTTGGCGTGGAAGTGCGCGCGGACAGCATCTTTCAGGCGGTAGAGCAAAACTACCTTGCCCTCAAAGAGAAAGCGCAAAGCCCGAAGGGCGCGCCTGACGATTCCGTCGTCATGCACCCCTCGCTGCTCACGGAAATGTTGTATGGCGGCCAATGGTTTGTGCCCTGCGGACAGAGCACCATGGGCATCATGTTCGCCGATGCCGGCGCCGACTATCTCTTCCGTAACCGACAGGGCAGCGGCAGCGTTGGCCTCTCTTTCGAGACCGTGCTCGACGAGGCGCAGGATGCCGACGTATGGCTCCTGAAGTTCAACAGCGCGAAGCCGCTGACCTACGCGCAGTTGGCGGCCGACTATCAGCCCTACACCCGCTTCCGTGCATTCCGCGAGCAACGGATATGGGGCTGCGACCTGGCGCACAATCATTTCTACGAGGAGACACCCTTCCACCCGGATCGCCTCCTCCGTGACCTGCTGATCATCCTGCATCCGGAACTGATGCCCGATGAGCAGCCTCGCTACTATCATCCCTTGGCCCAATAAACGCTCACCGCTATGAAAGCTCGTATCGCCCTCTCATTCCTCGCCCTCGCGCTGACAGCCCTCTTCGTGGGCAACCTCTATTGGGGAGCCGTCCACATCCCCGCCGATGCTGTGACCCGCATCCTCCTCGGTGGCGAGGCAGAACGCCCCTCGTGGGGCTTCATCCTGTGGGAGAACCGTCTGCCGCAGACCATCACCGCCATCCTCTCCGGTGCAGGTCTCTCGGTGGCGGGTCTGATGCTGCAAACAGCCTTCCGCAACCCGTTGGCCGGCCCCAGCATTCTCGGTATCGACAGCGGCGCCAACCTCGGTGTGGCGATCGTTATGCTCCTTTTGGGCGGCTCGCTGACGGCAGGTCATGTGTCATTGGGTGGCTTCCTGCTGGTCATCGTGGCGGCGATGCTGGGCGCTTGGGCCGTAATGGCTGTCCTCATCGCTTTCTCGCGTGTCCTGCGTTCCAATACGTTGTTGCTCATCACGGGTGTCATGATTGGTTACCTCACCTCCTCTGCCATCTCGCTGCTGAACTACGGGGCTTCGGAAGAGGGCGTGCGTTCCTTCATGGTCTGGGGGCTGGGCAGTTTCGCTAATGTCACCGTGGACCGCCTGCTGCCCTTCTGCCTGTCGATGGGCATCGGATTGTTGCTGGCCCTATTGTTGGTGAAGCCGCTCAATGCCCTATTGCTGGGCGAATCCTATGCGGCCAATCTGGGCATCAACGTCTCGCGCACCCGCACCTTGCTGCTTTTTACTACAGGACTGCTTACCGCTACCAGCACTGCCTTCTGTGGTCCCATCGCTTTCGTAGGCCTCGCAGTGCCTCATTTGGCACGCCTGCTCCTCACCTCCTCGGACCATCGTGCCTTGCTACCCGCAACAGCCCTCGCCGGCGCTTGCCTCACCCTGTTCTGCAATCTGATTTCCACACTACCCTCGGACACGCTCATCCCCATCAACGTCATCACTCCCATTTTGGGAGCACCTGTCGTGATTGGTGTGCTGCTCCGCATGCGGAACAGTCAGGCACTGTAAAACGATTTACGATTTATGTACAATTGAATCCATTTCATGATTTATCTGCTCCAAGGACAAGTAAATCGTCAATAAAACCAATCGTCAATAAATCGTAAATCGTAGATGGGCGCAAGCCCCGTAAATAGTAAATTTGTTCTACCTCAGAGATTTGGTAATCGTGCCATTGGCATGACGACTGATGTAGATATGACCGGACAGAGGAGCCTGCACCTGACGGCCGTCAAGCGTATAGTGAGTGATTTGCTGCTTGGCTGCAGGATGCATGTTGCGGATGCCCGTTGAGCTATCCTTTACCATGACGGTATAGCTATATACTTCAGACATATCAGCACTGATGGCCTCAACCGTGCAGTTGTAGCCATCAGTAGTTTTCGTGACATCCTTGATGACGTGAATGGACTTTCCCTCAACAGCGACTTCAATGTCATCCGCCGTGATTTCCTGATCCAATTCAATCTCATAGCTGGTCTTATCCATGCTGAAATCCGGCACATCTTGGCCTTTAATCTTCAGGCCTGTTACCTTGGCGTTGTAGATGAATTCAATGTCATCTATCAGCACTTCGTCGTTGGCGCTTCCCTGACCGGGGTCGGCATTCGTAGAAATGGTGATCAGGACTGCTTGCGGATCAACGGCGTTCTCAGTATAAACAAAGGGAACAGAGATGCGTACCCATTCGTTGTCTGTGGTAGCAATCTGATTGTTTTTCGCTTTTGCTACGACATTGGTGTAGGTCTTGTCCTCCGGGTCCTGATAGTAGGTTCCATCGGTGATGACAGCGCTAATCGTGGCGTAAGGATGTGCACTGTTGGCGTTACCCTGCTTGAATTTCACCCATGCGACGATAGAATCCGGACGTGAATACAAGGGGACATAATAGGGATCGCCATTGCCGTCAACATCGGTCTTACTCATGTCAAGATAGGCATTGTTGGCGTTGTTGCTTGCAACCATAGCACCTGCGTTCATGCGTCCGGTGGTCATGGTTCCATTGGCGATAACGCCAAAAATAGATGTGGCGTAAATACGTGCACTGGCCTCGCCAGAATGGGCGTCGCTGGACTTTTCGATATGATGACCGGCTAAGGATGCCATTGAACCAGTGGCGCTCTCGAACGAGTGCCATGCATTAGGCTCGACATAATTGCCCGATGAGGAGTGCCAAGCCTCAAAGCTTGGATTCGGTAGTTGATAGCCTCCACCGATAGCCACTTGGATGACTTGTTGCAGGCTCTCCGTCATGTCTATGTCAAGATAGCAGCGCAAACGCTCTCCCTCAATCTTTCCGCGCAGTATCACGTTGACAGGGGGCAACATGCTGGCCATCCAAACTTGTATGCCTGGGGCATCGCCGTCGGTAATTGTTACCTGCTTGCTGGCAGTGAGAAGTGTGGCTGTACCGTCCTGATAGGGCTTAATCTCTGTCAGTTCCACGTTACCTACACCCATGGGACCGTTTTCGCTTTGCAACATGAAGTTCTTCAGGGTAAGATCGTACAATCCGTTGTTCTCAACGATGGTGATCACGCCGGTCTGATCTGATGACACGCCATTCACGGTGACGGTGATGGGTACATTGTAATCTGTTGCATGGACAGCGATGGCTGACATGACAACAAATAGTAGGGTAGAAATTTTTCTCATACGCTATTGTTTGATTTTAATGAATTATATGATATGTAGTCATTATCATTTGATTCTGTAGAAGATACCGATGGTTCCGTAGATTGGGTAGAGCGTCTGCTCTACAGTCTTGAAATCGCTGCGATGGATGCCTGTGAGGCCCCATGAGAGGTCGGCCGACAAGCCCAGCCGCCGAAAGAGATCCCAATTGACACCTACCGTCGCGCCCAGCTGACAAGTACGCATCTCATCACTGAAATCATAGGTAGCCCATTCTCCTTCCTGATTGCCCATCACAACCTTGGCACCCGTCGGGTCGTCCTTGCGTAGGTAACCGTCGAAGGCATAGCCGGAGAATTCCTTGGCGAGCAACAGCGACAAATAGGGACCGCCAGTAAGCTCCACCTTCTCGCTGATCCTATAGCTCAGCTGCAGGGGAATAGTGAGCATGCGCTGCTGCACTTTCTGACGTACGTGACCCGTGTAGAGTCCTTCCATTTCGGCATCGTCCATCTTCACCTTCATGTGATAGCCCTTAGTGGTCACTTCGCCATCCATGCCTTTCGTTTCAAAAAAGAGGCCGGCTGCAATCCCGAATTTCTCCGATAGCGGATACATGGCATCGAATCCTACCCTGAAATCGGGTATTAGCTTAAACGATTCTATGCCGCGTATGCTGGCAGGTATGCCCAAGGGCGCTGTGGCCCCTATGTTATAACCGACGCGGGCTTTCAGTTGTATGTTATCGAAATCAATCTGTGCTGTCGCAGGACCTGTCAGCAGTGCCAGACAAAAGAGGATCAATGATATCTGTATGTGTCTCATTGTGCGTTCTCTGTCGTTTGTTCCGTTTGGAAAGTAATTTTCACCTTGTCAATATAGAGCGTACTGCCCACAGCACCCTCAAACGTGTCGCCCGTCTTGCTCGACGAGAAAACAAGTGCCAGACTGTAACCGCGATTAGCCAGCAAATCGGCATCGATGGGAATGGTGCCCTTAAAGGTTAATTCGAACGGTTGCCAATCGCTGGTCGCTGGCAGTGCTTCCTCTTGTGCCGTGCGTACGATGTAGGGACTTGTGAGTACGTCATCGCCGTGCAACATCACCTCATTGCCCTGCTCGTCGTGGTTAAGATAGAGCACCGAATAGATGCTGGGCTCGTCGATGCGGTCAGGCACTTCCCGTGAATCTTTATCTGTAAATACCTCGCCCGGACTGTATTTGTAGTATCCAGTCACCTTCACTGGCTCCTTGGTGTAGGGGATACCCATTTGGGTGGTCTTCAGTGTATTCGTCAGTGCATATTTGCTGTCGAAAGCTCCGAGGAAGAGGTTGCCTGCGGCAATGGGCTTCTTGAAAGCTTTGCCCCAGGAGCCTGTGGCGCGCGTGGTTAACCTTACGCAATAGCCGTCAAAGCCATTCTCATCAGGCACGGTGGGATAGTCCTTAGCATCCGCGTTGGGATTGGCAATCATGAAGCCCTCATTGCCCGAGGCCCAGATGCGGTCTATCGCCCCATCATTCCCAGTGTCATACCATACATAATAATTGCCGTTTGAACTCAACTCAAAGTCTTCAAAGTCATAACTGCTGCTGGGCAGCGAAGCCTCACGAAAATCGACCTGATAGGTCCGGTGCCATTGCCCATCCTCAGATGTCACGATATAAGTGACAGGCCCATTGCTGAAATCCTGCTCACTGCCGTTGGCTGGCGATACGACTGCTCCGGATGAAAGCTTGAAGTACACGGGCATAGCTGGTAACGACGCATGATTCCGGATGGTAAATGTCAGCAGATCTGTGCCTGAAGATACCTCTCTGATTCGCATATCGGTATTCTGGAAGAAGTGTTGAGCCAGGTGATCACCCTCAACCCATGCTTCAAGAATGTCGCATTCCGTGTTTTGTGGTTCGTCTTTGATACACGATGTGAGAATCATCGTCAGTGTAACTATGTAGTAGAAGTATTTCATATCATTTGCGATGCATAAAGCAACGAATCAGAAGTTTCACACTACAAAAGTAGCGATTTATCCTTTTCGAACAAAGAAAAGGTGCAAAAATTGTGCGATTCCGACAGAAAACCGTATCTTTGCGCTGTCAAAATCGCAAAACAGGCCTTTCATGCTTGCCAAAACCTATTGCGCCACCGTTGATGGCATCACCGCCATTCCCGTCACCATCGAAGTGAACATCACGGCTACCAGCAAGGAGCCGTCCTTCGCGCACATGGTGATTGTCGGACTCCCTGACAGCAGCGTCAAGGAGAGCCAAAGCCGTATCGAGGCCGCACTCTCCAATATCGGCATCACCATGCCTCGGCAGGAAATCACGGTGAACCTGGCACCCGGCGATATCCGCAAGGAAGGAACGGGCTTCGACCTACCCATCGCGTTGGGTATCCTCATGGCCAACGGACTTATGGACATGAGCGAGGCCGGACGGTTCATGGTTCTTGGTGAGCTGAGCCTCGACGGCAGCCTGCAACCCATCCGCGGCGCCCTCCCCATCGCCATCAAAGCGCGCGAGATGGGCTACGACGGGCTGATCGTGCCGCAGCAGAACGTGCACGAAGCCGCCGTCGTGAACAAGCTGAAAGTCTATGGCGCCACCAGCCTGAAGCAGGTGATGGACTTCTTCAACCATTGCGCACCAGATCTGCAGCCTACGGTCATCGACACGCGGGCTGAATTCTACGCCCATCAGAACGAGTTCTCGCTGGACTTTGCGGACGTAAAAGGCCAAGAAGCCGTCAAGCGCGCCTTCGAGGTGGCGGCGGCCGGTGGACATAATTTGATTATGGTAGGCCCTCCAGGCGCCGGCAAGAGCATGATGGCGCGACGCCTGCCCAGCATCCTGCCGCCACTCTCGCTTGCGGAGAGTCTGGAGACAACGCAGATTCACAGCGTCGCCGGACAGCTCAAAGGCGGTACCGGACTCATCACCGAGCGCCCCTTCCGCGCACCGCACCACACGGTGTCCCAAGTCGCCCTCGTAGGCGGCGGCGCCAATCCGATGCCTGGCGAAATCAGTCTGGCTCACAACGGCGTCCTTTTCCTCGATGAACTGCCCGAATTTCAGCGCGCCACCCTTGAAGTGCTGCGCCAGCCGCTGGAGGACCGCCACATCACCGTCACCCGCGCCAAGTACAGCATCGAGTACCCCTGCAACGTCATGTTCGTCGCCTCGATGAACCCCTGTCCCTGCGGCTACTACAACCATCCCACCAAGCCGTGTCAGTGCACGCCCGGACAGATTCACAAATATCTGAACAAAATCAGCGGACCGCTCCTGGACCGCATCGACATACAAATCGAGATCACGCCCCTCAGCTTCAACGACCTCAGTCGTACCAAGCCCGGCGAACCCTCCGCAGCCATCCGTGAGCGCGTGGTCCGTGCACGACAGATTCAGGAGGAGCGCTACCGCGCCTTCCCAGGCATCCATTGCAACGCGCAGATGACCACGGCCCTCATGCGCCAGTACGCCACACCCGCGCCGCAGGACATGAACATGCTGCGCGACGTCATCAACCGACTCCAGCTCAGCGCCCGCGCCTACGACCGCATCCTCCGATTGGCACGCACCATTGCCGACCTCGACGGATCGCCCACCATCCAAACCGCGCACCTCTCCGAGGCCATTGGCTACCGCAATCTCGACCGCGAGACGTGGGGCCAGTGAGCACGCGGCCTATTCCTTTGACTAAACACATAACCATTTAACCTCAATATCACTTATGAAACGCATCGTTTTATCCCTCGCGGCCATATTCAGCGCCGCCCTGATCCAGGCAGAAGTTACGCTGCCCGGATGGATGTCATCTAACATGGTGCTGCAACAGCGCACCACCGTCAAACTACAGGCAACCGCCAAGAAAGGTGCCACTGTGAAAATCACCACTTCGTGGGACGGGAAGACCGCACAGGTTAAGGCCGACAAGCAGACCGGCGCCTTCACCTTCGACCTTCAGGTACCTGCCGCCGGCGGACCTTACACACTGACCTTTGATGACGGCAAGAAGACCGTCCTCGACAACGTGATGGCCGGCGAGGTATGGTTCTGCAGCGGACAGTCTAATATGGAGATGCCTGTCAAGGGCTGGGGCATGGTCCAGAACTGGGAGCAGGAGGTACAGGCTGCCAACCACCCGCTGGTGCGCCTGTTCCAAGTAGAGAAAGTCGTCGCTACGACGCCGCAGAAAAAGGTGCCTCTCGGCCACACCAAGGGCTGGGCCGTTTGCTCACCCGCGATGGTGGAGAAATTCTCTGCCGCAGCCTATTTCTTTGCCCGTGAGGTGTCCCAGAAGCTGGGCATCGCCGTGGGCGTGGTCAACAGTTCCTGGGGCGGCACGCCTGCTGAGAGCTGGGCTAGTCTGGAGGCGTTGCAGGGTGTGACGGGCTTCGAGGAGCATGCACGTCGCACGTTCGCTACTGGTTTCGATGCCAAGAAAATCGAGCAGCTCTATCAGGACGAGATTACAGATTGGATGAAAGATATCTTCGAGGGCGACAAGGGGCTCGCTGATGGCAACGTGGACAAAGCCCTTTGGGCTGATCCCGCCTTCGACGTCAGCAGCTGGGAACAGACCGCACAGCCCAAGAACTGGAACCAAGTCGATGGGCTGAAGAACTTCGATGGAATCGCGTGGCTTCGTCGCGACGTGGAGATTCCGGCAGCGTTGGCTGGTAAGGACCTGACCCTGGAGCTGGGCGCCATCGACGATGAGGATGTCACTTACTGGAACGGCAAGCGCGTCGGCGCCACCTCCGGTTGGAGCCGCAACCGCACCTACACCGTCCCCGGCCGTCTCGTCAAGGCTGGACGCAATGTCCTCACCGTCCGCGTTTATGATACCAGCGGCGACGGCGGTTTCATTGCAGAGGCCAAGAACTTCAATGTCAAGGCTGGCGAGAAAGCCATTTCCCTCGCAGGCAAATGGAGCTGGAAGACAACGACCGATGCCGCCACACTCAAAGACAAGAAGCGCGGCGTAGAGCCCAAGTCGCCCCGCGACTCATGGTACCCCTCTGGCCTCTACAATTCAATGGTGGCTCCCTTCCTGGATATGCCCGTTCGTGGCTTCCTCTGGTATCAGGGTTGCTCCAACGTGGGACGCGCCGTACAGTACGAGAGCCTCTTTCAGGCCATGATTCTCGACTGGCAGTCACGCTTCAACAAGAACTCCACCGTGGCTCCCTTCCCCAAGCCACAGCCGCAGGATGAGCGCCGCCGCTTCATGCGCATGGCTGATTCCAAAGCCATCCCCTTCTACTTCGTACAGATTGCCAACTACCTCAGCCGCAAGGAACTGCAACCCGAATCTGAGTGGGCTGCCATTCGTGAGGTACAGCGCAAGGCCCTACAGTTGGATGGTGTTGGGATGGCTGTGAATATTGATATCGGTATGGCCAACGACATCCACCCGAAGAATAAGCAAGAGGTGGGACGTCGCCTCGCCCTGCTGGCGCTGAACCGCACCTATGGACGCGAGGAGGCTTGTGCCGCTCCCGATTTCAGCCAGATGCGCGTTGCCGACGGCAAGGCCACCCTCACCTTCTTCCCCGTTGCCGGTAGCGAGATGCTGGCTGAGAACGCCGACATCAAAGGCTTCACGATGGCTGGTCCCGACCACAAATGGCACGTTGCCCGCGCTTACACAGTCGGCGAGAACCAATGGATGCGCCGCGTTGTCGTGGAGTGCCCCGAGGTAGCTCATCCCGTAGCCGTGCGCTATGCTTGGGCCGACAACCCCGAGTGCAACCTCACGACCGTCTCCGGTCTGCCCGTCGGACCTTTCCGCACGGATGACTGGGCTGATTTCAAATAATATCATAGCGATTACTTAGAGACAATGAGCGAAAACAAACTCCTTCGTATAGGTTTCGTAGGGCTGGGCGACCGCGGTCGCACCGCCCTGCGTCTCCTGCTGTCTATTCCTGGCACAGCCGCCACCACGCTCTGCGACCTCTCTGCTGCCAATGTGCAGCAGGCACAGGAGTTGGCTACGGCGAATGGCAACAACGCGGCCGTCCGTTGTGCCGCAGGGCCAAATGCCTACCTGACAGCCTGCCATGCGGAGGATGTCGATCTTGTCTATATCTGCACCGACTGGCTCTCTCATGTGCCCATTGCCGTCGAGGCGATGCGTAGCGGCAAGGATGTAGCTGTGGAAGTGCCGGCCGCAACCACACTCGTGGATATCGAACTCCTCGTCAGCACTGCCCGTACAACTGGACGGCAGTGTATGTTGCTGGAGAATGTCTGTTTTGAGCAACAGCTCATGGATGCCGTCGCTTCGATTTCCGCTGGTGCCATCGGCGAAATTGTGCATGCAGAAGGTTCCTATTACCACGACCTTGGAGACCGCTGGGCCCCTTGGCGTCTGGAACTGAACAGCCGGCAGCGCGGCGACCTCTATCCCACGCATGAGATGGGTCCCATCTGTCAGGCACTCGGCATTGGTCGCACAGACAGCTTGCAGACGCTGGTTTGCATGGACAGCGCCGCCCTCATGGGCCCCAAAGTCTATGAGACGGTGATGCACGCCGCAGCTCCTGACTTCCAGAACGGCGACCACACGACAACGCTCATCCGCACCGCACGCGGCCGTACCATCCTATTGAAACATGACGTGCTCACCCAACAGCCGTACGAGCGCCAGCTGACCTTCATAGGCACACAAGGACGCATCACGCTGAACGACGAGGGTCGCCCCTCGCACGAACAGATGAGCCTCGCTATGAACCGCCGCCTCGTCCATTGCCTGCGCACAGGTGAGCCGTGGGATATCACCCTCGAAGACCTCGCCACCTGGTGCGCCGTCGTACCCCTTTCGCGCCTCAGCGTCGAGCGCGGCTTTGCTCCCGTAGAATTTCCAAATAATAATTACAAATTACGAATGACAAATAACAAATAAAATAAACCTTTTAATAATGAGGGTAACTCTTATTCATCATTCATCATTCGTCATTCGTCATTCATCATTTATAAATATTGCGGGCTACACGTCATTTTTCACTTTTCACTTTTCACTTTTCACTTTTCAATTCTCAATTCTTAATTCTCCATTCTCAATTCTTAATTCTCCATTCTCAATTCTTAATTCTCCATTCTCAATTTCCACTCCCATCGACCTCTCCACCTCCATCACCTACCTGCCTGGCGTAGGCCCTCAACGTGCCAAACTGCTGGAATCGGAACTCGGAATCACGACGTTCCGCGACCTGCTGTACTACTTCCCTTACAAGCACATTGACCGCACGCGCCTCTACTATATCCATGAGCTGACGGCGGACATGCCGTTCGTGCAGGTCAAGGGTGAGATTCTGAGTTTTGAGGAGGAAGGTCAGGGACGTAAGCGTCATTTAATCGCCCATTTCACCGATGGTCAGGGCATCCTCGACCTCATCTGGTTCCAAGCAGGCGCCTTCAAGTGGATCAAGAAAAGCTACCTGATTGGTAAGCAGTACATCGTCTTCGGGCGCCCAAACGTGTTCAACGGCCGCCTGAATATTGCCCATCCCGATATAGACCCGGCCGAGAGTCTGCAACTCGGCACGATGGGCTTGCAGCCCTACTACAACACCACCGAACGGATGAAGAAAGGCGGTCTCAACAGCCGTAGCATGGAGCGCTTCACCAACACGTTGTTTGCCAAGCTCGCTGAAAGTCCGATTGGGCTCTCCGAGACCCTACCGGCTAACATCATCCAACAACTCCTGCTCGTGCCCCTTTGGCAGTCGCTCCACGACTTGCATTACCCGCCGTCGGCCGATGCGCTACGGCGTGCCACCTATCGTCAGAAGTTCGAGGAACTCTTCTTTATCCAGTTGGGCATCCTGCGCTATGCCCGCCAGCGCCAGCAAACCGTCTTCGGACACGTTTTCAGTACCATCGGCGACTATTTCAATACATTCTATCACCACTATCTCCCTTTTGAGCTGACCAATGCCCAGAAGCGTGTTATCCGCGAGATGCGGCGCGACATGGGCAGCGGGCGTCAGATGAACCGCCTCCTGCAGGGCGACGTTGGGTCTGGCAAGACCCTCGTAGCTCTCATGACGATGCTCATCGCCTTGGACAACGGCTATCAGGCCTGCCTCATGGCACCCACGGAGATACTGGCAGAACAGCACTATGCCACCTTCCGTGCGTTCCTCAAGGATATGCCTGTGCGGGTAGAACTACTGACGGGCGCCGTGAAGGGTAAGAAGCGGCGCGATCCCATATTAGAAGGAACACGCACGGGCGAGGTGCAGATCCTTATTGGCACCCACGCCGTGCTGGAGGATACCGTAGCCTTCCGTCGGTTGGGCCTTGTCGTGATTGACGAGCAACACCGCTTCGGCGTTGCCCAGCGTGCCAAGCTATGGAAAAAGACGCCCTCTCTGGGTGGCGGAGATGGAGACGGCTCTTATCCCCACGTCCTCGTCATGACTGCTACGCCCATTCCCCGCACGTTGGCAATGACCCTCTATGGCGACCTCGACGTGAGCGTCATCGACGAACTACCGCCGGGCCGCAAGCCCATCGAGACGCGCCATTTCTGGCAGGAGCGCACGGAATCGCTCTATCATGGCATCCTCACGGAAATCCAGAAGGGACGTCAGGTCTATGTCGTCTATCCCCTCATCAAGGAGAGCGAGAAGATGGACATGCAGGACCTCGAGAACGGCTACGAGGAACTATGCCACGCCTTCCCCAGTCTGCACATCTCCAAGGTACACGGCCAGATGAAGTCCGTCGAGAAGGATGCGGAAATGGATCGCTTTGTGCGCGGCGAGACGCAGATACTCGTCGCAACGACGGTCATCGAAGTAGGCGTCAACGTCCCCAATGCCTCCGTGATGGTGATTCAGAACGCCGAGCGTTTCGGTCTGGCACAGTTGCACCAGCTACGCGGCCGCGTAGGCCGTGGTGCGGAGCAGAGCTACTGCATCCTGGTCACCAAGTACAACCTCTCGCAGGATACCAAGAAGCGCATTGAGATCATGTGCGAGACCAACGACGGCTTTGAGATTGCCGAGGCTGACCTCAAGTTCCGCGGCCCGGGCGATCTCGAGGGCACACAGCAGAGCGGTATGGCCTTTGACCTGCACATCGCCAATCTGGCGCGCGATGGACAGCTCGTGCAGCTGGCACGTGACACCGCCAACCGCATCCTCGACGAGGACCCCGACCAGCAAAAGCCCGAATACGCTGCGATGTGGCGCCACCTGCGTGAACTCAACCAAAATGATATCGACTGGAGTAATATCAGCTAATGAAGATAAAACAAAATGATTATTCACTTAATAAACGCTGAATGATGAAAACAATCGCACATTGGATGCTGGCCGCCCTGATGTTGGTGTGCGGCTCCCTCACCATCCAGGCCCAAGTCATGAAGGCCTCCGATCTCGAGAAGTATGCCAAGGAGCGCTACGGCGACAAGTGGCTCGATGCTGCCAAGAACATCGCCGAAGGACTGACGTTCGACAAGAACCAATCCCTCACCTATCAGGAAGTGATCGAAACACCTAACAAGACCAAGGAACAGCTCTATCTCGCCCTGAACTACTGGACTACAGCCACCTTCAAGGACAAGCAGGCCATCAGCCTCAACGACAAGGAGTCCGGCTGCATCATCATTTCCTCCACCATCGACGGCATCGCCACTCACACTGGTACCCTCAACCGTTATATTGTCAGCATCACCCCCGTGATCCGCATCGACATCAAGGAAGGTCGCGTCCGCGTCACCTACACCGTCCAGAACTATGATATCCTCAAGGCTGAGGCCGCCGGTTGGTTAGGCGGTATCCTGGATAACAGCGACAGCAGCCTGGATAACCTGAACATCCTCGGTGACGGCAAGCGCATGAAGGACGATAAGACCGACCGCCGCCTCTACGATGAGCAGTGGGAGATTGCGCAGCACTACCCCTTCGTGGATAAGGACAACAAGAAGCGCACCTGCTCCAAGGCGCTGGTCATGACCCACGCCTACTCCAACGCCATCCTCGACAAAATCAACGAGGCCATCAAGAACGGACTCGTAGGCAACGAGGACGACGATTGGTAACGAGCGTAAATCTTTGATTTAGAACAGCCCTTTGGCTGTTCGGCGCGAGTGGCCGGAGCGTAACTCCTACGCGGAGGGCGGCCAACAGCGGCCACGCTGTGAAAAAAGCCTGTTCCGTAACTACATCTACGAGGCCGCATAAATCACCTTTTTGGGGTGTGACTAAAAACGCTGAATCGATTCAAACGATCCAATGAGTTAATTCACTCGATTGTCTGAATCGATTCAGCGCTATTTGGGCTTATTCGTGCCCCATCTTGAACAACGGATAATTATGCCACGGATTTAAAAACTAATCAAACCATTCCCCTGATTCAGGGTAGTGGTTTAGAACTAAGGGAAGGGCTTATTAAACTTTTTCTTCCACATTTTCTTTGATTCCTCCAAACTTTTTCGAGTTTTTCTTTGTGTGAATCAGATTAATCGCTACATTTGCGGCGTGAAACCTCTGATTCGCTGCTATTTGCATGCTGAATGGTGGCGAGAAATGGGGTAGCTGGCAGCGGCCGGCACACAACTTATTGGAATTAAAACGAAGCGTTATGCTCGTCTCTTGCAAGCTGAAAACGTAGGAAACTTTCAATATTGCAAATCCCCGGAGGACCTACATGCGTAGGAACTCAGAACGGTTAAAGAAAGACTTAACAGCTTCACGCGTCAGCGTGGAACTGGTCTTAATCATCTTTACCGTTCGGGTTCATCCTACGTACCTCAGCTTGAAGATGGAACATACAGTTCCACGCTTCATCATGTACATAGGTCTTCTTTGGGACTGAGAGACCACAGGAATGAAACAATTAAAAACCCTATAACGCATGAAGAAGATTCTACTTTTATTTATGATGTGCGCGCTGCTGCCAAAGACTGCAGGGGCACAAGGAACACCTACCGACGATACGTTTACGGTTAGCGACCTAGACTACGACGATGAATTTACATGGGACGATGAAACCCATACAGGCGCCTATTATTTCACCGTCAGTTTAAGCGGAAGTGGGACTTACTCAGCTTATAACTTAGATCTCTTCCTACCGGTAGGTATTCATGTAATCTATGGCGTTCCTGATGGTGAGGATGATGAAACCTATTTCGTATTCATGAACGATGGCGATAAGATGTATCCAAAATCTGGTGGAAACTATACTCACACTATTTCACGTGCATTACACAACTCTTATCAACTACGTGTGGGCTGTGCTTCTACTCAAAGCTCTAATCTCAGAAAAACCTCGGGAAAGTTGTTCAACGTCTATGTCACAATTGACGAATCTGCTTTTACCTCCAGCTTCTCTCCCAAGCCCATCGTGAAGCTAACCGGCTTGAATTTGACTACATCTGCAGCTGAGAAGTATGTGCCTGCTGATTTCGCCTGCCGTCCGTTCACGACGGGTATTCCCACTTCGCGCACGCTACCTTTGAATGTCTCAGCTGATAACAAGGTGGGCACATTGATTCTGCCGTTCGATGCCGATCTGCCAAGCGGACTGAAGGCTTATACTTGCAATGCCATTGACGGTGACCTGCTGACGCTGACACCAGCCGCCAGCTTAGCAGCCTGCACACCGTATATCGTCTATGCCGAGAGCGGGTATTCGGGCAGCATCAGCGGCACGGTTTCGTTCTCTGGTGATAACGTGACGGATATCTTTGCTAATGGTTTCCTCACAGGTGTGCTAACCGGAACAACAGTCAATACAGGCTACATCTTGCAGAACCAAGGTGAGGGGCCGATGTTCTACGATGCAGAGGGCGTCACTTTCAGCCTCCCCGCTGGCCGCTGTTACTTCACGCCCTCTATTACCCCTGGCGTCAAATCCTTCGCCTTCAACTTCAGCGACCCCGATGGCATAAAAACAATTGTCAATTATCCATTATCCATTGTCAATTTATACGACCTTTCCGGTCGCCCCGTCTCTTCTCCCACGCGCGGTATATATATAAAAGGTACGCGTAAGGTGGTTGTGAAGTAACTGAATAAAACATAAAAAAAATATACAATGATGAAACCAAAACATTTTATACTTACTTTGCTGGCGTTGTTGACCAGCATTTCCGCATCGGCCTATGAGTGGACTGATGCCAATGGAACGATTTGGAGTTTTACAACTTCGGGAAGTAATGCCAATTTGTATAATGGAAACTCTACTCCTTGCATTAGTGGAACAATCCCTGCAGACCTGACAATTCCTTCTAAGGTATATATTAGTGAAACAGAGTATAATGTCACGTCCATTGGAAGCTATGCGTTCTATCAGTGCTCCAGCCTGACCTCTATCACCCTTCCCGACGGAGTCACGTCCATTGGATACTTTGCGTTCGGTTTCTGTTCTAGCCTGACCTCCGTTGATATCCCCAACAGCGTCACCTCCATTGGAAACTATGCGTTCTGTGGTTGCCACAAACTGACCTCCATTACCCTACCCGATGGTATCACATCCATTGGAGCCTATACGTTCGCTAGCGGCCTGACCTCCATCAACATCCCCAACAGCGTCACATCTATCGGAGAAGGAGCGTTTCAAAGTTGCAGACTGACCTCTATCATACTCCCCGAGGGACTCACATCAATCGGGAAAGATGCTTTCAGGTATTGCAACAATCTGATGTCAATTACAATCCCCTCGAGTGTAGAAACGATATATCAGGGAGCTTTTGGAGAACATGGCATGGTTGTTACATTTAATTCCGCTACACCCTGTACTCAAAGCGGTTTGGGTGAAAGTGCCAAATTGGTGGTCCCACATGCATGTGTTGATGTCTATCGCGAAGCATGGTCGGCAAGCGCTAATGCGATTGTTGATGCCGACCATATTGAAAAGACAGTTGATGTAACGGCCAACGAATCCACATCGGCTGTAGCAGAAGCCATTGGCGAAGATTTGTTACGAAATGTTCTACGCCTGAAAGTGAAAGGCACGTTCAACAGCTATGACGTGATGGTGTTCCGCAACAAGATGATTAACCTTGTGGACTTAGATCTTTCCGAAGCCAATGTGGTAGCAAGTTCTTATGCTTATTATCAAACATATAAAACTAAAGATAACGTCGTAACTGGTTATTTTGCCCCGACCAATATTGTGTCATTCAAGTTCCCTAAGGATATTACGGCATTGGATGGTAATGCATTTTTTGGCTGTCAAAAACTTAAATCGCTGACATTACCCGAGGGTATTACGGAAATTCCATCAAATATGTGCTATAATTGCTACAGTCTAACTTCTATCAATATCCCGGAGTCTGTTACACTCATTAGAAATGATGCATTCCTTAGCTGCAGTAAGCTAACGAGCATCCATCTGCCAGAACAGCTCAAGACAATAAGCGATAGAGCATTTTCGAGTTGTTCTTCCATTACCGAAATGCACCTGCCTCCCTATCTTACATCAATTGGCGAAAGGGCCTTCGATTACTGCTCAAGCCTGAAGACTATCTATGCCTATATGCCTGACATCATCAGCATTGGCTCTGACACATTCAACGACTACACTCACCAGCAGTTGTATGTCCCTGAGTTTCTCTATAACAACTATTATTACGACACGAACTGGAGCCAGTTCGTGAATGTGAACAAGACGACGTTGAGCGCTGACGATTATACTAAGGTGCCGACGAACAGCGACATTGTAATGGGTGAGGACGACCAACGCATACCTGACATGAGCAATGGCGAGCATGTGGATGGTGAAATCAACTCACAAGGCTCATTTACTGTTGAGGGTGATGAGCCACAGGAATTCAACAATGTGGATCAGGTGCTTAATGGTGAAGGTCAGGGTGGTTCGCTGATTGGTGAGGACGACGGTGAAGAGGAAGGTAACCTGACGGTGAACACCCTGCGCGTGAAGATAAACGTGAAGGCCAGTCGCTGGTACTTCTTCTGCTTCCCCTACGACGTGACGATTGCCAACTGTACCTATCCTGGTCAGTATGCTTGGCGCTATTATGACGGAGCCTATCGTGCAACGAATGGTAGCGGTGGTTGGAAGACGGTGACGAGCTCTACGCTGACTGCAGGTGTGGGCTATGCCTTCCAGAGCAGCCATACGGGCAACCTGATTGTTGAGTTCAGCCATCCCAAGTTCGGCGGCGATCGCCCGAAGACGTTGGTGGCTTATGCATCAGCCAACGCGGCCAATGCCAGTTGGAACCTCGTGGGTAATCCTTACTCCAGCTTCTACGACTTCTTGGAAGATGATTTCGATGCACCCATCACGGTGTATAACAACGGCACCTATACAGCCTATCGTCCTGCCGACGATGAGTGTCACCTGCAGCCCTACGAGGCCTTCTTCGTACAGAAGCCCACGGAGGTTGATGAAATCAACTTCGAGCCTGCCCGCCGCGAGAGCTATAATCAGGGACAGACGAAGAAGGCAGAGCGCGTGAAGGCTCGCCGCCGCGCAGGCATCACGCCTGAGCGCCGCCTGATCAATCTGGAGATGTTCTGTGGCGACGAACAGGCCGACCGCACACGTGTAGTACTAAACGAGAAGAAGAGCCGCGACTACGAACTAGACTGCGATGCTTCTAAGTTCCTTAGCAATGAGGCCGAGGCACAGCTCTACTCGATAGAGAACGGTATCAATATGGCTATCAACGAGCGTCCGCTGCAGGGCGACATCCGCCTAGGGTACACGGCGAAAAAGGCCGGTAGATTCTGTATTGGTGCCCCACGCATGGATATGCCAATGGTGCTGGTAGATACCAAGCTGAATACCACCTTTGACCTCAGCCTCGGCACCTATGACTTCGATACCGCCGCAGGCTCCTTCAATGACCGCTTCCTGCTGCGTCCAAGTGACGAGGCAACTGCTATCAATGCAATGACGAGAAAGACAGGTGTCTGCATCGGTAAGCAAGATGGCGGCATCGCCATCGGCGGCGCCGAAGGCAAGACCATCAATGTCTATACCACCAGCGGTGCACAATCCGCTCAGCACGACGGCAACGGCTTCATCGCGCTGAAGAGAGGCGTGTATGTAGTGAGTGTGGATGGCGTGAGTGCAAAGGTGAGGGTGAAGTAAAAAAAAGACCCACCACCCGACCCCTCCCGTGAGGGAGG
>JAILQO010000081.1 GCA_024698925.1 Bacteroidaceae bacterium | reverse complement strand
CGCCCAATTCGTGAGATTCGATAAATTCGTGTTCGTAAAAATAACATTCGATAGTTTAATTTCTAATTAATAAGCAGTTATGAAAAAAGAACGAATTTGGGAGGTTGTGGCGAAGATGGTAGTAGCCGCCCTCACAGCATTCCTCACCGCACTGACTACCACGTCGTGTATGGGCCAAGGACCGTTCACACTCTAAGTGAAAAGTGATAGAATGAAAAGTGAAAAATATTAATTACCCTAACAACGAGAGAACCGGCAGACAATGAGCGCTGTCGGTTCTCTGTTTATTTTAGCTAATTATAGATACGCTATCACTTCCTCGGGCCGTTCCACTAATTGGGTGGCGCCATGCGCTATGAGGAAATCGCGGTCGCGGAAGCCCCAAAGGACAGAGATGCAGGAGAGGCCGCTGTTGCGGGCGGTCTGCAGATCAACATCGGAGTCACCTACATAGATGGCTTCTGAGGCTTCCACACCCAAAGCGTTCAGGGCTGCCTGCACCATGTCCGGTGCGGGCTTGCGTTGTATCCCTGCGCGCTCGCCGATAGCCACTTCCACCGTGTCGCAGAAATAACGGTCATAGAGTTCATCGACACCTGCTTGCAACTTGTTGCTGACAATGGCGAGGCGGTAGCCGTGGGCCTTCAGCGTCTGCAACATCTCAGCAATGCCCGGATAGAGGTGGGTCTTGTCCTGACAATGGACAACATAATAGGATTTGAAATCGGCAAAGGTGCGCTCCAACAGGTCTGCCGCCGTACCTTCGGGGACAGCACGCTCAATGAGGCGATGGACACCATTGCCCACGAACTGGCGCACCTCGTCCAACCGACGCACAGGCAAGCCGTTGCGACGGAGCGCCCAGTTGGTGGCATCCGCCAAATCCTCCAAGGTATCCAAGAGGGTACCATCGAGGTCAAAAACAATCGCTTTCAACGTAAAATAAAACTATCGGAGGTACTACAAGAGGATGTCCCTACAATTACTTCTGCCCGTAGGTGGACTTCACCTTCGGGATATCCTTCTGGAGCTGTGAGATACGCGTGGTACTGCTGGGGTGGGTGCTCATGAACTCTGCCGTCGTGGACTGACTGGCAGCCTCCATCTTCTGCCACAGCGTGACAGCGGCATCGGCATCATAGCCGGCGAGGGTAGCAAGGACGATACCGATGTAGTCGGCCTCCAGCTCCTGCTTGCGCGAGAAAGGCAGGAGGGCACCATACTGGGCTCCCAAGCCATAGGCGATCGCCACAGCCTGCTGCGTCTGCTGGCTCTTATTGGCAACGACAGCGCCCAGAACGGAACTGCCCAGACTGGCCACCATCTGCTGGCTGGCACGCTCGTTACCATGCTTGGCAATCGCATGACCTACCTCGTGACCGATCACGGCAGCCAGCTCATCGTCGCGCGAAGCGCCGTTGCCGATTAAATCAAGCATTCCGGAATAGACCACAATCTTACCGCCAGGCATGCAGAACGCATTGCGCTCATTGTCCTGCACGAGATTGAACTCCCAAGCGTAGTTAGCCATGTCTGCGGTCTGGCCGGATGCCTGCAGATAAGCCATTGCGGCACTGGCAATACGCTGTGCCACGTTCTTCACCACAGCCGTAGCAGCGGCGTCGGTGGAGAGTTTGGCACTCTTCATGTACGTCTGATACTCGGTCTGACTGGCCGATAGGATTTCAGACTCGGAGATGATGTTCAACTGTTTGCGACCTGTCAAACCGACAGTACTGCACGCTGCGCAAACGAGACCTGCCACGATGGGCAACCATACTTTCTTGTTCATATCTAGTGGGTTTTTAATTGTTTCGTGCTGCAAAGGTAGAAAGAAAATGAGAAAACAAAAAATTTAAGGAAAAGAAATGAAGAAAATGAATGAACAAGCCCACAATCTCATAAACCCCAGATCCCCATCATATCATATAAAATATAGGTTCGCGCACGAGGTAAAACGGCCGCTTTGCGTAAACCAAAGAGAGCAAGCAGGTTACACAAACACTTTTCGTTTTGGAAAACTTTTGGCACGTCATGATTTTTCAAACGCCTCATTTTCAGATATAATACAAAATATTTTGGAAAACTTTCAAAATTTTACAACAAAACTCTTGCACGTTTCAGGCAAACTTCTTACCTTTGCAACGTCTTTCGGGCCTACGCAGTAAGGCGCACAAATCCGAGAATTGAACATTTACTTTAAACCCCAAATACTAAACCTCGCAAAGTCAGCGAGAACATCATTATGATACAAACTGTAGTCAAGCGCGACGGACGCATCGTCGGCTTCAACGAAGAGAAAATCGTAGCCGCTATCCGTAAAGCCATGCTTCGCACCGAGGAGGGCGAAGACACACAACTCGTTCACCAAATCTCTGACCGCATTGCCATGCGCGGCAAGCCGCAGATGACGGTGGAGGAGATTCAGGATGCCGTAGAGCTGGAGCTCATGAAGAGCGCCCGCAAGGAGGTTGCCAAAATCTACATCCAGTACCGCAACCAACGCAGTATCGCACGTAAGGCCAAGACGCGCGAGATGTTCCTGGAAATCATTAACATCAAGAGCAACGACGTGACCCGCGAGAACGCCAACATGAATGCCGACACGCCTGCCGGTATGATGATGAAGTTCGCCAGCGAGACCACCAAGCCCTTCGTGGATGACTACCTCCTCTCCGACGACATCCGCGAGGCTGTGAAGAAGAACTATCTCCACATCCACGACAAAGACTACTACCCCACCAAGTCGCTGACATGCGTACAGCATCCGCTGGACCACGTGCTGGAAGGCGGCTACATGGCAGGACACGGCGAGAGCCGCCCCGCCAAGCGCATTGAGACGGCCAGCGTGCTGGCATGTATCAGCATGGAAACCGCTCAGAACGAGATGCACGGCGGACAGGCCATCCCGGCATTCGACTTCTATCTGGCTCCTTACGTACGTCTGACTTTCATCGAGGAAATGAAGAATCTTGAAGAGCTTTATGGCGCCGACTACAGCCATCTCTATCAAGTGAAGCTGGACGACTACCTGAAGAAGGACCTCAACGGCCTTGAGGGTGAAGCGCGCGTGATCCAGCACGCCGTCAACAAGACTGTCAGCCGCGTACATCAGGCCATGGAGGCTTTCATCCACAATATGAATACCATCCACAGCCGCGGCGGTAACCAGGTTGTATTCTCATCTATTAATTATGGTACAGACACGAGCGCGGAAGGACGTTGCATCATCCGCGAGATCCTGAACTCCACTTACGAGGGCGTAGGCAGCGGCGTCACCGCCATCTTCCCCATTCAGATCTGGAAGAAGAAGCGCGGCGTGAGCTATCTCCCCACCGACCCCAACTATGACCTCTACCGTCTGGCCTGCAAGGTGACTGCACGCCGTTTCTTCCCCAACTTCCTGAACCTCGATGCTACGTACAATCAGGATCCCGACTGGCGCGAGGACGACCCCAAGCGTTATATCCACGAGGTAGCTACGATGGGCTGCCGCACACGCGTCTTCGAGAACCGTTTCGGACCGAAGACCAGCATCGGTCGCGGCAACATCAGCTTCTCGACCATCAATATCGTGAAGCTCGCCATCGAGTGCATGGAAATCCAGAATGAGGAGGAGCGCATCGCTGCTTTCTTCGCCAAACTTGATGCCCTGTTGGAACTGACTGCCCGCCAGCTCCACGAGCGCTTTGAGTTCCAGAAGACGGCCTTTGCCAAGCAGTTCCCCCTGCTGATGCACAGCCTGTGGATTGGTTGCGACAAGCTGGATCCCAACGACACGATTGAGAGCGTCATCAACCAAGGCACACTGGGTATCGGTTTCATCGGCCTGGCAGAATGCCTCGTCGCCCTCACTGGCAAGCACCACGGCGAAAGCCCCGAGTCCCAGAAGCTGGGTCTGAAGATTGTCACCTACATGCGCGATCGCATCAACGATTTCTGCCAGCAGTACCAGCACAACTATAGCGTTCTGGCTACGCCCGCCGAGGGCCTCAGCGGTCGCTTCACACGCGGCGACAAGCGCGAATTCGGCGTCATTCCGGGTGTCACAGACCGCGAATACTACACCAACTCCAACCACGTGCCCGTGTATTACAAGTGCTCTGCACGCCACAAGGCTGAGATTGAAGCGCCGTATCACGAGCTGACCCGTGGCGGACACATCTTCTACGTAGAGATTGACGGCGATGCTACCCACAACCCTGAGGCTGTGATGAACATCGTGGATATGATGGACGCCATGAATATCGGCTACGGAAGTGTCAACCACACCCGTGTACGTTGCATGGACTGCGGTTACGAAACTGCCGAATCCATCGAGGAATGTCCTCACTGCCACAGCACCAATCTGGATCGCCTGCAGCGTATTACCGGCTACCTCGTTGGCACGACAGAGCGTTGGAACAAGGCTAAGTTAGCCGAGCTCAACGATCGTGTCATCCACAATACAGACTACTTAGAGTTCAAGGAATAAAGAATGAGAATTCTCTCCATTCTAGAAGACACCACAGTAGATGGGCCCGGATTCCGGACCTCCATCTACTGTGCTGGTTGTACCCACCATTGTCCCGAATGCCATAACCCGCAGTCGTGGGACAAGGACGGAGGTACGGAGATGAGCGTAGAAGAGGTCATGCAGACCATTGAGGCAGACCCCTTCGCCAATGTCACCTTCTCCGGCGGCGATCCCATGCAACAGGCAGAGGGATTTACAGAATTGGCCCGCGCCATCAAGACACGGACCAATAAGACCATTTGGTGTTATACGGGCTACACCTTTGAAGCCCTTTTGCGCATGCCTGCGCAGCGCGCTTTATTAGAGTTGATCGACGTGTTGGTTGACGGCCCCTTCTTGGTGGCCGAGAAAGATCCAGACCTGCTGTTCCGCGGCAGCCGCAACCAACGCCTCATCGACGTCCCGCGCTCGCTGGCGGAAGGTGCCATTATTGAATGGCAACCTTCACTGTAGAGCCATCCGCCTTACGGATGATATTCAGGCCCTTTCGAGGCGCGGTGCGACGGATTCCCGAAGCATCAAAGATGGCTACCGTTCCCGACTTCAGCTGACCGATAGGCAAGGAACGTACGGCATCCGGCTCCTCACGGTACTTATCCATCAGAGGCTTCATCCAGAAGCCGCCAATGACGGAACGGGCACGGAAGCCACGGAAGTGCTTGCTGTCCGTCCAGTACCAGTCGCTGAGGGGCACGCGGTCTGTAGTCTCGTTGACCCAGTTCCAGATGGGATCGCTGAAGCGCTGGAATGCACGTTTGTTCGTATTGTCAACCATCGCGGCAGTCCAGAGTACCCAGTCACTCTTGGAGTACGCCTCGCGGCTATCCAAAGGAAGGCCATAGCTGTTCTGCTTGGTCGTATAGTAGGCCATCTCGCGTGTCATGACTTGGGCAGGGAACACCTGTGAACCCCACATCTTATCCCAGACGAGATTGTACTTCTGGCTCCACGTGTCCTCACGGTCGTAAGCGAGGCGGTAGTGTTTCTCGTCGTTGTCGAGCGCCATCTCTTCCCAAGCGGTTCCCATCTCCTTAGCCTTATTGGAGTATTCTTCATAGGTGTCCGTCAGGCCTTTCATCTTGGCAATCTCGGCATAAGCCTGAATGGCCATGATGGCCTTGATGGCCAGATTGGCATTATGCGCCCAGTGGCCAGCGAAGTCATCGGTACAGAGCTGAGTGTCAGGGTCAAGGCCATTACGTACGAGGTAACGGACCCATTGTCCGCAGATTCCCCAATAGCTGTCAATCCAGTCGGTATTGCCATCTATCTTGGAGATCATAGCAGCAAGAATCAGCATATTGCCGGATTCCTCCAACGGCATATCACCGCCATAGACCTGACCATTGGCATGGGGATAGGTACCGAGGTCGTGAGCCGCAAACTGCTTGGTCCAACGTCTTGACTTGGAGTACTCAAAGATACTGGTCATCATACCCTTCTGCAGGTCGGTATTGTACAGCAGGAAGAGCGGCGCGGAAGGATAAGTCAAGTCAACGGTATTCACACAGCCATTGGAGTTATTCTCCTTGGAGAAGAAGAGCAGATGACCGTCCTCGTCCTCAAAGAGCTTGTGAGCGCCGATTACCTGACGATAGGAGCCGGAAAGGAGTTCGGCAAACTTCTTGTTGGCAGCAGCTAGGCCGTCATCATAAATAGTTTTGTCCTGCGCCTTGCTCTTTTCCATCAAGGTCTGATAATTATCGCGATATTCCTCAAAAGCTTGTGTAATGGTCTTTCCGTTGCGGGCCCAATAGCCTTTATAATCCTTATTGAAATAGCGGATATCCAACACTTCGTCGTAGCCAATCATCATATAGCTGTTAGCCGAACTGACGGTGCCGAAGTCGTGGACATAAGCCAGCGTAGTGAAGTTAGCCGGAGACTGACCCGTCACCTTACCCGCGTACTCGGGCAACTTACCTGTACTCACGAAGGTGCTCTCGGTGTTGCTCGTGGGAGCCACTGAAACCGTTCCGTTCACATTCGGCAGATAAAGATAACCCCAGTCAATACTGATTAAGTCGCCAGCACGCTTGAGAACGGGTTGTGAGGTAGAGCCAGCTTTAGCGTACTTGATACCATTATTCTCGACAATCTCCACATCCACCGCCTGAACAGATTCGTTCACCGTCAGAATCGGGGTCGTAGCGAAGTAGAATTGCACGTCATGCTGCTGGCCATCGGTAGCACGTACTTGATAGGACACAAAGTTGATAGGCGTAGAGAGGAGGTCCAGATCGGTGATGATCATCGGAGCCGTAAATACAACATCCAGCTCCACCGGGCCGCAAGTGAAAGTATAGTACGTAGAGGTGGCCATCACATCGACACTTTTCTGCACGGCCGTCTCTACGCCTTCGGAAGCGACATACGAGTTGGAGAAGAGTCCGAAGTCCACATAGGCACCACCATTGGTGTTATGGCAGTGAGCAGCAATGAGGTTCTCGCCTGCTTTCAACAGCTGCTTCTCGTCTGAGGAAAGGCGGTGTGTCTCGCCTTGGATCCATGTTTCGCCTGTACGGACAACGCGCGTACCATTGATAAACAGTTCAAAGACATCGTCGTGCGAGAACTGCACCCAGACATCCTTCGTCAGGTCGTCGGCGGAGAGTGTCACCGTACGGCGTATATAAATATCAGAGTTTGTTGCCGTCCATGAATTGCGGACATTGGGATAATCGCTGGCGGTTCCCCAAGCAGCTTTCTCCGTAGCCCATCCGCTGTCATCAAAGTCAACAGCCGCCCAATTGTCAGAGGACTGCGTCTCATGACTGACGCGTCCTTCCCATTGAATCTCTCCAGCCATGCCGGCATCGCCCAAAGATGTGAGGAGGTTGGTACTGGCTCTGCCCATAAAACGATAGCTCTTGCCATCGACACGAAGCAGGCCATTCATCGGTTTCTCGATGTCCGACCAATGACGGGTTGTACCATCATAGAGTTTGTCATGCGGCGACCACAGCGAAAAATAGGGGTCGTTCATCAACAGGGGATACGAAGGTAGCCGTAATGCATTGGGCTGATACGGCGTAAAGAAGTCTGCGTCTTGTGCTTGTGCAGACATTCCGGCCATCATGGCGACAGCCAACAAGAATGTTTTGCGAATTGTCTTCATATAAATAATTATGGTGTATGATTGTTAGCGTATAAACTTCATGGTCATCTGTTGTCCATTCTCATCTATGGCACGAGCTATATATGCCCCTGCCGGCAGTGAATGGCAATCCACATCAGCATAGCCACCGACAAGTGCAAGAGAGCGCTGCAACACTTCGCGGCCATCCAAAGCGTAGATCTGTACGGTCACCTGCGATGCAGTATGACTGCGGATACTGAGGCGACCGGCAGCATAACGCATCGCGATATCCTGCGATGTAGCAGCTACCTCGGGAACGCCCAACGCCTGTTGGTCAACGGTAGAGAGATAGCTGGTGAGGAGGTTCCGCTTGTCAATCGTTGGAACATTCATCACGTAGGTCTCGTTGCCGCCATCCGGATAACGGCCTATCGTCTCGGTGCTGGTATGTTCGGGATAATAGAAAGTATCCGTCCATGAACCGTCGGCGGCCGAAATCGCCACCATACCGCCTTCCGTGGCAAGTTTGAAGTCTGCGTGGAGCTGGCTGATTCCATCTTTCTTGTCACACCACACAACACGATGTCCATAGGCTGGAATAATCGTGGAAACATTGTTCTCGCCACCACTGATGGCGTATTTCTGCGGGTTAGCGGGGTCGTCCGTCAGGAACATGCCGGCCAAGTCAATATCTTTACTAGTCGTGTTATAGAGTTCTATCCAGTCGTTGCGTTTGAAGGCATCGTTGACGTAAATCGCGTTGGCCGCGCTGATTTCATTGATGCGGATATCAGGATAGTCCTTACGCTCACGTCCTGTCATCTTACGGAATTCGGCTACAATGTCAAGGTTGTCGCCTGCAGGAAGTTCGATTTCCGTATTCGATGAGATATATTGCGAAGTCTGATCGGCATAGCGCCACCCCACAAACTGATAGCCACCGATGAATTGGGCTTTCAGCTTCACGGGCGGGAACAACTCACCACTATACTCATTGTAGGGAACCAGCACGTCGTTCACATAGATAAGTCCTCCTTTGCCATACACGGAAAGGTGTACTTTCTGCGGTTCGACATCGGCAAGTTGAAAACGCTCGTAGGCCTTCATTTGTTTCGTCATCGAGGCGGCACGACCTTTCAGTTTGCTGCGGATCTCATTGAGTGAGCCATCAGGGCTGCGTCCTTCCCATGACATCGTCTCGCGGACCCGCTCGCCCAATTCATCGAGAATCTCGTTGGCACGGGTAGGTTCAAAGACACTACCCATCAGACAGAAAGTATCCATAAAACGGCGGCGGAAGGTGGCGTTCTCCAGGAGGTTGAGGAAAATGGTACAGAACCTGATTTCACCGTAAAGTCGTTCACCCGTGTCATAGATATAGTCGTAACGATGCCATTGCATACCATCAATCCAGCGGAAGGTATTGCCACCGACAGTAATTTCACCCTCCTCATCCATGCCACGGCCGTCGGTGCCAAAAGCAGCATCCAAATCGAAGAATGTGATGCGGAAGCGTCCACCGTCCTTGGCACGATAACCCTTGACGTTGTTGTCTGGCCAGTCCCAAGAGCCCAAATAAAGCTCCGCAGCCATATAGTTGATGTATTCATCGATATCCAGAATGTCGCATATCTCGGCATAGGCCTCTGGTTGCTCAGCCACTTGAGAAAGTTCATAGAGGCGATCATAGACATCACTCGTGCCCAACATCATATAGAAACCCGAATCAGGACTTTGCTCGAAGACTTCCAGCTTTTCCTTAGACAAACCCCAGTTGGCAAAGGCAAAATCCTTATTGTTCGGCTCACGCAAATTGATGAGCCCGCGATACTCACCGTTGATAAAATGAACGGTAGGCTGATAGCTCATGACATCTAAGTCAATACCTGAGCGCTGGATGATGGTGTGCAACGCAGCATCCTTGATACGGCTTCCCGTGTCGTTACCGCCATAACGCACCTGGAGGGATTTATTGCGGATATAAGGTTTCGCATCGAAGAAAGTATAGGGCATGAAATTCTGGTCTTCATAGACACGGTCTGCCTTCAACTTGAACGACTTGGGGTAACCGCTACGCGTCCAGCCTCCGGATATACTGAAATCGACATCCTGATTGATGGCCATCGTATTGCTTTCGGGAAGGATATACTGAAAATTGACAGGACGATCCCAGTTCATATTCCAGTTAACAGGTGAAGATTCGCCATTGCCTGTTCGTCCATTCACGCCGCGTACATATACGCCTACGTAATCATCATAGAGGTATTCATCGGGGGTATTGACGAGTATGATGGGAAGCTTATAGTCACGATCGCGCTTCAAGTAAGAACGTGTCACCACGGGACTTGGCAGTTCGCCAGCAGCAAAGCAACGAAAACGAAAAGTCGTGGTTTCATCGATATTAAAGATACCATTTGAAGATGTCTGACCATTGGTCAGCGTTGGTATCGTTCCGTCTATCGTATAACGAAGTGTAGAACCTTGGGCTTTCTTCACAACGATGCGCAGCGAGGAGTCAAAGAGCTGTCCGTCTTGATTCACTATAGGAGCCTCTGTTCGCACGTCGGTATATTCAACCCCTACATTAGAAGCTGCTGGCGTGGGCGTTGCCGTCCAGTTCCAAGCATCTCCTCCGTCGGTCGTGCGGGCATAAGCGGTACGACTGATGGCCGCGGGATAATCTTGCGATAACAGGAGTGTTCCTGACGGGCTGGAGAGAAAAAGTGTACCACCCTCACAATCGAGTTTGAAGGGAGCCTGGTTCTGCCGTATATCATTACTGCCTAACCACAACTGCTTAAAGCCATGAGCTGGAACCTGCCCGACACTCGTCGGCATCTCCCATTTAGTCAGGTTAGAAGCATCATCGCTGAGGTAACAGCCCGCGAGCGTAATATTATGGTCTGAGGCGTTATACAATTCTATCCAACTATCGAAATTGAAGGCTGGACTAAACTGCATATCGACGTTAGCGGCCATCACCTCGTTGATGCACAAGTCGCCCACCTGTGGCTCATAGATATTGTCCAGTCGCTCCAACTTCACCTGGTCAAAGATGAGCCAATTATCCGTATGATAGCCTTCCTCGGTGTTGTAGATACTGATATCCAGTTGTCCAGCCGTCACATCAAATTCCATCTCGTTAGGATAGGCACCAGCATTGAAAGCCATCTCTGCCGTCGCCATGGAATTGGGGAACCATTTCTCCTCATTATCGGGCTGGTAGCAATCCCGCGTCCAAGTATCGAAAAAGAATGTATATTCACTCTTGATTTCCTGATTAACGCCATTGACACATAGAAAAGCAGTATGTTCCTCTGTGCCCTCGAGGAATTGCGGATAGGCCCAACCGTGACGGCGGAAGCGGAACAAGGCCTGCACGCTGAAACGGTAGTGACCATTGGGCAACTCCAGATGCTTAGATGCAGACATCCATCCCTGCCACATCTCGATGCAACCGTCAGAAATGCGGGCAAAAGCACCCGCCTGGCCACCGAAGGTCCAGTCGGACTTATCCTGCGAGTCAAAGGAAGGATTATTGAAATACTCGCTTGTCACATCCACCCATCGCTGTTCGGCATGGGCGGTAGCGCTGGCAGCAGTCAGCGTTACGAGCAAAAAAACATATCGAATTATAGACTTCATTGATAAAAAGAATATGCCTAAGGCCTTTTTCGAGGTCAAAAGTAGTGCTTTACACGCGAATGAACAAGCAATTACGCATCAAAGCAGAAAAAACACAAGTCTTAACAGCAGATTGAAAAGATTTTCGCTACAGTATGAACAGATTTTTATAAAAGGAAAGAGCTGTGTCGCATGGGACACAGCTCCTTCCAAGGTATAGTTGAATAAGCGGTTACTTATTTGATGATTGCCTTTGTGCCATCCTCGCGGATATAGAGACCGCGGCGGAGCTTGCCCTGTACGGGCTGGCCCATGATGTTGAAGTAACGCTTGGCAGGACGAGTGGCAAGCTTATCGGTGACATCCTCTACGCCTACAGGCTCTTGCTTACCATAGTAAGTCAGACGGAAGTTATCCACAACCACCCAGTCACCAGGATACTCATAGTCCTTAGTGATGGCGATAGAAAGTGTGCCACTGTTATCAACCTGAACCAGCATCTCATTCTTATAGAGACCTGTCTGGAACCAGTTGCAAGCCTGGTGTATCCACTTCGGGAACTCGCCGATATAGATAAGATCAGCAGTCATATCCTCAACCATGACAGGATCACCAGTTGCTTCATCATAGACAGGCTCACCCGCCTCGTCAACCTGCTGAATCAGCGGGTAGAGGGAAACACGCTCACCCATACCTGGGGCCTTACCGATTTCCGCAGTGATATTCATCAGTTTCATGCTCTCCATGTCACTCAGGAACTCAGCCTGCTGAGCGGCTTCACCACCACCGGCAATGATGCGGATTTGATCCTCGTGGCTACCTTCACGGTAGTAGCCCTGAACGCCGAGAACATAATAACCGGGCTCGAGGTCGTAAACCACCTGAGAGAGGTCACATACAGTTGTGTTCCAGAACTCAAATGCGAAGTCGGGGTTATTGCCGCCCTCACCATAAACAGAACCTGCATCACGCATCCAAGCGCTCTTATCCTCGCGTTGGTTGAAGCCCGGGCTCTGAATCTTATAGGTAGCATCCTGAGGAGCCTCTGCGTTAGCAGTCTTCAGCAGGGCATCACGATCAGCTGCGGTTACCAGACGCCACTGGTTGTCGGGATTGCTCTCCACATACTTGTCGGTGTCAATCTGGCCATAGGTATTGGGAGTGTAACCGAGGAGCATGCGCTGGCCCTCTCCATTAGCCTCTTTGTTGGCACGAGCGATATTATACACGCCAGCCTTGCCTTCCACGGGGATGAACTCCCAGAGATCCTGATTCGGAGTATCGACATAACCGCCATAGTTCAGGTAATGATTGTTATCACCATTGAAGAGTTGTGTATCAAATACAAAGCCGCTATAAGGCTCGCCCTCCTCGGGTTCGTAGGTGTCAGGATAGATTGAAATGACGTTACCGGGCCAACCAACGTATGCGTGAGTGCCCCAGTCACCACCACCAGTAAGGAAGCGCTGCTGGCCGACGTTATAAAGATAGAATTCACCCTCGGCAGGAGCATTGCCAGCGAAAACGTCAGCAATCTTATCCGCTACAGCAATCTTACGGTCTGTACGCAGGTTGTTGAGCGCATCATTCATCGCTCTCAGCGATGCACTGGCTGTGATACTATCGCTGTAGACTGCGATCTTATCGGAAGCAACGCCATCTTCAAGTGCATAGGGAACTGTAGCGAGGAAGAAGTCATGGGCATCAATAGCACCATTGGCATCATTGACGGCATCGCGAAGGGTCTTAGCCGCTTCTGAGACTACGGAGATATCAATGCTCTGGGCATCAATCTGAGCCTGTGCATTGACAGGAATGAAGAAGTTCGGCTGCCATTCTGCTGCCATGACAGCAGCAGCATTAGCCAAAGCGGTGTTCATGGCCTTGGTGGCTGTGAGCGCGCTCTGGAGGTTGGTGACGGCGGTAGCGATAGCCTTTGCATCGCTAGAAGTCTTCAACGCTTCAGCTGCAGCAATGCACTCTGCAAGGTTAGGCAGCTTGGTGCCTTCATACTCCGTAGCTTCACCAAGGGTCTTAATCAGGTTCTCACGTACGGGTTCAATATCAATCTCCTCGCCATAATAAGTCAGCTCGAAGTTATCGAAGCACAACCAGTCACTCCCCGTATCAGAATCCTTACGAATACCGATGCGGAGTGTACCATCAGAAACAACGACCGTAATCTCGGGGTTCTGATAGTAGCCCTCAAAGAAAGCCGTTGTAGCACGAGGCAGGGCGTCGCCACCATCACCGGGCAGATAGTAGCCACCGACCTCTGCAGGGAACTTGTCATCGCTGGGCTCTGTAACACCATTGTCGCAGATTGACATCAAAGGAGCCACCACGTCATTGGCAAAATAGAAACCGCGGATAACTTCAGTACCTTCGTCGTGTTTTGCTGCGACTCCGTCTGTAGCGCCGTCACGATAATAACCTTGAACAGTCAGACCATAGGTACCATTGGGAAGGCCCTTGATGATTTGATAGTATTCTCCATGACCTTTGTTCCAACACTCGGCGGCACGGTTTCCATTACAACCATAACCTTCTCTAAAAGCAATACCAGAACCAGAACCTTCTACCGTATTGACCCAACTCGCACTGCGCTCATCCATATTGGACAAATCCCAGTTATCGATAAGCCAAGTAGCATCCTTCGGATTCTTCCTGGTAGCAGTCATCAGGTCTGCCATACGGGTTCCCTTCTTGACCAACTGCCATGTGCCAAAATCTCCATAGTCATCGAGAATATACCCAACTCCGGGATCTTCGGCCACATTGAGATAATGATTCATATCTTCGGTGGTGATTTCATAGCCGAGACCGGAAGCCGTGAAAGTCCAAGGCGTAACGGGTTGATCAGTATCCATGTACAAAGCGGGATTATCACCCAATTCGAAACCGTTGATGTTGTGATTACGGCCATAACGGGGGTTAATGCGCCATTTACCATCCTCTAAGGCAACCAATATAAGATCGATTCCATGAGGGCCTAACTCGGCGCGGGTTGTCCAGCGATTCCGTACACGACGGTTGTGCTGAAGCCACATGCCACTCTCTACGTTGTAGAGGAAAAAGGTATCTTCCTTGACTTCTTCTGTTGTCCAAGGAGATTCCGTCAGCTGCGCCTGGGCTGTCATGCTCACAAGACTCAGCGCAAGAAGTAACATCTTCTTCATAAGTTCAATAATAAAAGGTTTAAATGATTTATGTTTATGATAAAATTTTGGTGCAAAGATAGGGGCAAAACGGTGTTATATTCCATCAATGCCTAATCATTAAAAGCTAAAATCTCGTCAAAATGTCATTGACGGAGTATTTTCTGGGATGTTTCGCCGTGTTTACTCTTAATATTAAGGATGTAAAGCCCCTCGCGGACATCCTGAACGCCAACTTTTACCTGGCGCTGCCCCTTACCGCTCTTCACCACTTCGCCGTGCAAACTTACAAGTTGCCAACTGAAAGGGATTTGGTTAGAAGTGGAATGGATGGTGAAACTGTCGCGTACGGAGCGCGGCTTAACGATAAACCCCTCGGCTTCAGCGGGAATATCCTCCACATCCACAGCATCTCCAAAGAGAGGTGCGTCTGCCTCTACGGAAGGTTTGCTGTTGTGGATGGAAGGCCATCCGGTAGGCAACCAGACGATGCGATCCATATAGACCTTACGTCCAGCATCTGGGTCAGAGGCATCAAAGCCATGATAGAGAATCCAGTCCTGGCCAGCATCGTCCTGTACAATCTCGGAGCAATGGCCTGGGCCTACTACCTCCGCGCTCTTATTGAGGAGCGGAGAGAAACCATCATCCATCGCAAGGTCACCAGTCTTTCCTTTATAGGGGCCGAAAAGGTTTCGGGAGCGCGCCATCACAAGACGATAAGAGCTATTGATACCCTCGCAGCAGCTACCTGCCGAGCCAATCAAATAGTAGTAGCCATCGTGTTTGTGAATATAAGTAGCCTCTGTCATACCAGCAGAAATCTGCACCTTTTCTGCGCCTTCTTTCACAGAGAGGCCGTCGTCGGAGAGTTCGATACCATAGATACCACGGAAGCTTCCCCAAAAAAGGTACTTGCTACCATCTTCCTCTTCAATGAAGAAGGGGTCGATACTATTCTGCACACCAATCTCACTACTGATGAACAGTTTGCCCTTATCGATGAACGGTCCTTTCGGGCTGGTGGCGACGGCTACGCCAATGCCACACTCCCATTCTCCACCCCAAGTTGATTTGGAGTAATAAAGGACGTATTTATTACCTATTTTATTTATATCCGGTGCCCAAATACTTCCACCGGGTACCATTTGCGGGCGGGTTTCATCGGTGAAACAGGTGCCGACATAATTCCAGTTGATCAAGTTGCGGGATGCATAAATGGGCACGTTGTGAATATTCTCTGTGGCATAAAGATAATAGACCGTGCTACGCCCTTCTTTGACGCGGATTACCGTGGGATCTGGCAGTGAGCGGTCAATGACAGGGTTTTGGTACTTCTTCTGCGCCTGAAGATTTGCGGTCAGGAGCACGACGAGTCCTAAAAATAATAGTTTTTTCATCATTATTTGCATTTGAACGGTGCAAAGATACTGCCTAAAGCACGTCCGAAAGGAAAATTTTTGGTCAGATTCGGAAAACAATCAGTTAAAAGGTACGAAAGAGAAAATTTTATCCTTCTTCTATTTTTCTGTTTATCCCCTTTTCCCTATCTTTGCCCTCGGTATAATGAAATAATGTACACGCGAATGGCTTTGCGACATCGATTACTGTTCCATCTTCTCGCACTCTGCAGTCTTTTGATTTGCAGTTCCGCATCGCAATCTGCCCCATTGGGCTTTAAGAATTACATGTCCGTAGATGGTCTCTCTGACAATCGCGTGTTGTGCGCCCTGCGTGACAGCTATGGCTTTATGTGGCTGGGTACCGCCAATGGCCTTAACTGCTTTGACGGCCAGCACAATACCATCTATCGCAACATGGTCGACACAAAGTCGACCTTTGACAACAATACCATCACGTCGCTGTTGGAACAGGACAACGACATCTGGTTCGGCGGTTCCTTCGGTCTTTACATCCACCACCGCCAGGATAATTCCTTCCGGCGCTTTGAGGTTGCCACGCGCTATGGCGTCGTCATCAGCGCTACCGTAGAGAAGATGTCGCGTACGCAAAACGGCATCATCTGGATTTGTACCCACGGACAAGGCTTGTTCCTCTATGATACCACGACGGGGGCCCTCACCCAAGACAGCCGCCACAATGGTTTCTTCTCAGATATGACCGTTGGCGCAGACGGACAGGTTTATTTGGCAACGTTGGACGGGCATTTACTGGTTTACGGGCAGGACGGGCACTATATCCGGCAATACGATATCCCCGATTTCATCACGGATAAGAACAAAATATGTATTGAGCATGTCGGTAGCCGCATCTATATCGGTTGTGATCAAGGATTCTTCCGTCTAAAAGCCGAAAGTAGTGTCATTGAGCCGATTCCAACCCCCGCCGGCATCAGCTTCATCCGTTCACTTTTGGCCCAAGATGACAACCATCTCCTTGTCGGAACAGACCATGGGCTTTATAGTTACGAACTCAGTACCAGCACCTTCAACCGCATAGATAATCCCGCAGCCGCTACTGGCGGACTCAGCGATGATGTTATCAACGGCCTGTTGACTGACAATGAGGGCACATTGTGGGTCCTGACCGAGCATGGCGGAATTTGCTACCAACCTGCGACACCTAACAGCTTAGAACTTGTCACTGTGCCAACCCGTTCGGGCATCACCCGCAACTTCGTCCGTGCCTTTTGCCAGACACATGATGGCCGGCTATGGGTTGGCACGGACGACGGTCTTTTCATCTTCGACGAAGCAGGACATTACCTGGTGCCATCCACCCTCCCACGACAGATTATAGAGGTCAACACCATCATGGAAGACGGAAACGACCTTTGGATTGGTACACAACATGCAGGCCTCTATATCTATAATACTCGCACGGGTGCCATTCGCCACCACACGTATTCTGATACGCGTCCCTACACGATAGCCTCCAACGAGGTACATTGCCTCTTACGCACTCGAAGTGGCGACATCTACGTCGGCACCAGTTGGGGTCTGCGCCGCTATGACCGGCCTAACGACCGTTTCATGTTCTTTGGCGAAATCAGTTCCATGATAGATTTTACCGATCTCACCGAGGATACCGAGGGAAATGTTTGGGCTGGAACCGACAGCCATGGTCTCTTTTTCAAGTCCAAGGACACACCTTATTTTATCAACTATTTCATCAGCGGCAACGAGCCCAGCCCCCTGCCCAGTAACGCCATCAGTTGTGTCGAAGCAGATAGTTTAGGAAACATCTGGGTGGCGACAAAAGGCGGTGGATTCTGCCGTTTTTTGCAAGATGAGGAGCGTTTTGAACGTTTCGGTTCGACGGAAACGATGCTGCAAAGCCAGCAAATCTACTTCATACAGGAAGATCATGACCATGCCTTATGGCTCGGTAGCGACGGCAGTTTCATCCGCATCGCCCCAGACCACCAGTCACAGCCCGAGGCCATCTACATCGCGAGCGGCAACCTACGAGAGCAAAAGCCCTTTAACGCGGCTATCACGGCCTCAGATGGTCGCATTTATATTGGCAACAACAACGAGATGCTGCGCTTTGATCCACAGAAAATCAATACCGGCGCCCCGCAAATTCCTCTTTATATTACAGCTATCAGCTTTCCGTATGCAGCAGAATCCGAAGAGGAACTGAACCGTTTGGGCCTCAACCATCCTCTTTACGCCACAGAGGCAATCCGCCTGCCCCACACCGACAATAGTTTCACGCTTCATTTCGCCTCTCCACGCTTCAGTGGCCGCACACTCATTCATTACGAATACATGTTGCAAGGGCTGGATAAAACATGGGCCCGCGGTTCCAGCAACAGCGATGTCAGCTATTCAAACGTTCCTCCAGGCAGCTACGTATTCCTTTTGCGTGAGAGCGGTTCCAACGACCCGGAGAGCTATGCCCGCCTCCGTATCACCGTCCTTTCGCCATGGTACAGCACGCCGTGGGCATACATCATCTATGTCCTGTTAATCTTCCTCTTCGTCTTCCTGACTTATCGCAGAACCAGCCGCCGCTTCCGCCGTCGCTACGAGGCCAGCATGGAAGAGTACCGCCTTCGTCAGGAAAAAGAAAACTTCCAATCGAAGATTAACTTCTTCATCAATCTAGTTCATGAGATTCGCACGCCTCTCAGCCTCATCAGCCTCCCGCTGGAGCAAATGGAGGAAGGAGAGTTGTCCGATGACAACCGCAACCACATCCACGCCATACGCCGTAACACCAACTATCTCCTCGGCATTACCAACCAGCTCCTTGATTTCCAGAAAGTGGAGAGTGGCGGAGATATTCATCTGACACTTTCGCGCACCGATGTGGGACAACTCCTTGACAACATCTATCGTCAGTTCAAGGATCCGATGAAAGTGCAAGGTCTGTCCCTGCAGCTGCAGCTGCCCGACAGCCCCGTCATCACTTCGTTAGACCACGACAAGGTATCCAAAGTGATGATGAATTTGTTAGGCAATGCCCTGAAATACGCGAAATCAGAGGTCATTATCCGCTTGGGGCAGGAAGAAGACACGTTCAGTATATCCGTTATCGACGATGGTCCTGGTGTCCCTGAGAGTGAGCGCGAGCGTATTTTCGATGTCTATTATCAGATTGCAGGCGACGCTACGGCAGCCAACCTCGGCACGGGCCTCGGCCTCTCTTATGCCAAGATGTTAGCCAAAGCCCACGGTGGCGACATCCATTATGAAAATGCCGTTGGCGGCGGCTCCGTATTCATGTTGACAATGCCGATCAGCAGTTCCGCCTCCGACTCCTGCGAAGGGACAGAAGAGCTACGCGAAGAGCAACTTGCACAAGGTGAGGCACTCCCATTGACTGAGGAGCAAAAAGAGAGTTCTACACCTTCCCACCGCATCCTCCTCGTGGAGGACAACGAAGAACTGTTACGGGCTACCAGCGACGGCCTCCGCAAATGGTTCCATGTCCTGAAAGCTCACGATGGAATCGAGGCTTTAGATGTTTTGCGCCATCATGATGTTGATGTCATTGTTTCTGACGTAATGATGCCACGCATGGACGGAAACGAGTTCTGTCAAAAGGTAAAATCCAACATTGAATATTCCCACATTCCCGTTATTCTGCTGACCGCCAAGACCACTGTCGAGGCGAAAGTAGAGGGTATGCAAAGCGGTGCCGACATCTATCTAGAGAAACCGTTCTCCATGAAGCAGTTGCATCTTCAGATTACCAGTCTGTTACGTATGCGACAGAACTTTTATGAGCGCATGAGACAAGTGGATGGTGCCCAAGCAATTGTCAGTGCCGAGAGCGAGTTTGGCATGAACCAGCAGGACATCCAGTTCATGGAACACCTGCAGGAACTGGTGCGCCAGAACATGCGTGACGAAGAATTCTCCATTGATATTTTGGCTGAACAGATGAACATGAGTCGCAGCAGCTTCTATCGTAAGATCAAGGCACTCACGGATCTCACGCCTGTAGATTATATGAAGAACCAACGCCTCAACCGCGCCGCTCAGATGTTGCGTCAAGGGCAACGCATTACAGAGGTTGCAGATCAAGTAGGTTTCACCTCCAGCAGCTATTTTGCAAAATGTTTCCGCGCTCAATTCGGTGTCCTACCCAAAGACTACCTCGCCAGCCTCAAAGAAGGCTCCACCGAAAAGCCTTCACCCAATAATAGTGATAATAACAATAATAATGATTGACATATAATAGCATTTATTTGACATGAAAAGTCCGCTTGGGTAACGAGATGTGAGATCATCATCGTCCCCGAGAAGGTCTAATTAACACCAAATCATAAAATAGGCACCTTTCTTGCAAGGATCAGCCTCACAGAATCCGCTTTTTGCGGGCATATCAAATCGGAGTTTTTTTTAACCCTATTTATTAACTAATTTTTCAACCTATGAAGAAAGTTTTCCTTTTCTTGCTGAGCCTTGTCGGCGTTCTCTCCGTACAAGCTCAGACCTCACCCTACACAGGTAGTGAGGTAGGCGAAGGCGATTTCTACCTCTACAATGTAGGCACAGGTTTGTGGATCCAGAACATTGACGCGAACAATCGTCGCTCTGATGACAACTGGAACACCGGTGCCGGCATGGGTACAGCAGGATTCGACTTCAAATTAACCGCTGTGGATGGAGGTTACAACCTCGATCCCAAGGAAGCTCCTAACAAATTCGGTTGGGGCTATGGCGATGGTGGCGTCATGTATCTTGATGGCAACATCGGCGGGAACACCCATTGGGATTTTGCTCCTGTAGAAGGTGTTAGCAATGGTTACAAGATTTCAATTGACGACCACGTCCTTGGTGTAGAGGTTGTTGATGGCAAATCATTCCTCATCAACAATGCCACAGAAAATGACGTTTGGCAGTTAGTCACCAAGGCTGAGCGTTTTGAGAAAATGAAGACAATTGTCTCAGAAGGCAAGCCTTATGATCTCTCCTTCTTGCTCGGTGACTGGAACTTTGCTACCAACAACACCCGTCGCTCCCAATGGGTTGAGCAGCAAGACGGTGGTAACAATGACGGATACCCTCGCGCAAGGAGATGGAACTCCTCTCACCTTGTTTGGAATACCAACTCCTACAGCTGGACTCAAGTCATTGAAGGATTACCTGATGGACTCTATCAGTTCTCCGTTCAGGGCATGTATCGCGACGGTAGTCGCAACGAAGTGGGTGCAAAAGCTGCTGCAGGTACAACAAATTTGATCGCTAAGTATTTTATTGGTGGCTCCGAAGCTTCCTTGATGTCTATGTTGGCACAAGCCAGTGAGACGCAAGGTGACGGATTTGCGACTGCTATTGAGAACACAGATCCTCAATTGTATGCTCCCGACAACGCAGACAACTGGACCATAGTTTGGGGTTTACACCCCGACAAGTATTGGAACGAGCCTGTTAAGGTGAATGTCCGTGGTGGTTCTGTTGAGGTCGGCGTACGTAAGACTTCTCGCATCAATGGCGACTGGCTTGCCATGAATGAGTTTAAGTTGGAATATGTTGGCCCAATTGATGCTACCGTTTACAAAGAGGCTCTTCAGGCTGCCATCACGGCTGCAGAAGGCTTTACAGGCAATACAACCACTGCTCTCGCAACTGCTTTAACAACTGCTCTCTCAGAGGCTAAGGCACTTGTGGATTCGGAAGACATCGATGCCATCGAGGCTAAGACCAATGCTTTGAATGGAGCACGTACTGCTGCAGAAGCTGTTGACGTAACCAACCTCAACGCTGTCATCGCGCTTGCGAAGGCTGCAGGCATTGATGTTTCCGCTGCAGAAACAGTCGTGGCAGAAGCTACAGAGGCTGCTCCTGTGAACAATGCACTGAGCACTCTCCGCCTCGCTCGCCAACTCAAGGCCGCTGAAACTGCAGAGAATGTTTGGGCTGGTAATGAGGCTGCAGCTGGTGACTTCTATATTTATAATGTAGGTTCCGGTCGTTTCCTTTGCGGCGGTGACGATTGGGGCGCACATGCAGCTATCGGCTTCCCCGGTGTTGCTGTTACCCTTATTGCAGATGGCGACAACTTCCAGATTGACACTCATCTGAGCAATGGCGGCGAGAAACATTATCTGAACTATGGTGGTTACATGGACACCGATGGCAAGGATGGATGGTTCTTCCAGCCTATCGCAGAAGGTTCCAAAGTATTTAACATCGTTCGTGGTGGCGATCACGCTCTCCTGCTCGGTTACAGCGCTAATACTTATGCACGTGTAGATACCGACAAGTCTGAGGCTGCAGATCCCAACAACCAATGGATCCTCGTTACCAAGGCTGACCGTGATGCTCTCATCGCTGATGCAACCAAAGACAAGCCCGTAGATGTCAGCTATCTGATTCAGTCTCCTGGTTTCAACCAGCGCGAAGTGATTGATAACTGGAAGATGGAAGGTTTCAGCATTTGGGGCCGTGGCGGTAATAACCCCGACTTCATCTGCGAATCTTGGAACACAACCAGCAGCAAACTGACTCAGACGATTGAGAATCTGCCCGCAGGTCTCTATCAGGTTTCTGTCCAAGGCTTCTATCGCGATGGTTCTACTGACCAACAGGTTATCGTTGCAGCTGATCGTGCTCAGTTGGCTACATTTAGCGCGAACGGTGAATCCGTGCTTCTGCCCAACATCCTCGAAGGTGCTGACAAAGTTCCTGGTGAAGGTAGAAAGACCAGTGTCGGTGAAATCTCCGACAACGCTAATCAGTCTGCTACCTACTTCCGTAATGGTCTTTACAAGAACTCTCTCACCGTTCTTGTAGGCGAAGATGGCAAGCTGGAAATCAGCATCAGCAAGGATAAGAACAACTTCGATGGCGACTGGATTGTTGTTGACAACTTCCGCCTGAAGTATCTCGGCAATGATGAAGCTGAAGTAGCTTACATGCGTGCTCTCAAGGCTATCGAGGATAAGGGTACATACCGAATCTTCACCGAAGTTGAAGAAGGCAAGAAGCTCTATCTGAATGCTTCTGGTAAGCTGGTTGACAGCGCCAAGAAAGCTGCGACCTTTACCTTCAATGCTGTGAATGCTAACGGTACTCTCTATGCTACCGGTTGGAATCTCGGCAGCAAGTTCACCAACCCGAGTCTGAGCAATGGTTCCACTGGTGATGTCGTTCAGAAGGGTGGCATCAATGTCGGCAGCAATGACCGTAACGACTGGGAACGTCAGGTACTCTTCCTGAACGCAGAAGGCAAGTTCGCTATCCGTGCTACCAACGCCAACAGTGCAAACTGGGGTGCCAACACCTATTGGGATTGCGTAGAATTCGAGGAGCTTCCCGCAGCTGGTTACTCTCTTAGTCCCGCTTATGTCTGGCAGATTGAGGCTAACGTAGATAACCGTCCCGCGGCTTGGGCCAAGACTCAGACATGGCCGATGAAGTTCCAGCAGATGTTTGGTCTTGTGCAGGATGCCACAAATTGGGCTACTAATGCTCAGGAAGGCACTGAAGGTCCGATTGCTAACTTAATTGACCTTAACACTGGTACATTCTTCCACAGCCAGTGGAGTGGCACAGGTCCTGATGAAGATCACTACATTGAGGCAACACTCCCAGAGGATATTGAGAACTTCTACATCTCCTTCACCAAGCGCAACGACAGCAACCGTCCTATTCAGATTGACGTAACGGGTGGCGAGTCTGAAACTCAAACCATCACAGAAGGTCTGCCCGCTCAAGCTTGGTATACCGCTGCTGTAAACCTCACCGCTCCAGCTAACATTGTCCGCTTCACCGTACCCAAGACCAACATGAACGGCGGTGCCAATAACGGCCACCAGTTCTTCACCTTTGGTGAATTCTATATCCTGCCGAAGAATGAACTAATTACGGCTGCTGCTCCTTACATGGTTGGCAATGACTACACCGACCTTGATACTGATCCTGCTATCATCGAGGCTATCGATTCTATCGACGCTAAAGTTTCAGAACTTGCAGAGTACTACGCTGCACTTGCAAAGATCGAGGATGGCGCAGCATATCGCATCTTCACGAACGTTGGTGAGACTCCTTACTACCTCACAGCAGATGGTAAGCTCACTGATGACAAGACCGCTTCCGGTTCCTTCGTATTCGCTAAGGTCGAAGGTGAAGAATTCCCCTATGGTTTCAACTTGAAGGATTCTTACTTCACCAATCCTCCTCAGGGTGGCAATCCCAAGCTCGATAATGGCCAGATTGCTACAGATCCCACCAGCAAACGCGCTACCTGGGAAGCTCAGGTATTCTTCCTGAAGAATGGCAAGTATGCCGTTCGTGCGACCAACGCCGCTGGCGCTGAAAGTGGCTGGGGACTCAATGCCACCGCATTCTGGACCGTGAACAACGGTGAGGATACTCCTGTGGCTGAGTACAGCTTCGACAAGAACTACATCTGGGAGCTCGAGGATATGAGCACCATCAAGGTGACTTACGTAATGTTTGACGCTGAGGGCACTCAGATTGGTGATCCCGTTGTCGCTGTTCAGGAGATTGGCAGCGAAGTGAAGGTTCCGGCTGAGTTCCAGGGTGCTGGCTACTATGCCTACACTGCAGACAAGGAAGGTACCGTCACCGAAGAGTGCACCATTAAAATTACACGCACCTACAAGCAAGGTCTTGTTCTTGCTCTCGACAACTTGAGCAATGCTAAGGCTTATACCATCACTTGCGACCGCGGTGCTCTCCTCACCAACGAAGGTAACATTGCTACTACTGGTCACAAAGACCTGGCTACGGCAGAGCCTGCGAACTTCGCTATCATCAGCTACAATGAGAATTACTATCTCTATAGCGTAGCTGACCAGAAGTTCGTGACCAACACCGGTGCGCTTGCAGAAATGCCTACCAACGGAGAGAAAGATGCCATCAAGATGGATCCGAAGACCACTCCGTACTACATGTACTACTTCACCGTTGCTGAGGGTACCAACTATGGTCTCAACACGAACGGCACAGGCGCTCCTTGGGGTGTTGTTATCAACAATTGGATGAATGCCGATGCTGGTAACCAGTACTACATGATCGAGGCTGCTGACTTCGATGCAACCGAGGCTCTCGCTGCCTTGGATGCTTACTTCAACCCGAGCTGTGTTGTTACTTACATCGTGAAGGACGCTGCTGGCAAGGAACTCTTCACTTCCGAGCCTGAGCCCGCTATGCTGGGTAGCAAGATCACAACTCTGCCCGCTGCTTACCAGCGTGCATTCACAACCTACAATGAGGTTGATGTGACTATCGAAGCTGCGGAGACTACTATTGTGTTCACCGCAACAAGCACGTTCCCATTCGAGCTGTCCAGCGACTTCGCTACCGCTAAGTGGTACAACATGACCATCCGCGGCGAATGGTGGGTTGGAACAGAAGGTAAGGAAGATGGCGAAGGTATCCCCGTGCCTGAGCCTTACTATCCCGTTCAGCAGACAGAGGATGATGCCGAGCTCTTGAGAAATCCTGCATACCAGTGGGCATTCACCGGCGACGCTTACAATGGCATCATCGTTTGGAACAAGGGTGCTGGCGCAGGCTTCACCTTGACAAGTGCAGACGAGATGGCTGTCATGAGAGAAGGCGAGTACCATTGGACGATTGGCCAGAATAGCGACGGCTTCACCCTCAGAGAGACTGGCACAGAGTTCAACTGCATCAATCAGAACGGTGGTGCCGGTGGTCCTCTGTCATTCTGGAAGTCCTCAGGCTCTCTCGGTGACAACGGTTCTACTTTCCGTATCTTCGATGTTCCCGCTGCTGATCCCGTTGAGTTCACTATCAAGGAGAACATGAACAAGACTGGTATCGGTTCCGGTACGCAGGAGGCTCCCACGAAGGTAAAGATTAACGCTCCATTCAAACTGCAGGCTACTGCTAAGAACAAGGCCGCCAACAACCTTCAGGATGAGGATCTGACCATCCACTTCGACATGATAATGGTTAGTGCCTTCAAGGATGCGACTTGGGCCCCGACTGGATTCAATGCCGTCGTGCTGCAGGATGTGAACGTACCGTACGCTCAGTACTTCGAAATACCTATTACATTCAGCGAGGAATACCCGTTCATCCAGAGCATCAACTTCGTTGGCGCTAAGCTGATGAAGGGCGACGAGGTGATTGACGAGGTTGACGTTGAAGAGGTTGGAACTCCTGCCCTCGTAGTAAGCTACATCGAGATTGTTGACGCGAATGGCAACTCATTCGTAAACGATGGCATCAAGTCTATCTTCGATGAGAATGCAGAGAACGTCTTCGACCTCTCTGGCCGCAAGGTTCAGAAGGTTCAGAAGGGTCGTGCTTACATCATCGACGGTAAGAAGGCTGTTATCAGAAAGAAGTAAGATTCTTTTAACATACTGAAAAGGAGGGCGACCGCAAGGCCGCCCTCTTTTTGCGTTATGCCGTTTCGCCATGAGAGAAAAGGCCTATCGCTACGAAAGAAACGGCTTTTCTCTCGCCTTCTATTTTATGACGGACGTGCTACCAGCCTCCACCGCACAATGCGCCAAGGAAACGGAAGCCATCACGCTTGTGCCAATGGGCGCTGCTCGTCTCCGCATTGCAGCTTTCCCTTGCACCTCTGAATAAACAAATTTGAACAATCGTCGCAAACATTGAACAAAATATTGCCCAATAATTAGAAAATTCAGCATATCTTTGCACCAGCTAAACATCTTATGACATGAAATTATACACACAACGCTTTGGGTCAGGTATTCTCCTGACATTGATGTTCCTCTTCGTTTTCCATTTTGCACAAGCGCAGGTGGAAGTCGGCAAAACCTATCGTATCGTCTCTTTGGCTGCGCCCACCATGTCCCTCATCACACAGAACTCCTCGCTGGAGAGCAATGCCAACATTGTTCTGTGGGCAGAAACGGACGTTGCATCTCAGCAATGGACGCTAAGCGGCACATTACCAGAGACAACCACCTTACGCAACGCCTATTCCCGTTTGACCTTTGGACTGAGTAAGACGGCAGAAGGCGGTACGGCACGCCAAGGTGGCACTGGCGGACGCTGGACACTTGAAGCTGTTAATGAAAACGAGAATATCTACAAGTTCCAACAGAAGAGCAACGGCCTCTACCTGACAGCCATCGCCGATGAACACGGAAAATTTATTGATGGATCGGTGCCTCAGATGGCTGCAGCGACGGATGATCTGACACAACAATGGAAACTCATTGAAGTGGAACCCAAGACGACCTTTACCGCTGCCATGCGCGAGGAAATGATGGACGCCTACGTCAAGAAAGCCGTGGAATCAGTAGGTAGCAACCGCCAGACCTTCGGCAAAGGCGGCTGGGGCGAGGCCGAGCAACTGGAAGTGGTACTCGATGCCTACGAGACAACAGGACGTGCTGACTATCTGACTCTGGCCAAGAATATCTATAACTATTTCAATGCCAATGTCGGTACATCATGGAACAAGCTCGTATATACTGACAGCTACCATTGGTTCGGACACGACTTTAACGACGATGTAATGTGGCAGATTATGGCTGTAGCGCGTCTCGGTCTGTTGACAGGCGGAGGCAAGAACAACAGCTATATTCGTGCTGCCAAGAAGAACTTCGACATCATCTACAATCGCGCCTATATTCCAGAGGTAGGCCTCATGCGTTGGGCAGAAAGCAGCGGCGACCCGTGGGGAACCAACTCCTGCATCGCCGGCCCCACGGAAGTGGCAGCTTGCTATCTGGGCTTCGCCGGATGCGGCGAGGAGTATTTCGATAAGGCACGTGAACTGTACCAGGCACAGCGCTATGCTCTCGCCAGCAACATGGCCACAGGCAAGATATGGGACAGCGTCGTATGGAATCCCGAAACCATGAAAGTCAAGAGCAAGAACGAATGGGCCTCCACCTACAACCAAGGCACGATGCTCGGCGCAGCCTGTATGCTCTATAAATATTATGGTGAAACAAAATACCTGTCAGATGCCCGTAAGATCATGAGTTGGACCAAGAGCAACCTCTGCGACAGCAAAGGCATAGTCAATGTATGTCAAGGAGGCGACAACCACGATTTATATGGTTTCAAGGGCATCCTCATGCGCTACGTACGACGCTTTGCGCGCGACTGCAAGCAGGACACCTATAAGGAATGGTTGCTGAAGAATGCCCTCCACGCCTACTGTAATCGCAGCACAGAGGGCGTTACCTCCACAGCGTGGCTACAGAAGGGAACGGCAGAAAACACTTCCGATGACTTTGGCTGTTCTACAGCTGCCAGCGCGGCCGTCAACGTCATTCTCGACGACGATCCAGCTCTCCCCTACGAGGAAGCACCCCAATACAACGCCATTTCGCAGCTTTGGCAAGAGCCATTGTTCAATGGCATGCCGAAATATTATGATTTGTCCGGACGATGCGTGATGAAACCTACCAGACGCGGAACTTACATAGTCTGCTGTGGCGGCAAAAATTCGAAAATCATCGTCCAATAAAACTATAGAACATCATTATCCGCCTATCTGCAGGAATAAGAAATGAGTTTGCATTTTCATTTTATATATTAAAGTAAAAGTATGAGAAAATTTTTGTTTATTGCACTTCTGGCAAGTGCCCTCACGGCCAACGCGCAAGACAGCGCATGGAAGCCCGCAGGCAACCGCCTGAAGAGCGCTTTTGCGGAGAACGTGAATCCCGCAAAGCCGTTGCCCGAGTACCCCCGTCCCATCCTGACACGTAGCGACTGGCAGAACCTGAACGGTCTCTGGAACTACGCCATCGTCCGCGATGTGGACCTCTGCCCGACCAATTTCGACGGCCAGATTCTCGTCCCCTACCCTCTGGAGTCCAGTCTCTCCGGCGTGCAGCGTAAAATGCGACGCGACGAGGTGCTTTGGTACGAGCGCCCCCTCACCATCCCTGCTGCATGGAAGGGTCGTGACATCCTGCTCCACTTCGGTGCAATTGACCACGAAGCTGAAGTCTATGTCAATGGTCGTCGTGTGGCCTCTCACGTAGGTGGTTATACGGGCTTCTCTGTCAACATCACCAACGCCCTCAAGGACGGCGAGAACCGTCTGACCGTTCGCGTTGTCGATCAGACGCTGGATCGCGAGCAGCCCGTGGGTAAGCAACGCCTGAACCCAGGCGGAAACGGCAGTATCTGGTACACCTGTGTATCCGGCATCTGGCAGACGGTATGGATGGAGCCTGTTGCCAAGCAGCATATTGCTGACATCCGCACGACTCCCGACCTGGATGCCTCACGCTTCGCCATCGACGTGAAGACCACCAACACCATCCCTTCAACGGACAAGGTGGAGGTAACATTGAGCTTCGGCGGCAAGGTCGTGGCTCAAGGCAGCGCTCCCGCAGGCCAGACGGTCTTTGTCCCCGTCAAGAAGCCTCAACTCTGGACTCCCGACACGCCCAACCTTTATCAGATGTCCGTGCGCCTGTTGAGCCAAGGACAGCAGGTGGATCAAGTAGGCAGCTATGCCGCCATGCGTAAAGTCGGAATGGCTCGTCAGGCAGACGGCATCTGGCGCCTGCAGCTGAACAACAAGAACATCTTCCATTTCGGTCCGCTGGATCAGGGTTACTGGCCCGATGGCCTCTACACCGCTCCCACGGACGAGGCCCTGCGCTTCGACATCCAGAAGACCAAGGACTGGGGCTTCAACATGATCCGCAAGCACATGAAGGTGGAACCCGCCCGCTGGTACTACTACTGCGACAGCATCGGCCTGATGGTCTGGCAGGATATGCCCAGCATCTGCCGCTCTGACCAAGGCTGGCGCGCCCGTAACTGGAACGACCAGAAGGATGGAGGTCACTCTGCAGCCGTTGAGGCGAATTACTTCCACGAGTGGAGCGAGATCATCAGCCAGTTCTACTCCTATCCCAGCATCGTTGTATGGACTCCGTTCAACGAAGCATGGGGACAGTTCAAGACTCCCGAGGTCATCGAATTCACACGCCAGCAGGATCCCACCCGCCTCATCAACCCCGCCAGCGGCGGTAACCACTACCACGCAGGCGACTTCCTGGATCTGCACGACTACTCACGTCCTCCCGTGCTGTACATGAACGACACCACCCGCCCCGTTGTTCTCGGCGAATATGGCGGCTTGGGTCGCCACATCGAAGGCCACCGCTGGGTAGAGAGCGATGCCACCACATACGTTAACTATAAGGATGCCAACGAACTGACAGACTCCTACGTGGAGCAGGGTGAAGCTGTCCTGAAGCTTGCCAAGGGCACTACGCTCAAAGATGGCACTCCTGCAGCCTTCTCCGCTGGTGTCTATACGCAGACCACAGACGTAGAAACCGAGGTGAACGGTCTGATGACATACGACCGCAAGGTGATGAAGATGGACGAGGCCCGCATCCGCGCCATCAATAGCGCCATCTCCCACTGCCTCGACAAGTAAAATAATTCCCTTTCCGAATCCCTTTATCAGGGCTGTGTCAACTACCGGCACAGCCCTTTTTCATGTATTACTCGGCCCCAAAAGGCCTTCTACCCGAAAGAATCTCCCTTACTACCTGATTCTTTTTTACTTAGTAAGTGATATAAACTTTATTTTACGACGTGAAATTTATATTTTACGTCGAGAAATATAAGTTTTACGTCGAAAAATACATATTTCACGTCGCAAAATAAAGAATCTGTAACGTAGAAAGGAAGTATGTAACGGCATCAATTTATTTTTTGATGCAGGAGAGAATAAGAAAAAGGGGCTGTGTCGTTCAATTGAACACAGCCCCATGAGTTAATGAAAAAAGTTGATTGAAGCCTACTTCAAGAAAATAGTCTTTCCCCCGACAACATAAGCGCCTTTACGGAAGGGCGCAGAGGCACGGCGGCCGCAGAGGTCATAGACGGCACGCGAAGTGCCGGCAGGCTGCTGTGTCGGGGAGGATTCAAAAAAAGGTTTACGGATAGCATCTGGATGATTCTCACGATATTTCCAAACGGCAAGCATGGCCAGTTCTGAGGCAAAAGCCAGCTGGTGGAAACCCTTCGTGACATAATCGTCGCCCCACCCGTCCAGCAGATGAATGGGGAGTTGGTTTTCCTGGAGATAGTTCTCCCAGCCGTAGTTGAGGTTCTGGAGGAACGACTCCAACGACTGTGTAGCATAGGTGTTGGCATCGTTGTAAGGAACCGCATCTACAAAGGCACGCATCAGCACATCGTCAAACCAGGTGTTGAAGCCACTCGTAGTCTTCTCGTCCGTGGGCCACTCGCGATAGACAACACCGCTCATGCGGCGGCCCTTTGCGAAGGCTTTAAAGCTGTTGAGGCACAGGTCGTTCACGTCTGTCTTATACGCTGAGAGGCCTGTTACGCGATACAACTCAGTTGCTCCAGCCAGCATCGTACCCGTATTATAGGTATAAGCCGTACCGCCAGGGCCATTGAGATCGACATGGTCGCGATAAGTATAGCGTCCGATCCTGATTTCGCCGATTTCACCGCTCACAGCGCCACACATATCGTAGTAGACACCCGTGTTCTTGTTCAGGAGTTTCTCTTTCTGCCAAGCATAGATTTTCTTGGCAAAGTCCAGATAGAGGTCAGAGTGGCGCACATTCCTCTTCTGTCGGTTATTTTCGGCATCGATGTAATAGTACGTCATATTCTCGAGCTCGTCGTCTGCGCGATAAATGTCTGCCAGCCATACAAGCGGCTGAATCAGCGGACCGTTGGAACAGGAGTGCTTGCTGTTATAGCCAGGCCCCCAACTGATACCGCCATACTCATTGCCGTTATTATCCAGACAGCAGTCCCAGCCGTCGATGCAGTAATTAGCCAGCATAGTGGCCTCTTTTAAGTACTTGTCGGCATCTGTTGGCTTATAGTCCTTCGTAAGGCGATAGGCGCGCACGAGTTCGCGACAGATCCACATCTGGTCGTCATAGACATTCTCGATACCTGTGACCGTAGCTTGTCCTGTAGCAGCGCCACGATGGACGCCGTAGATAGTCCACGACTTCTGGCATTGTGTATAGGAATTTAGCTTATAGGTGCCGGCATAGAAGGCTAGATTATTGAAGAGGACCTTCAGACGCGTAACGAAGCGGTCATGATTCTCGGCGTAAAGTTCAGGTTCCTCGTCCTTCAGCTGTTCCAACGCCTCCAGGACGGAGCAATGGGCCTCGAGCGCAGCGGTGTAGGGCCACACGTCGGCAGTACCGTTACCTTGCTTCGTACTGATATCGTGAGTATCATACATCCGATAATTGGACGTAGAGCCTGTGAAAGAGAGGCTCATCGTGACATCCGTCAGGGTGATGGCGCGACGGAGAAGAAGGCTCTCCCCCTCGGATTCCTGTGCGGAAAGAACTGACAGGCGGCCTCCCATCCCATGAGGGAGAGGCACGATTGCTTGTGCGATGGTGAGTGTGACTGTCAGTATAACTTTGTGTCTTGTTTTCATATTATTGGGGGACTTATTTACTAAAGCTATACGGCGCAGCCTCAGCATTGATGCCACGCTGGCGATTGGGCTGTGCGCCGAGGTCGTAGCTGATACGTCCGCCACGGAGCAAGTCGTCGTGACGAAGGTAATTGAGGTAATAGGGCTGACCATTGACGGACATCTGCTGGATATAGGGGTTCTGAACGCCATTGGCCTCGATGACGAGATCACGAGGTTGCTTGAGGCCAGCAGCCTTAGTAGCCGGCAAGTGGACCGTCACCTTATTGAAATACGGCGTACCAAGTGCATATTCGCCCGAGCCTGGACAGACGGGATAGAAGCCAAGGGCGGAGAAGACGTACCAGGCAGAGGTCTGCCCATTATCCTCGTCGCCGCAATAACCATCGGGCAGCGGGGTATAGAACTTGTCCATGACCTCGCGGACACGCTGCTGGGCCTTCCAGGGCTCACCAGCCCAGTCATAGAGATAGATCATGTGCTGAATGGGCTGGTTGCCGTGGGCGTAGTTACCCATATTCATAATCTGCATCTCGCGAATCTCATGAATGACGCCCCCATAGTAGCTCTCATCGAAGAGGGGCGGAACATTGAATACGGAGTCGAGCATCGCCACGAAGACATTCTTTCCACCCATGAGGCGAATCAGTCCTTCGGGGTCATGGAAAACGGACCACGTGTAGTGCCAGCCGTTACCCTCGGTGAAGGCATCGCCCCACTTCAGCGGATTATAGGGTGTCTGGAACTTACCGTCCTTGTTGCGTCCACGCATCAGCTTCGTCTCTGGATCGAAGACTTTCTGGTAATTGAGGGCGTGTTCGCGGAAAGGCTTCAGTTCCTTCTCCGACTTGCCCAGTTTCTTACCCAGCTGGTAGATGCACCAGTCATCGTAAGCATACTCCAACGTGCGGGCCACGTTCTCGCGGATGTCCACATCGTAGGGGACATAGCCTAACTTATTGTAGTATTCAAAGCCCATACGGCCGGTAGAACCGACTTGAGGATGAACGGCGTTGGCACCATGTACGACAGCCTGCCAAAGGGCCTCGATGTCATAGTTGGTAAAGCCTGTAGCCTGATTCTTCAGGAAGGCATCAGCTACGACGGAAGCTGAGTTGTTGCCTACCATGCAGCCACGATGGCCCGGGCTGGCCCATTCGGGCAGGAAGCCACTCTCCTTGAAGCAATTCACAAGGCCTTCCTGCATCTGCTCGTTCATCTCAGGATAGACAAGATTCAGGAGCGGGAAGAGGCAGCGGAAGGTGTCCCAGAAGCCGGTATCCGTGAAATAACGGCCTGAGCAGACCTCACCCGTGTGAGGACTGTAGTGGATGGGCTGTCCATCGGCTCCATACTCAAAAAATGCACGGGGGAAGAGGACTGAACGATAGAGGCAGCTGTAGAACGTGCGGAGATGATCGATGTTAGCATCTTCCACCTCTATTCGCCCCAGCACCTCGTTCCAGCGGTTGCGGCCTGCAGCCTTTACCTCCTCGAAGGAGCGGTTGCCAAGCTCTTGCAGGTTGCGTGCGGCCTGTTCAAAGCTGATGAAGGAGGAGGCGATGCGAAGCGTTACCTTCTCTCCACGCTTCAAGGTGGGGAAGCCCACTACGGCTGTGGCATGATTAGCCTTGAGTTCCGCACGTCCCTCCTGCAACTTGTCGCCATCAGCGGTAGCCACATAGGAGATAGGATGAGAGAACTCAATGATGAAATAGTTCTTGAAGCCGTCAGGCACACCACCCGAATTCTTGGAAGTATAACCCATGAGACGACGTTGCTGGGCATCGATGCAGACGTAGGAACCTTTGTCAAAAGGATCCACGACGAGGCGGGCCTCATCTGTCTCGGGATAGGTCAGTTGCATGAGCGCAGCACGCTCCGTGGGGGCCAATTCAGCCACCACATCCCAGTCGGCAAGATACACCTTATAATAATATGGTGTTGCCACCTCGGCCTTGTGGGAGAACCATGAGGCGCGGTCGTCCTCCTTGAAGACGGTGCGGGTCGTTGGCATGATGGCGAACTGTCCGTAGTCGTTAATCCACGGCGAGGGCTGATGAGTCTGCTTGATACCACGCAACTTATCCTCGGTATAGACGTAGCACCAGCCATCGCCCATACGACCGGTCTGCGGCGTCCAGAAGTTCATTCCCCAAGGCATCGCCACAGCGGGATAAGTGTTACCTGTGGACAGGGAGTGCTTGGACATCGTGCCCACGAGTGTGGAAACGTAGTCAACACATTCAGCGGCATAGCCGCTGAATGGAAATACTAAATAACAAATGATAAATAATAGATAGGATTTCTTGCGCAAGGGCAAAACCTGTGACGCAATCGTCATGTTCTTAGAGCGTGTAATCATATGATTTGTACCTTCTTTTTTTATTCGTGTGCAAAATTACAACTAATAATCAGTATTTATTATTTATCATTTATTATTTAATATTTCTTCAATCTTTACCATTGAATGGCCTGATCCTCGTCCGGGATCTGCGTGTTGAGCTGACGCTCGAGCGTCAAGGTGCCCTTCACGTTGTATCCCATCGGATTCGTGGGCGCAGAGGTATAGTCTGTGAAGTTGTAGTTGATACCCTTGATGATAACGTAGTGGTGCATCAGCCAAGGCTTCACATCGTCACGCTGCTCGTAGATCTCATACGAAGTAGTTCCCGTGGAGTTATCTGCGAAGAGGTTGTTGGCGGCATTGTCAGAAGAGAGGACAACAGTACCGGAGTTAACATTCGTTGCAGAGGGTACGAAGCGGAAGAAAATCTTATAGAGCTGGCGATCGACGCGCGACTCATCAATATTACCGGCATAAAAGAAGACTGTGTTCTCATCGGCCACATAGGCACGAGCGGTCTCCATACCTGTGGCTGCACCTGGTGCCAACACATTGGACAGCGTCAAGGTCGTGGCGCTATAGTTGCCGGAGTAGTCATTGTAGGGATAAACGCGAAGCATCGCCTTGGCGTAATTCTTACGGGGGTGAGCCTGATATCCCTCGCCGGGCTTAATCTCGATGGGCAGCACCCATTTATCCACCATATCCACGCCGCGGAAATCGAAGTTAATCTTCAGCAGCGAAAGGTTCTGACCTTTGGGAATACTGATGTAGGAAGGATAGGTAGCGGTAGGCGCTGTGGGATTGGCGGTGTGATCGTCCATATCCTTATAATAGAGGTCTACGATATCAGCACGATAGGCAGGATTACCGAAGCGCTCATAGTTGAGCTGTGCCAGTGTATCGCTGTGACCGAGTTGCACCAGCAGATCCTTATCGTTGTCCGTCGTACCGCTTACCAGCACGGGGAGTTCATAGTGGGAGATACCATTCACGCCATAAGTCGGATTACCATTCGCATCTTTGCGGGTATAGGGGACATAGATGGCTGTAACACCATTATCGTTCAAGGGAGCCTTGAAGCTGATATAATGCTCATATTGTTCTTCGGTCCACTCATCATTGCAGGCAACCAGAGAAAAACCGGAAACCGCGATGCCAGCGAGCATTAACATGTTGAAAATATATCGTTTCATAATCGTCAATAGTTCTAAGTTCAACTGTGAATTGTAAATGATGAATTAATCATTATACGTCCAGCCTGGGTTCTGTGTCAGATTCTTGTTACGCTTGAGGTCGGTGTGAGAGATCGGCCAGAAGTACATCTTATCTGAGAACGTAGCGGAGAGGTTATACACGGGAATGACCTCCATGAACTCCTCTTTGTTGGCTGAAGTCATGAAGACATTGAGGCCGTAGATACGCTTGTTCTCCTCAATGGGAGCATCCATCCAACGACGGAGGTCGAAGTAACGCTTGCCCTCGCCCATGAACTCAATCATGCGCTCACGCTTGATCTTTGCACGAAGGACATCGACATCACCATACTCGGCAGCTGTGTAGTCATGCAAACCGGCACGAATACGAATGGGCTGAATACCCTTCTTTATCTCGTTGAGGTCACGGGAAACGGTGATGGGTGTGCCTTCCCACGTGGTGACATTGTGAGCCTGCGTCAGCTCATTCAGGGCCTCAGCATACATCAGCAGGATGTCAGCATAGCGGATGGTAGGCTCACACTTCTCGTGGATATGAGCATAGCTGCTCTGCTCGTTGATCCAGTCTTCGGGATGATAGTACTTCTTGATACCGATACCTGTGCGGAGATATGAGAAGGAGTTCTTGTAACCATCAACGCAATCACGCCAGTAGAAGACCTGAATATTCTGTTCAGTGGCATTCTCGGTGTTGGAGGTGCAATCCCAAATGGTGCCGTTATAAGCAACAGAAGCGTAGAAACGCGGCTCGCGGCCTGCATACTGATGGTGTACAGCCTGACGCTGTGCTCGGCCCGTTGAGACAATCGGGGAGCCGAGAATCTCCGGATAGGTATTGGAGGTGACCTCTGCACGGGTCAGATAACCGGTAGCACGTGGGTTATCATTTCCTGGGTTATCCACGGTGACGGGCCCCGGAGTGCGCCATTCCTTGTACATACCGGGTACATCGGTACCGTCCTTCATATAATAGGTGTCGACCATCTTCTGCGTCATGCCGTGAGTGTTCCAGCCACGCAGCGAGAGTGGCATGGAGTGAAGTACCAAGGAACCGACACTATTATCATGGTTGTTGATACCATTGCTGCCACGGGTGAAGATCAACTCGGGATTACCATCGTGGGTCGTACCGGCCGTACCGTTGAACAGGTCGCGATAGGAAAGATAGGGGTCAATGTTCTTCCAACCGTTGGGCCAGTCATTGACAGAGAATACGGGATCATTGTCTGGTTCCACCGTAGCAGGATAGCCATCGGTAGGAGAATCATGACGGCCTACTGTGAAGAGGTCATAGATACCCAAATCCATCACATCCTTACAAGCGGCTGCTGCACGAGCCCACTTTGACTCATCATAGGTAAGGGAGAGAAGCTGCGTGCCATCAAAGTTCTTCATAGCTTTAGCAATATCGTCCGTTACATTGGCCGGATGATGACCATTCTGGAGCTGTCCGTTGGCCAACGGACTGGCAGCGTACATGTAGACGATGGCTCGTGTCGCAAGGCAAGCGCCACGAGTGGGACGGGCGACATCTTCTTCAGAGCGGACATCATATTGAATCTCCCGAGCAGCCTGTTCCATCTGGCCGGCGATATACTGTGCGCATTCCTCGTAAGTGCTACGCGGCGTGGCCAGTTCATCATACTCAAGCGTGTAGTCGGCACCCTCGTCTGCCATGATGGGTATAGGACCGAACTTACGGAGCAACAGCCAGTAGTAGTAGGCACGGATGAAGCGAGCCTGCCCCTTCATATCGATACGGTTCTTCGGACTGAGGTCCGTGTTCATATCAATATTGTGGATGAAGATGCTGGCCTGATAGATGCCCTGATAGCAACGCACCCAAGAATTCTGGCCAACAGCCTCTGTGTAGTTACCTTCGCGGAAAGAGTTGTAATTGGCGTAATCGCCATCCTTGGAATCACCGAACGTGTTGTCGCGGTCACCATAATACATATCATCTGCAAAGCAGAAAGGATTCCAGTTGCCGCCATCGGCACCTGTTGCACCCTTGGAGCCAACCTCCGTGTTGCATCCCAAGAGGAATGAATAGGCGTGAGCAAGCCATTGATTGACCTGATTACGATCGGTGAAGACACTCTCAAGGGTCTTGCGATCGCCAAAATACTTGTCGCTGTCCAAGTCGGTGCAGGAGGTTGCTAAGCATAAGGTCACTACCAGGAGCAGACCCATTCCCCTGCCCCTCCCTTGTAGTAAGGAGGGGAGTATATACTTGTGTATATTACTCTTTATAGTTTTCATATTGTTGATTCTTTATTATTATTCAAATGAGTTCTTATCCACTCTCCCCTCCCTCGCAGGGAGAGGATGGGGACGGGTCTTTAGATATTAACTTGTAAACCTGCCGTGATGGCCTTTGTGATAGGATAATCCTCGCCACGAGGCTGCAGGGATTCGGGATCCCACGTGTCGAACTTCTTGTAGAGGAACAAGAGGTTGCTGGCGGAGACATAGAAACGCACATTCTGGAAGTGGATGCGGTTAACGATGCGCTTGGGCAACGTATAACCGATATCAACGTTCTTGAGGCGGAGGTAGCGACCGTCACGCAACCAGAAAGTAGAATTGCGGTCGTTGTTGCTATTGCCGCCATAGCTTAGGCGAGGATATGTCGCGTTAGGATCCTCGTTGGCAGCGATGCCGAGTTGGGCTGCTGTCTGAGAATCTACCCAGCGGTTGTCAAGGGTGCCCTTAAAGACATTACCCCACTGGTTCTCGCTGAAGACCCATACGCACTTACCATAGGTCGGGAAGGTGCTCTTGCCGGCACCCTGGAGGTGGACGTTGAAGTCAAAGCCTTTATAGGTGATGGTGAAACCGAGACCATAAATCAGGCTGGGACGACTGGTTGCACCGATGGCACAAACGTCACCGTCGTTGACGACGCCGTCACCATTGACATCCTTGTACTTGATATCACCGGGCTGTACGGTGCCGAACTCTTGTGTTGGAGAGTTGCGGATATCATCGTAGTCCTTGAACAGGCCGAGGGCGATAAGACCGCGCTCCTGATTGACACGGTAGCCGTGCTGGTTCTGATAGGCATAAACATTATTCTCCTCATCATACTCTCCAATCTCGTTCTTGCTGTAGGTGATGTTACCACGGACGGTGACACCGACATCGCCGAACTTATCGTTGTAGCTGAAGTTACCATCGAAACCGCGTGAACGGACAGAACCTACATTGGCCTTCGGATAGTTCATGCCATTGCTATCCCAGTACTCAAGACCTACGGTAGTGGGGAGGAAGCGACGCTCCTGGAAGATACCGGTACGTTCCTCGTCGAAGTAGTCCATGGTGAGTGAGAACTTGTTGTTGAAGAGAACGAGGTCAATACCGAGGTCGTTCTTCGTAGCTACTTCCCAAGTCACATAGTCAGAGGATACCTGGCGATAGCGAACAGAGCCGTAAGAGTTCTGTCCATTAGCGCCCCATGTATAACCGTCACCGGAAGCCTCAAGGGTGTAGAGATAGGGGAAGCGGCTGCTACCCGTAGCATCACTACCCACACGACCGTTGGAGAAGCGAACCTTGAACATGTCCAACCACTTGACATTGTTCTTCACCCAAGGCTCCTCGCCGATGTTCCAAGCCACTGACCATGCGGGGAAGAAACCCCAGCGGTGGCCGTCGGCAAAGTTCTCGGAACCGTTGTAACCGAAGTTGAAGTCAGCGAAATAGCGGGAAGCAAAGTTATAAGTGACCTGAGCAGCCAAGCCCTTGTTCTTGCGGGACACAGAATTCTTAATATCCGTACCCAGGTTCTGTGTACTGATATTCTGATCCTCTGTGAACTTCACGTTGGCGGCAAAGTTGTGGTAATCCCAGAACTGACGATCCCAGTGAAGCAAGAGATCCAGGAACTCGCGGCGTGAACCGTCGTTGGCACTGGACTGGGTCATATCGCGTGCCGTCTGTACCATCTGGAAATCCAGAAGTCCCGTCTCGGTATTGCGGGAACGGGCGCTGTATAGCGCGGGGAGACGGTGGTGCTGAATACTATTATTATTATAGGTGTCAAAACCGAAGCGACCGGTGAAGCGCAGGCCTTTCGTAATAAAATCGAGGTTCTGCTCCAGGGTGATGTTGGTCTGGATGTTGTTCTGCCACTCGGTGTTATAACCTGTTTGTGTGGAGCTGACCCACGGGTTGATATAGTTCTCGTCCAGTTCATAGATGGTCTCGCCATTCTCCTCACGTTCTGTGTAAACGCCCTTGGCAGGATAATAAACCATTCCAGAGCCATCCTCGGCCACATAGGTGGTCGGTGTATATAGCGGGTTGTAACCGAACATCTGGCCCCACACTTTGTCGTCGCCGATACCCGGGGAGTTGCGTTTGTTGAGGTTGCCGCTGATACCAAACTTCAAAAGGGTGGTCTTGGTGACATCGACATCGACGTTCATGCGATAGTTCCAACGGTTGAAGTTCGCGTTGGTATCATACTTGTCGCGCAGCGTCTGGTCGGTCTTATACATGCCTTCGTCTTGTGTGTACGCCATAGAGACATAGTAGCGAGCCGTCTCACCACCGCCACTGATGTTGAGGTTGGCACGGTAGCTCATGGCACCATCTTTGAGCAGGATGTCCTGCCAGTCGACATTCGGATAGAGGTTGGGGTCCAGGTTGTTGCGGATAATCTCCAACTCAACGGGCTGATAGAGAACGCCGAGGTTACGCGTCACACGGGCCTCATTCAATAAACTGGCATACTGGAAACCATCCACGAACTCAGGCGTAATGGTACGTGTGTTATAAGAAGTCTCTACCTTGGCGTTGATGTTGACCTTACCGGCCTTACCGTGCTTGGTGGTGATGAGGACAACGCCGTTTGCGCCCTTACTACCGTAGATAGCGGTAGCTGAAGCATCCTTGAGGACGGAGAATGACTCGATGTCCTCAATATTGATATCGTCGAGGTTGTCACGCTCAAAGCCATCCACGAGGATGTAAGCGGAAGAGCTGGCACCAAAGGTGGAGATACCACGAATCCAGAACTCGGATGTGTTCTTACCGGGCTGACCGGACTTCTGATAAGCCATCACACCTGCTACGTTACCGGCGAGGGTATTGGTGAGGTTGGAGGTATTGAAGTGTTTCAGTTCTTCCATCTTCACGTTGGTGATGGCACCCGTCAGCGTGAGTTTCTTCTGGGCCTGCATACCAGTGACGACCACTTCGTCCATCGCGCTGACTTTACTCTCGGCCATCTTAACGTCAATGACCTTCTGATCCTTCACGAGGAACTCCTGAGATTCGAAGCCCATATATGAGAACACGAGTGTCTTGTACTGTTCGACCTTAATGGAGTACTTACCATCGATATCTGTGGTTGTACCCAAGCCTTTGGCATCTTTCACGATGACTGTGGCACCGGGCAGAGGTTCGCCTAAGTCATCGATTACCGTACCTGTCACCGTGATTGTCTGGGCTGTGGCTGTCAGCACAAAGCCCAGCATGAGAGATAGTATAGCAAAATATCTTTTCATAATGATTGCATTCGTTAAGGATTCACGACTGTTGCATCCAGATTCTCTTCCATGGTGATGGTACGAATCATATAATTATAGGTGTCGAGGATGTAGAAAATCAAGGTATTCAGACCTGTGATGGCATCCTTGTGGACGTCATTGACAAGTCCTGTCGGGCGATGGAATCGGGCAAAATCGCGCAATTCACCGTTTTCGTTACCGTAGGTATTGCCATCGGCGTGGGTTGCTGCGCTACCACCCGCATAGGTCTTGACGATGCCTTCAGGCGTGAGCAGACGGATTGCGTCGTTCTCACTGTCACAGAAATAGAAGTCATAGATATCGGAAGCACCAGCAGCTTCATAATCCTCATTCTTCACGAACGTTCCCTGATAGGGCCGATGCATGAGTGCACTCTTACCGACACCATCCTGAAAGCCAGCATGACTCATGTCTCCAGCGATGACATAAGGAGCGGAGAAGCGTTTCGTGGTCTCGTTATAATCGGTGCGGAGGATATAACTACGATTGATGACTACGATATAGGCGTATTTTCCTGAGGGATGGATGTCAATCTGGAACTCCCATGAGACATCCTGCACGGTAAACAGTTTCTCGAAGGCGCCGGTTCCGGTTACGTTGCCACCGGCATCGGTCAAGTTGCTATTCACGTATGGATCCCAGGGCTTGAAGGTCATGGCATCTGACGTGTCGCGAGAAGCCCAATAGGTATCCATTTCCAGACGAAGCACTTCACCCTGTGTGTAACTGGTGAAATATAGTTCGCCGTTGACAGGATGCAGAGAGGCTCCATTACACTGACGATAGTTGGCCAGCTCGATCACCTTGGAATTCTTACTGAAATTACCATTCGCATCACGGTCCACGAGATAGACGGAGCGTGCACGATACTGGTCATTATTATTATCCGTAGAGATAATCAGATGCTCGCGCCAACGCTTCTGATTGGGCGTTGCCGTAGCTTCCCACCCTTCTGGGGCGCGACCAACCATCTCCATGATGGGATTCAGGTCATCATCAACCATCGGTGTGCCGGTTTCATCCACTTTCTGTCTGCGTTCAAAAGCGCCGTTTTCATCGTATGCGAAAGGATCGACAGCGAAATCAATCGTACGCAAGCGCTCGTTGTGGAACATACTCAGCGGAAGAATCGTCTCTACGGTCTTGGCCTTCAGGTCAAGGAGCTGAATGCCGTGGGCTACCGTACCGAAACGGGGTTCCTGGTCATACACAATGAAGAGCTGATCGTGGTTGTAAGGCGAGAACTGCATAACACCATCATTCTTGAAGCCCGTGCACTCATCGAAACCACCATCCTGCCAAGTAACATCCTCATAGCGCTCAAAGCTCTGGCCGCAAAGACGGCCGACAATCATCTTGCGCTCATATTCAAAGCGATCTGGGGCCACACCTGTCTTGTCACCAACGGTAACACTCACACTGCCGTAAAGGTCCTTACCCTCGATCTTGTCAAAGGCAGCACTGGGGATATAAGCATAGAGAGCGGTGTTGCAAACGTTGATGACCTTTGCATCCTTTCCACCGATCTTCACTTTGACCTGACTCTTGTCATTACCAAAGTTATTGCCCAGGATAACAAGCTGTTGTCCCATACTTCCCGACTTAGGCGTGAAGTCCGAGATAACAATCTCCTGGTTGGGGTCGAAGGCTACATTCTTGTCGTCCGTCTCTTTGTCGGTACAAGCTGTGAAGCCAACCACCGCAAACGCCAGCAGGATACCACAGAGGTACCCATGCCAGACTGTTGATTTGAGTTTCTTCATCATATTTGTATTTGGTTAATTATTTTTCAGCTTGCAGTTTGTCCACAAGAACACGCATCCAGTGGCCGGCAATGACCGAGCGTGCCTTGAATCCAACCATCAGACCAGTCTTGGTATCATACCAGTCACTGGTGGGAACGCGAGAACCGGTCTCATCCATGTATTTGTAAAGCGGTTCAACAAACTGGAGGAAATCAGCCTTATCCTTAGCCATACCAGCAGTCCACATAATCCAGTCACTCTTGGTATAGTCCTTACGGCAGTCAAGCGGCAGACCATATTTGTTCTGTTTGGTAAGATAGTACTGCACATCACGCTCCATGGCATCGTTGGGGAAGATATTCAGATTCCACAGTTTGTCCCAAATCATATTGTACTTCTGGCTCCACGTATCTTCGCGGTCGAATGCCAGACGATAGTGATCGCCCTCAAGGGCGTCAGCCTCCCATTTCACCGCCATTTCCTTGGCTCTGGTCATGTACTTTTCAGCCGTTTCCAGATCACCCTTGATACGTGCCATCTCTGCATAGCCGGCAATACCCATGATCGCCTTGATAGAAAGGTTGGCGTTGTGAGCCCAGTGGCCTGCGAAGTCATCCGTGCAAAGCTGGTTGGCGGGATCCTGACCGTTCTCAGAGAGATAGTCGGCCCAAGTCGTGATGATATCCCAGTACTTGTCCACATACTTCGTATTACCGTCGATGCGGCACAGCTGTGCAGCCAGCGTCAACATATTGCCGGCCTCCTCCAGCGGCATGTCGCCACCATAGACCTGACCATTGGCGATGGGATAGGTACCAAGGTCGTGCGCCGCGAAGGGCTTGGTCCAACGGCCACTATAGCTGTAGTCGAAGATCGAGGTCATCTGAGCCTTCTGCAGCTCAGGGTTGTAGATGAGGAAGAGGGGCGCCTCGGGATAGGTCAGGTCAACCGTATTCACGCAACCATTGGAGTTATTCTCCTTGGAGAAGAACAAGAGGTTGCCGTCCTCGTCCTTGAAGAGCTTGTGAGCAGCAATCACGTGACGATAGGAAGCGGAAAGGATCTCGGCATATTTCTTGTCGCCGGAATTCATGGCATCATCGTAAATCACCTTATCGAAGTCACGGCAACGCTTCATGATGCTTACATACTCCTTGTTCAAACGGTTGAACATGTCGAAGATGCTCACTTCGCCTTCGTGGGCCCAATAGCCCTTATAGCGCTTGTACATGTATTCAATATCCTGCACCTCGTCATAGCCAATCATCATGAAATTGGCAGCCTGCTTGGTCTGACCGAGGTCGCGGCTGAAGGTAATGCTCCCGTCCTCAGAAGTACTGACTTCACCGTTGATGGCGGGCACATAGAGATAGCCCCAGTCGATGCAGATGCCGTCGCCCTTCTTGGCCAGAATGGGCTGATCCACGGTACCGCACTTGCCGTACTGAATGCCGCCCTCGGTGATGAGCTCGGTCGTGGTGCGCTGGCTCTTCTTGTTGAGTGCCAGTTCACGGGCAGCGGTCACGCTGAACTGCACATCATGAGCTTCGCCGTCCGTACTGCGCACCTGATAGGAAATATAGTTGATGGGGGAAGAGAGCAAATCGTAGTCGTCCATCAGGAAGGGAGCCGTGAACACGACATCCAGCTCTACGGGCCCGCACGCGAACGTATAATAGGTGTTGGTAGCCAGCACGCTGACGCTCTTCTGCTCGGCAATCTTCACCTCGGGGCCGCTCACATTGGTGTTGCAGTAAAGTCCGAAGTCGGTATAAGCGCCGCCCGTGGTATTGTGGCAGTGAGCAGCCAACAGGTTCTCGCCTGAATGCAGCAGCTCCTTCAGCTCGCCCGTAAGGTGAAGCTGTACGCCATCCACCCACGTCTCGCCTGTATCCGCTACTTTCGTACCATTGAGGAAAAGCTCGAATACATCGTCATGGGAATAGACAATCCACAGGTCCTTCTGCAAATCCTCTTCCGTGAGCGTGAAGGGACGGCGCACATAAAGATCGCTGTTCAGAGCGCTCCAATGCGTACGGACAAAGCTGAGGCCATCACTACCCCACGCGGCCTGTCCCATCTGCCAGTCTGCGCCAGCACTGTACGCGGGCTGCTGCCAGCCGTCACGCTGCACGTTGCGTGAATACAGGCCTTCCCAAGCCTGCTCGTCAGCCATCGGCACCAGTGTCTTGAACACGGTGCGATCGGCACCCATCCAACGATACTGCTGCCCATCTACGGTCAGGAAGCCATCCAGCGGCTTCTCGTCGTTAGTCCAATGGCGTGTGGTGCCATCGGTCAGCTTATTATAAGGAGACCAAATAGAAAAATAGGGATCAGAAACGAGCAAAGGTACAGACGGTGCACGCAGGTCCGTTACTTGATAAGGGGTAAACAAATCAGCAGATGAGCCGCCCGCCTGGCTGGCACACCCGATACCGCAAAAAATCAACATCGCCGCTACGGCATTTGTGATTACTCTGAATGTTGTCTTCATTGATTTAATAATAATATATGATTGTATTATTTCAAAATATTCCTCTATGTTCATCTCATTATCCCAAACAATCTTTTTTACCTAAACAGACCATAGCCCGCTGACTACGTACAAAACTAACTAACTAAAATGAACTAACTAATCTTACTTATCTCAATGTGTATTTAACCTAACCATTTCATCCGAAAAATGCAGAACTTTCACAAGTTTACGGTGCAAAATAACAAAATATTCATCGCATACAAGGAAAAATGCTATTCAAATGACACAAAAAAAAGCTCATAAACGCTCTGTGCCCGTCGTAGGAGAAAGTTAAGACTTGTTTTTTTTGTTCTTTGAAAAACTTGTTATATCTTTGCCACGCAAAAAGCGAACTAAGTCTCCTATGAAACGATACTTTTTCACCTTATTGACCCTGCTCCTCATCATGTCGATGGCCGCTTGCGGAGATTCTCAGTCCCAGGATACACTCGTGTCCAAGATTCTGTTTCAAGATGCCGAATACCCGCAGGCGGTATTCCAGGACGGCAAATACTATTTCCTCCGCCAGCCTAAACGCTCCAACAGCATCAGTCTGTACGAAGCGGATGATCTTGAAGGGTTAGCAACGGCAAAACCTAAGATGATATGGCAGAATGACACGATGAACCATATCTGGTCGCCGGAACTCTTCCGCTTAGGTAACATATGGTATATCTATTTCGAAGCGGATACTGACGGGAACACCGATAACCACCAGCTCTATGTCATCGAGAACACGTCCGGCAATCCCATGGAAGGCGAATGGGTACTGAAAGGCTGTTTACAGACCAACGCTGAATGGAACTTCGGATTGCACCCAACCGTGCTCTCCGTGCGCGGTGAACTCTATCTGTTCTGGTCCGGATGGCCCAAGCGCCGTGTTGAGCACGAGACCCAGTGCATCTATATTGCCCACCTCAAAGATCCCTGGACGGTGGATTCCGAGCGCGTCATGTTGTCGAAGCCGGAGTATGAATGGGAACGCCAATGGATCAATCCGGACGGTAGCCGCTCGGCCTATCCCATCTATGTCAACGAGAATCCCGAAGCGTTTCTGTCCCCTGACGGCCGCCACGTCTGCGTCTTCTATTCGGCAAGCGGCGTGTGGACGAAATACCAGTTCCTGGGGCTCCTCACAGCGCCCGCTACCTCCAACCTGTTGGAGCCGGAGGTTTGGACAAAATCCCCCGAACCCATCGCTATTGGCGACAGCACCGTGTATAGCGCTTCCAACATCTATCTCGTACCCTCGGCCGATGAGAAACAGGCATACTACCTCCTCTATCAAGGTAAATGGATGGAAGGTGAGGACGAAAAGCGCGCCATTTTCTACAAGCCCGTGACGTGGAACAACCAGGACCGTCCGGTGCTTAATCCAGAATAACGCACCCAAGACGAGTTGCTCGTCAAGTAAAACAAAAACAGGCGCCAGTTCACTGACGTCTGTTTTTGTATGCGGAGAGAGAGGGATTCAAACCCCCGGAACGGACAAGCCGTTCACCGGATTTCGAGTCCGGCCCAATCGGTCACTCTGGCATCTCTCCAAGAGCGCAATCCTGCGATTGCGGCTGCAAAGGTAGTGAAAAGTTTAGAGTAAATGGTTCAAAGTGCCAAGTTTTTTTCACTTTTGTCTCCATTTTCTTTTTTCGGCATCGTTCATCAACACGCTTGAATCAAACGAAAAGAGCTGCGACAAATCAATTGCCACAGCTCATTACGCACGTATTCAACGACGAATTATATCTTGGTCAGGCGGATGACACGACTGGAGAACTGGCCGCTCAGATTCGCGTCCAAGCCCATTTCCATCAGGAACTTACCGGAGAAGGTCTTGTTCTCGAAGTAGTGCTGACGTTCCGAGCATGCGAACTCATTCAGGCGATAGGTCGCATCGGGATCCAAGCCAGCCATGTGCCAGCGGGGCGTCTGCAGATCCACATAGTGTTCAAATTTGTAGCAGAAGAAAACAGCCTCAGACTTATCCTCTGTCACGAACATCTCGCTGCAGAAACCGTTACCATCGTAAGGTGAAATCAGACGGTACTGGTCGCCCAGCTGGATAATCGGACGAATCTCCTTGTAGAACGCCACGGCCTTCTTGGCATACTCACGCTCACGATCGTTGAGATCGCTGGGCTTCATCTCCATACCCAGACGTCCCGTCATAGCCACGTCAAAGCGGAACTTGATGGGTATCACGCGATGCGTCTGGTGATTGGGTGAAGCGCTGACATGCTGAGCCATAGCCATTGTGGGGAAGAAGTGACTCGTACCCCACTGGATGAAGAGGCGCTGTTGAGCGTCGGTATCGTCCGACACCCAGAACTCGTCAAAGTAAGGCATAAAGCCCCAGTTGACACGTCCACCGCCGCTGGCGCAAAGTTGAATCACGAGGTTGGGATGTGCTGCACGGATACGCTCCAGGGCCTTTTGCAGGCCGCGATGGTAATCTACGATCAGGTGGCTCTGTTTGTCTCCGCTGAGGTAGCTACTGCCGAAGTTGTTCATCGACATGTTGCAGTCCCACTTAATATAATATAGGTGTGGGTTCTCCTTAACCAGGTTATCCACGATGCTCACGACGAAGTCCTGCACCTTGGGATTAGACATGTCCAGCACGAGCTGAGTGCCGCCACGTCCCTTGGAGAGTTCGCGTGTCGGATGAGCTACGACCCAGTCGGGGTGCGCTTCGTAAAGTTCACTCTTGGAGTTCGTCATCTCAGGCTCAATCCAAATACCGAACTTCAGCCCGCGATCTTCGGCAGCCTTCAGGAGGGCCGGTACGCCGTTTGGCAGTTTCTCGGTGTCGGTAATCCAGTCACCGAGGCCCTGCGTATCGTCTGTGCGGCGGTACTTGCGACCAAACCAGCCATCATCGACTACGAAGAGTTCACCGCCCAATTCCTTGATGCCGTCCATCATCTGCTCGCAAACCTCCTGATTGACGTTCATATAGACACCCTCCCAAGAGTTGAGGAGGATATCGCGCAAGCCGTGGCCATTATGCAGTTTCACATTACGTCCCCAACGGTGGAAGGCACGGCTGACGCCGCCTTTACCCTCTTCACTATAGGTCAAAGCCAGCTCCGGTGTCTGGAATGTCTCGCCCGGCTTGAGTGTATAAGTCGTGTGAAGGTCATCAATGCCGGCGACAAGTGTGTGGCGATATTTGCCGCGTGTCTCAAGACGCAGCTTATAGTTACCGGTCCAGCAAAGGGCTGCACCGATGACACGTCCGCTATTCTCCTGCGGTTTGCCATCCAGGGATATCATCACCTCGGCACGATCGTTCATACCACCGCGCACACCATCGTGACAAACGATGTTCTTCAGGCCAGGCGTCAACGGTTCCTCGGTCATCTGACCCTCAGCGCCCCAGGTGCCGTGGAAATGCGTGATCCAGGCACCCTCCTGACGCAGTGTCATGACACCGCTCGCGTACTGTTCCAAACGGATCGGCTTTTTCTCGCCATTGCGAATCACCGTCCAAGTCTCTATCACGTCGCTCTTGTCATTGGCCTTGTAGTAAATATCAACGAAGAACTCATATTTCTTGTCCTTCATGGAGATGATGGTCAGATCGCCTTCTGTACGTGAGCCCGTGATGGCCAGTTCCGTACTCATATTGCCATCGGCGTGGGTGACGCTCAATGCCGTTTCGTCGTAACTGTTACGGCCGAAAGCAGGATAGGCGTCGTAGTTGATGCTCATCGCATCATAAACCTCTTGAGCCTGCTCGGGGCGGATGCGTGAACCGTAATAATGAATGCGTGGGGTGTTGCCCTCATTGACAGAGAGCATCAGTGTCGTGTGCGGAGTATTCACGAACACATCCTTGGCGTTGGCCGCATAGGCAAGCGTCAAGGCAAGACAAGAAATAAGTAAACGTTTCATTGAAAAAAGGGGTTAATGGTTGTGTTTTGCCGACAAAGGTAGGAAAGAATCAGCGGAAAGCACGCTTCGGGCGCGTACTTTAAGTATTGTTAACAAAAAAAAGATGCATTCTACTATCTTCTAAGGTCATCTCTAAACAATTTTAGCTATCTTTGCCGCAGAAAACATCGAATTAATCGGGAAAATATGAAGAATTTACTGACTGTACTCTGCCTTTTCACAGCGACCGCCTTGGTTGCGCAGACCCTACCCACGGCCTTACCCGTCATTGAAGCTGTAGAGATTCAAGCCGTAGAGGCAGTTGATATGGAGTGTCCTGTCGGCACAGCCCCTCGCCTGCCCTACCAACTGTGGGTTACCTATACCAACGGTCATAAGGCGTATCGGCAAGTAACCTGGTCTAATGCCGCGCACGCTACCGAAGAGGCCGAGGCTGCGTTGCCCGCTGGCACAGATTATACGGTACAAGGATTCATCCCCGGTGATCACACAACGGCACAAGGCTATCCCGTCACAGCCACCGTTCATGTCATCGGCGCCCCATACACGGCCCCCATGCCTGCCCCTGTAGCCGAGCCGCTACCCTTAGGCAGTGTGATGTTAACAGGCGAGAACCGCCTCACGCACAACCGCGACCTCGATATTGATCACCTGCTGTCACTCGACGTTCACCAGCAGCTTTATAACTATCGCGACACCTATGGTCTCCCCACCGACGGCTATCCCGAGGCTGACGGTTGGGATTCTCCCACCACAAAGCTCAAAGGTCACGGTAGTGGGCATTATATGAGTGCCCTCGCGATGGCTTATGCCAGCTGTCCCGATGCCGAAAAACGCGCACGCCTCAAGAGCAATATCCGCCTGATGGTGGACGAGCTGCGCCGCTGTCAGGAGCGAACCTTCGTGTACGACAAGGCGTTAGGGCGTTATCGCGAGGCTCGCGACCTGGCTCCTGAGGACGAGCTACGCGAACTGAAAGGGACTTGGGCTGACTTCGACCGCTACAAGCAAGATTATACCCACTACGGCTACGGCTACCTCAACGCCATTCCTGCCCAGCACTGCGTATTGATTGAGATGTATCGCGCCTATAACAACGAGCAGTGGGTTTGGGCGCCCTATTATAGTGTCCATAAGCAGTTAGCCGGCCTCATCGACATTGCTACCTATATCGATGACCGTGCCCTCGCGCGGAAAGCGCTGCTCATCGCCAAGGATATGGGACTATGGGTATGGAACCGCCTCCACTACCGCACCTTCGTGCAAGCCGACGGCACACAGGCAGAGCGACGTGCCCGTCCCGGGAACCGCTATGAGATGTGGAACATGTACATCGCTGGCGAGGTGGGTGGCATGCAGGAATCACTGGCCCGTCTCTCCGAGATGGTCGAACAGAAAGAAGATCGGGCACGGTTGCTTGAAGCAGCGACCTATTTTGACAGTCCCGCCTTCTTTGACCCCTTAAAAAAGAATATCGATGCCATCCGTGGACGCCACGCCAACCAGCACATACCGATGGTGACTGGTGCCCTACGTACCTTCCGTGCAGGCGGAGACAGCAATTACTATCAGCTCGCACAGAACTTCTGGACAATGGTTCAGGGTCGCTATCGCTATGCGATGGGCGGCGTGGGTAATGGCGAGATGTTCCGTCAACCCTATACGCAGATGCTCGCGATGACGACCAACACGGAGCCCACCCTGAACGAGACCTGCTGTGCCTATAATCTTGCCAAACTCACCAAGGAGTTGAACACTTACGCACCCAATGATGCCCGCTATATGGACTATTACGAGCGGCTGCTCTACAACCAGCTCGTAGGCTCCATCAACCCCCATCACTATGCCGTGCTCTATCAGTACGCCGTGGGTCAAGATGCCAGCAAGCCCTGGGGCAATGAGACACCCCAATCCACCTGCTGCGGCGGCACAGGTGCCGAAAACCATGTGAAATATCAGGACGCGGCTTATTTTGTCGGCGATGACACCCTTTGGGTTGCCCTCTATCTGCCCACTAAGGCACAATGGTCCTCGCGGAAGGTCACCATTGAGCAGATCTGCGACTGGCCGTCCGAGTACTCCCTCATCCGTTTCCCCGAGGCCAAAAAGCCCTTTGCGCTCAAGCTTCGCGTCCCCTATTGGGCCACGGAGGGATTCGATATCCGTATCAATGGCCATAGCGTTGCCGAGCGCTACCAGCCCTGCAGCTATGTGACGCTGCCCGTGCGCCGCTGGCTACCCTCCGACCGCATTGAGGTCACCATGCCGTACACAAGCCATATCGACTTCGGACCGGATCAGGTTGACGGCGCATGGATGGGAGCCTGGATGCAAGGCCCACTCGTCCTCTGCACAGACCGTCAGGGTAAGGTTCTCGCAGACTATGAGGCCGACAAGCACATTACCCACTACTTCCCATTCCCCGCTGCGCCAAGTGCCGACAACGAGGGTGCCGATTTTGCCGTGACCGAAGCCGACATCCAAGAGACGGTACAGTTGGCCAAAAGTCGCCAGTCGGAGCAAGAAGCCTGGTTAGCGCTCACGGTGAAAGTGCCGGAGTATGCCCCTTGGGCACCTCACGGCTATGCCCGCATGACACAACTTCTTCAGGAGATTCAGCAAGCCCCTACCTCATCGCTTCATTCTGCGCTGAAGAAAGCCCTTGCCACGATGCGCCCCGGCAACCTGGCAGAGCCCGAGGATCTGGCCCCGCTACAGGACCGCCTCGCGCAAGCCCGGACCAACGCCGTCACCCCCGCGCTCCAAGAGGCCATCGACTACGCTGAAATGGTGATCAAATATGTCACCGACGGCAGCGGCACCCACGACATGATAGACCGCGCCCTGCAACAGCTGAAATTCTGAAAGTGGGTTCTAAATATTTTTACGCTGAAAATGATTGCGGTTCGGAAATAATGTGTATCTTTGCGGCGGTAATAACAAAATCAAAACCAAAGAAACACACTAAATCATGCAAAAATCTTACTTTTCCTACGTGCTAAGAACGTGGTTGACAGCGATTGCCAGCTGCTGCACGATGAGCGTTTGTGCCCAGGCCGAAGTGACGCTTGAAACGGCCGGAACGCTCTCTTCCAATCTCACAGAATGTGGCAAGACCCTTAAAATCAGCGGCCCCATCAACGGTACCGACATTAAGTTCCTACGCGAGAAAATCAACAACGGCCCGTTGACCACATTGGACCTCTCCGAGGCGCGTATCGTCAAAGGCGGCGAGGCGTATGACGGCAGCAACCAGACCGAGAACAACGTGATCGGACAGGGCATGTTCTACGAATGTGCGAAGCTGCGTGCCATTGAGTTGCCTACGACCGTAACCGCCATCAAGTCAACTGCTTTTGCCTCCACGGGCCTGGTGGAGGTGGACATTCCTAACAGCGTCTTGAGTGTGGGCGGTGATGCCTTTTCCTATAACGATGCGCTCACGACCGTGATCATCGGCGCCCACGTCGCCCAGCTGGGCCAAGGTGTGTTCTGGAGCTGCAACAACCTCAAGACCGCTTACATGAAGCCGATGAACCCGCCCGCCGTGCCCGCTTACCTGTTCTCTACCACGCCCAAGGTGATCGTCTATTCCGCGGCGCTGGCAGACTACAAAACCTCCGACTGGAAGCAATATAACCTCGTGGGTAACCTCGAGGAAACCTATCCCAAGGAAGAGGACGCGACCGATGTCATCAACCGGCTCAGCAGCACCTATTTCGAGGATGATGCCTGCACCCAGCTGAAGGCCGACTATCAGGCCATGAGCGACGAGGCGCTGACCGCTTCCATGAAGGATGCGGGACTGCCCGATTTCATGACAGCCATTGCCCTCAAGGTGAAGAACGGCACCTGGGCCGCCTACGAGCAGGACTTCCGCATCCACAGCTATAAGCCCTACAGCGATGCCAGCTATTGGAACAACAAGATGATGAGTACCGGAGGCTCTTATATGGGCAACCCCACGGGTATCTACGCCGAGAACGACGGTGACGAGCTCTATGTCTTCGTCGAGGGCGACGTGCCCGCCGATGCGACGCTGTACGCCGCAGGATGCGTCGAGAACCAGCTCATCACCAATGCCAAGACGGGACAGCGGCTGACGAAGGGCCTCAACATCATCACCGGACGGAAGGATGCGCTCTACTACATCCTCTATGTCGCCGACACCAAGTCCATGACCAAGACGCTCAGCGAGTGGCCTGACATCAAGATCCATATCGAGGGCGGCAGGGTGAACGGCTACTATGACATCACCCGCCACAGCGACACCGACTACCAGGCGCTGCTGAAGGCGGCCACCCTGCCGCGCTTCACCCTTCGCGGCGGCCACTCCCTGATACATCTCAAGAAGACGTCGTTCAAGACCGTGTTCCCCACAACGGTGGACAAGAGCATCGCCTGGTACGACAGCATCGCCGTGTGGCAGAAGGATCTCATGGGCTACACGGAAGCCGTAGCCACCGGCCAGCGCGCCGGCGCCCCCTACTACCTCACGGGCGGCGAGGCCATCTATCCCCTCTACTACAACAACCCCATCTTCGCCATCGAGGGTGAAAGCGGCGATGCCGGCTATGCCAACTCCTCAGCCTACCGCGTGTCCTATAACGGCCTTGACTGTATCCGCAACTGCCTCAACGCCCTCAATCCCGATATGGACGAATGGTGCGCAGGCCACGAGAACGGCCACAACAACCAGGGAGCCATAAATCTCGAGGGCGGCACAGAGTCCTCCAACAACCTCTTCTCCAACTACTGCCGCTACCTCACCGGTCTGGTTACGTCCGTCGGTTCGCCGCTCTCCACCGTCATGGACGAGTTTGCGCGCAACCAGCCCTTCTACACCCGCGGCGTGGATAGCCAGCTCCGCATGTACTGGCAGCTCTACCTCTACTACCATCTCGGACAGCGCAAGACCGACTTCTACCCCACCCTGTTCAAACTGCTGCGCGAAGATCCGCTCTCGCTGTGGAGCACGGGCGGCAACCTCAACAGCGGCATGAAGTTCGTCAAGAAAGTCTGCGAGGCCGCACAAGAGGACATCACGGATTTCTTCACCGTCTATGGCTTCTTCGTGCCGATGGCCAACGTGACCATTGATGACTACGGTACGCGCAAGCTGACGGTCCGCGCTACGGATATCAGGCGCACCAAGGACGTCATCTCGAAGTACCCCGTCAAGAACCATACCATGCTCTACGTCGAGGACCGTGTGGACTACGTCCTCACCACCGGCTTCCTGACCAAGGCCGGCCAGAAGCGGCGCGACTCCAATAAAGTGGGACAATGCGGCGACCTGGGACAGTTCACGTCCTACTGGCCCGATGCCCTGCAGCCCTCCAGCTACACCTACCTGCAGGCCGACTCTCTCTACGCGATGGAAGGCACCGGAGGCGTAGGCTTCAGGATGCTTGACAGCGAGAACAACCTGGTCTATGCCGCCAACGCCTTCAACTACTGCATCCCCACGTCCGTGGGCAACGACTTCACCATCTTCTCGATCGATGCCGACGGCACGTTGCACGAGACCACGAAGGCCGGTGAGGGTGCCGCAAACATCTATCTCTCCAGAGCCGGCAAGCTGCAGGATTCCCTGTATGCCAAGGTCATCAAGGCCACCGTCAGCGGCAACATCAACGCCAGCGACTTCGGGTACATGCGCCAGCTCGTCAACGAGGGCAACCTCTCCTCCATCGTGCTCACGGACGCGACCATCAAGAGCGGCGGCTACTACAGCTACAATAAAGAGAAACTGACGGGCGGCCAGAACCTGATCGGCCAGCACGTGTTCCACGACTGCAAACAGCTGACCTCCATCCTCCTGCCGCAGGCCAAGCTCACGAAAATCGAGGCCAACGCCTTCACCCAGTCCGGCTTGAAGCAAATCGACATCCCCGATTGCGTCACCGCCCTCGGCGAGGATGCCTTTGCCTACTGCGACGTCCTCTCCAAGGTCATCATCGGCACCAAGATGAGGACCATCGCCAAGGGCGCGTTCTACAGCTCCAATGTCAAGGACGTCTATGTCAAGGCCACCACGCCGCCCGCCGTGAACGACTACCTGTTCTCCTCCAAGCCCGTCATCCACGTCTATGCCAGCTCGCTGGAAGCTTACAAGGCCTCGCGCTGGGCTGAGTACGGCACGCTCAAGGGCGATCTGGATGAGTACCAGGATATCGTGGCCGTGGAGGCACCCGAGACGGATATGCTGCGCCAGCAGAGCCTCTCCACCACACCCACCTACGACCTCTTCGGTCGCCGTGCTACCACCCTCAAGCCCGGCACCATCTACCTGCGTGGCGGCAAGAAATTCATGGTTCCTGCCAGAAGATAAAGACAAAACAACCATAACATTTAACTACTACTTTCTAATCTTACTAAATCAAAAACATGAAACGCATTATTTATGTTTTCCTACTCCTGCTGATGGCCCTGCCCATGAGCGCTCAGGAGTACACACAGTTAACCAATCTGCCTACGGTCTATATCGAGACCGTTCAAAAGGCTGCCGTGACGGACAAAAAGACCTTCGTCAACGGTAAGTGGATCATGGTCGATGGCGAAAAGACCCAGACCCTTACCGGCATGAAGATCCGCTGCCGCGGTAACTCCACCTTCAACAACGCCGGCGCCACCAAGAAGGCCTACCGCGTCAAGTTCAGCGACAAGGTAGCACTCCTGGGCGACAAGGGTGTGGCCGACAAGAACTGGGTGCTGATGGCCAACCACTTCGACAAGTCGCTCATCCGCAACGCGTTGACCACCGACATCATGGGACGCTACTGCGGCATGGAGTTCAATCCCGGCGCACGCTTCGTGGATGTGGTGCTGAATGGCGAATACATCGGTAACTACCAGATTACGGACCACCCCGACGTGGAGTCCGGCCGCCTGGACATCACCACGCCCGGCACGGACGAGGAAGCCAGCGAGGGTTTCTTCCTCGAGGCCGACGGATGGAAGGATCACAAGTACGTGACCACGACCCTCAAGAGCGTGTCTGTCCGTATCCACAAGCCCAAGGACGGCGAGGTGACCTCCGCACAGGCTGACTACGTGAAGAGCTGGCTGGACCGCTTCGAGACCGCGCTGTTCAGCAAGGACTACAAAGATGAGGACAAGGGCTACCGCAAGCTCGTGGACTCCGTATCCTTGGCCAACCTCTACCTCTGCACCGAGATGAGCGCCAACTACGACGGCTTCTGGAGCACCTATCTGTACAAGCGCCCCAACGACCAGAAGATGTACTTCGGCCCGCTGTGGGACTATGATATTGCCTACAACAACGATACCCGCGGCAACAACACCACGCAGCGGATGATTGTCGATATCAACACGGGCGTGTGCCGTTCCTGGTTCACCCGCATGTGGCGCGACCCCTGGTTCCGCCAGCTCATCCTGCGCCGCTACAACGAGCTGCGCCAGTCCGGCATCGAGGCCTTCCTGCTCCACGCCGTAGATAGCCTCGGCCAGCTGAATGCGCAGTCCGCCAAGCTGAATTTCGACAAGTACGGCATCAATACCAAAGTCTATAACGAGGTGGTGATGCACGACACCTATGCCGAGTATATCACCGACCTGAAGACCTTCATCACCGACCACTTCACCTACCTGGACACCGAGATTCCCACCCGCGCCGCTGCCTCCTACGAGGATGAGGCCCGCGAGTTCGAGCTCAATATCAACTACTTCTACCGCATCCAGAGCGTAGGTGTCAAGACCTTGCTCGATGTGACCAACGAGGCACTGACCGAGGGTAGCCTGGCCTACCTGTGGTCAAAGGACACCGACCGCCGCACCCAGCAGTGGAGCATCAAGAAGGTGGGCGATGCCTACCAGTTCATCAACCGCGCCAGCGGCCTTGCCCTTAACGCCCCCAATGGCGACCTCAACACACAGCTCAACCTCGTAGCACCCAATGCCGAGGACGAAGCCCAGCTCTGGAACATCGTGATGGCCAGCGACGAAGCCAGCTACTACAACATCATCAACAAGAAATACACGCGCACAGCCAATGTCTCAGGCGGTAGCTCCAGCAACGGCACCGCCCTCATCTGCTGGGAGAGCAACGAGAAGAATAAGACCAGCACCAACCGCCAATGGATTATTCAGCCCGATGACTTCAACTCCGACGAGGTGTGGGACGTAGGTGACATCACCGAGAACCTGCAGACCGAAATCACCAAGTACGAGCAGCTAAGTGCCGGTGAAACCGTAGGAACTGCACCCGGACAGGTCAGCAAGACCAGCATGAACAAGCTGACTTCCATCATCAACGAGGCCAAGGGCGTCATCGATGCCGGCAAGCTCAACAAGAACCTCATGCACACCTATATCTATTATATGGAGCGTGCGTGGGCCGCTGTGGAGGAAAGCCGCATCGTCCTCGACCCCATCAACTTCGATGCCGAGAGCAACTTCCACCTCTTCAAGACAGCCGAGGGCGAGAGCAAGGCGACGGCCGCTGCCTCCTTTGCCGAGAACAACGATACCCCGTGGGGCTTCTATCGCTACACCGTAGCCGACGGCACCTACGAGAAGTTTGCCAAGTTCGACACCAGCAACGGCAAGGCCAAGGCCGCCAACGGCAACTCCTGGTACACCAATGATGAGTATGTCTTCCTGTCGGAGAACGGCAACAGCCATCCTCTCCCCGCAGCCTCACCCGCTGTTATCTTCACGGCACCTGCTGACGGTATCTACTTTGCCACCGTCACCATCCACCGCGACAAGGCCAACGTCACCACGCCGTTGTTCCTGCGCAGCCGTTATATTGGCGGTGAGGACAAGAAGTGCGACAAGGGTGATTTCATCTTTGCTAAGAGCTATGGCACAGCAGATATTGATGGTGTGGACGGTAAACAGAGTCAGACCCTCGACTTCTACATCCGCATGAAGCAGGGCACCAGCTTCACCTTCGAGATCGAGAACTACACAGCCAACACCGATGCATCGGGTCGTTCGTTCATCACCGATCTCGCCGTAGCCGCCTGCCGCACCGAGGGTAATCCCTTCACGATAGCCGAGGCTAAAGCCTATGAGCGCTTCTACGACGCCATTGCCAACGAGCCCATCAACTTCAATGCCGAGGGCAACTACAAGCTCCTCAGCACCGTCGAGGGCACCGTCACGCCCGCTGCCGCCTTTGCAGAGAACAACGATACGCCGTGGGGCTTCTATCGCTACACGTCCGATGACGGCAAATATACCAAGTTCGAGAAGTTCGATGACGGCAACAGCAACGCCAAGCCCGGCACTTACGGCAAAGCCTGGTACACCAACGTGGAGTATTGCTTCATCGCTGAAAAGGGCAATGTCCATCCCCTTGTTTCCGACGGCGTGCAGATTGCTCCCTCCGTGGTCTTCACGGCTCCTGCAGACGGCATCTACTTTGCCACCGCTACCGTGGCCCGCGAGAAGGACAAGCAGACCAATCCGCTGAACCTCCGCAGCCGCTTCATCGGCGATGACCTGGAGTGCGGCAAGGACACCTTCCTCTTCGTGAAGTCCTACGGTACGAAGGACATTGACGAGGTCGATGGCAAGCAGCCCCAGACGCTCGACTTCTTCATCCGCATGAAGCAAGGTCAGCGCTTCAGCTTCGAGATTGATGGCGAGTCCGATTCCGGTGGCCGCTCCAACATCACCAACCTCGCCGTAGCCGCCTGCCGCGACACCGACAAGCCCTTCACCCTTGAGGATGCAGAGGCTTATCCCCGCTTCTTTGACGCTGCCGGCGAGCCCGAGCCCGTGCCCATCAACTTCGATGCCGAGGGTAACTACCACCTCTTCAGCACCGCAGAGGGAGCCAGCACCGCTACGGCCGATGCCTCCTTCGCACAGAACAACGATACCCCGTGGGGCTACTATCGCTACACGCCCGCTGATGGCCAGTACGCGAAGTTCACGAAGTTCGACACGAACAACAGCAAGGCTAAGTCCGCCAACGGCACCGCTTGGTACACCAACGAAGAGTACTGCTTTGTGACCGAGAAGGGTAATATCCATCCCCTGAACTCCAACGGCACTCAGGCCTCACCCGCCATTGCCTTCACCGCTCCTGCGGACGGCATCTACTTTGCTACCATGACCATTACCCGCGACAAGAAGGATCAGACCAACGCGCTCTACATGCGCAGCCGCTGCCTGAACAACAAGTTCAAGTGCGCCCAGACCAGCTTCGCCTTCGAGCAGGCTTACGGTACTGCCGAGATTGACGGCGTAGATGGTAAGGAGCCCCAGACCTTGGACTTCTTCATCAAGCTCAAGCAGGGTCAGACCTTCACCTTCGAGATTGATGCCACTTCCGATTCCGGCGCCCGCTCCAACATCAACGACCTCGCCGTAGCTTCCTGCCGCGACAAGGACATCCCCTTCACCGAGGACGAGGCGAAGGCCTATGAGCGCTACATCGATGCCACCGAGGCCGTTGTCAACGAATATACCCTGACATACACCGTCGATGGTGAGGTTTATAAGACAGCCGACCTCGTCGCAGGCGCCACCATCATACCCGAGGAGGCTCCGAGCAAAGAGGGCTACACCTTCAGCGGCTGGAGCGAGATTCCCGCTACGATGCCCGCCGAGGACCTGACCATCACAGGTACCTTCGCCGTCAACAAGTACAAGGTCAGCTACTACGTCGGCGAGCAGCTGTGGCAGGAGGACGAAGTCGAGTACGGCACCGACCTGACCCTGCGCACCTTCACCCCTGAGGATGCTGCCCGCTACTCGTTCGCTGGTTGGGATGGCGAGACGTTCGAGAAGATGCCCGCCAAAAACCTGACGTACACCGCCATCCTCATTGACGGCATCGGCAACATCGTCGCAGGCGCCAGCAACGTCAAGACCATCTTCGACGGCGCAGGCCGCAAGATCTCCAAGCTGCAGCGCGGCATGAACATCCTACAGATGAAGGACGGCTCCGTGCTGAAGCTCATCCGCTAACGCCCGAAGTAATTATACCTTTTTTCGCATCCCCGTTGGTCTAATTGATGTGACTGGCGGGGATGCTGGTTTTTATTCGTTTAAATCCTAGTCTGACAGGATACCATCCCTCCGCCCTTAGGATTACTGTTCCTTCCGGCATAGGAATACTAATCCTCCAAGGGTAGGAATACTAATCCTCCAAGGGTAGGAATAGTATCATTTCGGGGGAAGGATAAGAGGCTTTCATCAGCTCCGACCTAACCAGTCATCAGCTCCGACCTAACCAGTAGTCAGCTTCGTCCTGACTAATGCTCACCATCTACACGGGTGGCAAGGATGGAAATGAGGAGTGAGTAATTGAGTAATGACGAGAAAATCAGCAAGGCATATTCTTTTTTCAAACATCACACGGTGTCAGTCCCCCCACTGTCAAGTTAAGGGATTTGGGGATTGGATAGATTCTACAATAGAAAATTGTGGGGATTGACATATTTTATTTAAATAATTTTGTGGGGATTGTATTATTTTACCATCTTTTCCGCGTAAACAAAGGGTTCTTATGGAAGAAAGACTATTCAAAAGAAAGATTTATGCTCAATTGCTGAGCTGGAAACAGGAATCAGACGGTAAGAGTGCATTGCTTGTTGAAGGCGCAAGACGTGTCGGCAAATCGACCATCGTGGAAACCTTTGCCAAGAACGAATATGAGTCGTATTTGCTGATAGACTTCAACAAGGCATCGAAGGCCATCAAGGATTTGTTCAACGACCTGATGGATTTGGACTACCTGTTCCCGCTCCAGACAGGCCCATATATAACGACTTCCGCCGAGACATCACGATAGGTGCCTCGGCGGTGATATATTGTGGGAACCATGACGGGAGCTTACTCTATGATAAGCATCATGACGTTTAAACAGGTTCTCCATTTCTATTTCATTATTTACAGTTATTGTTATTTTTGACAAACACTTTTTAGTCGAATGTGTTAACCATGATAAACACATTTAATAGGAATATGTTAATCATAACAAACACTTTTCTGGGTGCAAAGATACAGCATTTTTTGATACACACGCACTTTTAGCTATTATTTTTTTCTTGATAGGGCCATGTTTCAGAAATAAGTTGTACTTTTGCAGCGTCCTTGCGGACAAAACGCTTAACGAGATGTACGATCAGATACAGGAATACTCGATTTTTGTGATGCTTTATGCCGTCGTGATGACGATGGCATTGATGGCCAGTGCTTATTTGCTGTTCCGGCGGGGCAACGCCTTTGCCGAGGATATCATTCCGCCGTTGCGCCTGCGTCGCTGGGCGACGTAAGCTATCCATCAGGGTCAGCCTGTGGGTGGTCTTGTTTGCGGCTATCATATTCAATATAGCCCTCGGATTCCTGTTCTATCAAGCACGTGATGCGGTGCGCCAGGAGGCAACGACCTGACAATGATGGCGATACAATACGCTTCTCAGGGAAGCTAATTGAGAATGGAGAATGGACAATTGAAAATGGACAATTGAGAATGGAAAATGGACAATTGAAAATTGAAAATTGAGAATTGAAACGATGATGAAAAAAATGATCAACTGGGTGATGGCCGCCACCCTCGTCTGCGGCACAACGATGGTAGGCCTCAGCCTGAGCGCCTGTAATCAGGCACGGACAGAGGAACCTGCTGCTCAAGAAGAAGAAGTCACACAAGCTGAACCCGAGGCAAAGGTGGTGAGCACGGAACTGATTCGTACCAGCCAGAGCTGGGACGGCGTGGATCTGCCCGACTACTTCCAGGGGAAACCCGAACTCGTGGCTGTGAAGTATGTGTTCCCCGCTGGAAAGAAGCTTGGTTGGCATCACCATCCTGTGATGAACTACGGTATCCTGGTGCAGGGCGAACTGACCATCATCGGACTGGACGGCCAGACGAAGGTGGTGCATGAGGGCGAGGCCGTCGTAGAGATGGTAGGCACTATCCACCACGGCGAGAACCGCGGCGACAAGGACGTCATCCTCTACATGTTCTACCTCTCCAAGGAGGGCGAGGAACTGGCTGTGCAGCACCCCGAGATTCCCTTGGAATAAACGCCAAAGGGAGGTCGCGCCAATAGCAACTCGGCCTCTCGCAGATAGAGAAACGGCTTCTCTCTGATGGAGAAAAGCCGTTTCTTTGATTGACAGAAGCCGTCCCGACGACTACTGGATGGTGATACTGTTGAGGAGGTCGAGCTTACCTTCATTGACGAGTTTGATGATGAGCTCACCGAAGAGGGTGTTCTGCCAGGCAAACCACTCGCGGGTGAAGTTCGTGGCATCGTCCTTGTTGAAGCTCTCGTGCATGAAGCCGGTGCCGGCATCCGTGCGCATCAGCATCTCGATACAAGCCTTAATCTCTGCATCGTCCGTGCTGGTGAAGGCCTTCATCATGATGGACATGGGCCAAGGCATGTTGTGACCTACGTGGGGACCGCCGATGCCCTCGCCAGCCTTACCGCGGAAGAAATAGGGATTATCCTCGCTCCAGACAAAGCGGCGCGTGTTCTGATAGATGGGGTCGCTCACGGGCACATCGCCTAAATAAGCCATCGCCAGCAGGGAGGGCACGTTGGCATCGTCCATCAGCAGCTGGTTGCCGAAGCCATCCACCTCGAAGGCATAGATGGGGCCGTACTTGGGATGGATATTGATGGCGTACTTGTAGAGAGCCTGTTGCACCTCATCGGCCAAGGCGGTGCACTGTGCCGCGAGGTCGGTGCGCTGGTTGACCTTCGTGAGGATCTCGGCAGCGTGACGCAGCTGCGTGACAGCCATAAAATTGGAGGGAATGAGGAACAGGAAGGTGGTAGCATCATCGCTGGGACGGAAGGCGGAGGCAATCAGACCCACGGGCTTCACGGGAGCACCCCAACCGTTGTTGCTCATGGTGTCGAGCTGGCGATTGGTTTTGCGCTCAAAGTGGTACTTTCCCTTGTTGCCGTCCTTGTGCTGCTGGTCGCGGAAGGTAGCGAGGATGTTCTGCACAGCCTGCAACCATGAGGCACCGAAGATAGAGTCATCACCCGTAACGGTCCAGTACTCGTAGGCCAGACGCAGGACGTAGCACAGGGAGTCGATTTCCCACTTGCGCTCGTGCAGTTCGGGTTTCATGTCCGTCATGTCCAACATCCAACCGCCATTGGGATTGGGCTCCTTGTTGAAGGCATTGGCGTACGGATCGATGTTGATACACTTCAGTTGGCGCAGGATGACGCCGGCAAGCATGCTCTTGAGGTGCTTGTCCTGCGGAGCGAGCTTCACATAGGGGAACACCTGCGCGCCGCTGTCGCGCAACCACATGGCGTGGATGTCGCCGGTATAGACAAAGGTGTCAGGCAGACCATCGGCATCCTTCTCCTCGTAGTGGACGGTGGTGTCTATCGTATTGGGATAGCAATTCACAAACATCCAAGCCAGGCGCACATTGGTGAGCTGCTTGACAATCTCCTTGATCTGCTTCTCCACAGCATCGGAACGGAACAGGCGATCTTTCTCGGCCGGACGGTTGTTGACCTTCAGGACATCAGCCTTAACGGTAGGAATGGCGGGGGGGAGCAGGGGCGCAGCTGTCGCCGTTACGGCAAACGTGAGCGCTGCGAGGGCGGTAAATAATGTTTTCTTCATTTGATGATATTGAATGAGGTTTTTGATATTGTACGAATAAAAGTCTGTGGTGCAAAGGTAGGCTTTTTATTTTATTTAATACAACATTTTCTGTTCAAATACGGATTTCTGCATATCTTTGTCGCGAAATTGCACAAACAATGTCAAGAAAAGATGGAAAAAGACACCGTTTACATCGCTGATGCGCACCGATATGATGCCGCAGAGGACACCTATGCACGCTGCGGACTCAGCGGCGTGTTGCTGCCACGCGTGAGTCTGGGTTTCTGGCACAACTTCGGCGGAGATGCCCCCTACGAACGTAGCCGCGCCATCACACACTATGCCTTTGACCACGGCATCACCCACTTTGACCTGGCCAACAACTACGGCCCACCCTACGGCAGCGCCGAGGAAACGATGGGACGCCTCATGGACGATGACTTCCGACCCTATCGGGACGAGCTGTTCATCGCCACCAAGGCCGGCTACGATATGTGGCCTGGACCCTATGGCAACTGGGGCTCGCGCAAATACCTGATGGCGAGTCTTGACCAGAGCCTGCGCCGCATGCATCTGGACTACGTGGATCTGTTCTACAGCCATCGCTATGACCCCAATACCCCGTTGGAGGAGACGCTACAGGCGCTGGTGGACATCGTGCGCGCGGGTAAGGCATTATATATAGGTATATCCCGCTGGCCTCTGGAAGCGCTGAAGCGGGCCGACGAATACCTACGCGAGCGCGACGTGCCGCTACTCATCTATCAGGGGCGCCTCAATCTGCTGGACCGCGAGCCCATGGAGGAAGGCATCCTCGACTACTGTGACACACACGGCATCGGCTTTATTTCCTTCTCGCCCTTGGCGCAGGGACTATTGACGGACCGTTACCTCAACGGCATCCCTGCCGACTCCCGCATGGCACAGGGACGCTTCCTGAAAGAGGAACGACTGACGCCTGAGCTGATGAGCTACCTACGGCAGTTAAAAGCAGAAGCCGACGCCAAGCATCAGAGCATGGCCGAGGCGGCACTCCGATGGATACTGGAACAGCGAGGCGTCACATCCGTACTGATTGGAGCCAGCTCCACAGAGCAATTAGGGAAGAATTTGCAGTGTTTATGCAAATAAAATGCATATTCGAAATAAAAAAGTGAAAAAACACGCGGTAATTTGAAAGAATATTCATACCTTTGCAGCCGTTTTTCACACTTAGAATATGAGACAGAATAAAGATACACGCTTAGAGGTGATCAAGATGATTGTCTCAAGTCAGGAACTGAGCACCCAAGAGGAGCTCATGACTGAGTTGCAGACGGCTGGCTTCCCGACGACGCAGGCCACCCTCTCACGAGACCTCAAGCAACTGCGCATCTCGAAAGGTCACAATGAGCAGGGAAGATACACCTACATGCTCCCCTCGCAGCAGCGCTACCAACGCGTGAGCGATACCCACGTTGCGGTACAGAATCTGAACCGCATGGGCGTCATCTCTGTGAAGTTCAGCGGCAATCTGGCCGTCCTCAGAACGCCCACGGGTTACGCCTCGCACGTCGCCTACGACCTTGACTGCAAAGAGATTCCCGGCGTCCTCGGCACCATTGCCGGTGATGACACCATCCTCGTCATCCTGGAGGAAGGCGCAAACAGGGAAGACATACTGAACCAACTGACGGTTCAACCCCAGTAATCATATATTTATTGAATATTTATAAGCGAAATCATACAAGCCGTGCAAGAAATTGAAGTTTTAGTGGCCGACGAGTCACATGAGAAATATGTCGATACAATCCTGAAAACCATCGAGGAGGCCGCGAAGGTACGCGGCACAGGTATCGCAAAACGTACCCACGAATATGTAGCCAACAAGATGCGCGAGGCCAAGGCCGTCATCGCGCTGGCACCCCAGGCCGACGGTTCGGAGCCCCGATTCGCAGGCTTCAGCTATATCGAGACTTGGGGCAACAAGCAATATGTCACCACTTCGGGTCTCATCGTTCATCCCGACTTTCGCGGACTTGGCATCGCGAAGAAAATCAAGGATTTGACCTTCTCGCTGGCACGTATCCGCTGGCCGCACGCCAAGATATTTTCGCTCACCAGCGGTAAGGCTGTGATGAAGATGAACACGCAACTGGGCTACCTGCCAGTGACCTTCGACGACCTCACGGACGACGAGGCATTCTGGAAGGGCTGCGAGGGCTGCGTGAACGTGAATGTGCTGCGCGAGCGCAACCGCAAGTTCTGCATCTGCACCGCCATGCTCTTTGACCCCGAAGAGCACCTGCCCGCGAAGATCCCACAGGATGTGCTGGCCCGCATCGCACGGCTCGACGGCAAGATACCCAACAGCCAGGAGCTCCGTGACTAAAGGGCACATAACCATAACCAAAGAAGAATCATAACAAATACTAAATAAATATGGAAAAGAAAAAAGTAGTAGTGGCTTTCAGCGGTGGACTGGACACCAGTTACACCGTCATGAAACTGGCCCAAGAAGGATATGAGGTACATGCCGCTTGTGCCAACACTGGCGGTTTCAGTGCAGAACAACTCAAGACCAATGAGGAGAACGCGTACAAGCTCGGCGCTACGCAGTATGTCACTTTGGATGTCACACAGGAGTACTACGAGAAGTCTCTGAAGTACATGATCTTCGGCAATGTGCTGCGTAACAACTGCTACCCCATCTCCGTGTCCAGCGAGCGCATCTTCCAGGCTATCGCTATCGCCCGCTATGCCAACCAGATTGGAGCTCACGCCATCGCTCATGGAAGTACGGGTGCCGGCAATGACCAGATTCGCTTTGACATGACCTTCCTGGTCATGGCCCCCGGCGTAGAAATCATCACGCTGACACGCGACAAGAAGCTGACCCGCAAGGAAGAAGTGGACTACCTCAACGAGCATGGCTTTGAGGCTGATTTCGCCAAACTGAAATACTCCTACAACGTAGGCATCTGGGGCACCAGCATCTGCGGTGGCGAGCTTTTGGACGCTACGCAGGGACTTCCCGAGGAAGCCTACTTGAAGCACGTTACCGCCAAGGAGCCCACAGCGCTGCTGAAGATTCAATTTGAGAAGGGTGAGATTGTCGGTGTCAACGGCGAGAAATTCACGGACCGCGTGAAGGCCATCCAGAAGATTGAAGAAATCGGTGCCAGCTACGCCATCGGCCGCGACGCGAACGTCGGCGACACGATTATCGGTATCAAGGGGCGTGTTGGCTTTGAGGCCGCTGCGCCCAAACTCATCATCGAGGCACACCGTCTGCTGGAGAAATCCACGCTGAGCAAATGGCAGCAGTACTGGAAGGATCAGGTAGGAAACTGGTATGGCATGTTCCTCCACGAGAGCCAGTACCTGGAGCCCGTCATGCCCGACATTGAGGCTATGCTGACCAGCTCACAACGCAATGTGACAGGTACCGCTATCCTGCGCCTGCGTCCCTTCGGCTTTGAGACGGTTGGCGTAGACTCAGACAACGACCTCACCAAGAGCAAGCTCGGTGAGTATGGTGAGACGCAGACCGGTTGGACAGCCGACGAGGCAAAGGGCTTTATCAAGGTCCTCTCCACACCGCTGCGCGTTTATTACGGAATACATAAAGACGAACAAAGATAATGGAAAAGAGACTTTTGCGTTCGACAAGCAACAAATGGATTGCTGGTGTCTGCGGCGGCATTGCCGACTACTTTGGATGGAGCGCTGATCCCCTGCGCCTGGTATGGGTTCTGCTGACATTCTTCACCGTGTTCAGCGGTGCAATCCTCTATCTGGTCCTGTGGCTGATTATGCCCAAGGCTGATACGTACCTCTACAAATAACACCTATTTAATTATATGATAAGAGTAGGTATTATCGGCGGCGCAGGTTATACGGCAGGTGAGTTGATCCGCCTGTTGCTGCATCACCCTGAGGCGGAGATTGCTTTTGTCCATAGCACAAGCAATGCCAAAGCACTGCTGACAGACGTCCATGAGGGACTGCTGGGCGAGACAGACATGAAATTTACGAACCGAATGGCACTGAAGAGCATCGACGTGCTATTCCTCTGCATGGGACATGGCAAGAGTGCTGAGTTTCTGGCGGAACATCCCGTTCCACAGAACGTCCGCATCATCGACCTGGCACAGGATTTCCGGTTACAAGACGGCGTACATGACTTTGTCTATGGTCTGCCCGAGCTCAACCGCGAGGAGATTCACACGGCACGTCATCTGGCCAACCCGGGATGCTTCGCGACGGCCATTCAGCTGGGCCTGCTACCCTTGGCTGCCAACTGGCTCCTGCACAACGACATCAGCGTCAACGCCATCACAGGATCTACCGGCGCTGGCGTGAAGCCCGGAGCTACTACCCATTTCTCTTGGCGTTCCGGCAACATGAGCATTTACAAGGCTTTCCGCCACCAGCATGTCCCCGAGATTCGGCAGTCGCTGTCACAGCTGCAACCAGGCTTTGATGTTTCTGTCGATTTCATCCCCTATCGCGGAGATTTCGCACGAGGTATCTTCTGTACGGAAGTCGTGCGCATTGACCCATCACTCGGCGAGGAAGACATCGTGAAAATGTACAAGCAGTTCTATGAAAGTGCTGCTTTCACACACTATGTGGATCGCGATCTGGACCTCAAGCAAGTCGTCAACACGAACAAAGCACTCGTTCACGTGTCCAAGTTTGATGACAAGTTGCTCATCACTTCCGTGATTGACAACCTGCTCAAAGGCGCCAGCGGCCAAGCCGTACAGAACATGAATCTGATGTTCGGCATCGATGAGCACGCAGGACTTAATTTGAAGCCAAGCGCATTCTAAGCCACACACATCTTCATCAAGAGCTACACGAAGTGTATGTTTTCGTGCTTTTGCGCGAATTCGTACACTTCTGTCTTTATCCACTACACAAATACGTAATAATAATGTGTACCTTTGCAACGCAAAACTACAATCCCGTACCCAAGAACTAACACATAAAACAATTAAAATGACGAAAAAAGCGATTCTTTTCCTTTTTGGGTGCCTGTTCTTTATCGGCACCTCAGCCCAAGAATTGACCGTGGGCAGTTATAACATCCGCAACAAGAACAAAAACGACAGCATCAATGGCAACGTATGGCAGGTGCGCAGCAAAGCCATTGCCCATCAGATCCAGTGGGAACGTCCGGATCTCTTCGGCACTCAAGAGTGCTTACACCAGCAGGTCGTTGACCTCAAGACATTGCTGCCCGACTACGAATGGATTGGCGTGGCACGCGACGATGGTAAGGAAGAGGGTGAATACTCCGCCATCTTCTACAAGCCAGAACGCGTAGAGCTCCTGGAGCAGGGCAATTTCTGGCTGAACGAGACACCCGATCGTCCTGCCTTGGGATGGGATGCCGCTTGTATCCGTATCTGCACATGGGGTAAGTTCCGCGACCGACAGACCAAGAAGGAATTCATCTTCCTGAACCTGCACATGGACCACGTTGGTGTCAAAGCCCGTAGCGAATCAGCCAAGCTGGTCATGAATCGTATCACGGAGATGACAAACGGCGGCAAGAAGTTGGCCGTATTGACTGGCGACTTTAATGTTCCGCAGACCAATGAACTATATTCTTTGTTCACGCAGTCAGGCGTCCTGAAGGACAGCTATGCCAATGCCAAAGAGCGCTTCGCTGAGAATGGCACCTACAATGGTTTTGACTATCATTTCTGGACCAATGAACGCATCGACCACATCCTTGTAACACCAACAGCGACAGTAGATGCCTTTGCCGTACTCACCGATGGTTACTGGAAAAAAGACATGAACGGCAAGATGTCCCGCCGCACGCTCTCTGACCACTATCCCATCTTTGCACGCATCAGATTCTGAAAGCCCCCACACAGACTTAAAAGCCTATGAAAAGACTTGGTATTCTCCTCGCCATATTGGCCTTCTCCTTCTCTGCATTTGCACAGAAGGCAGATTATCAAATCATCCCGCTGCCCAAGCAGGTTAAGACAGATACGACGCATGTGTTCACTTTGCGCGAAGGCATGAGTATCGCCTACGACAACCAGAATGCAGATTGTTCACGAATCGCACTCTTCCTACAGCAATGGGTTGAGGGTACAACGGGCATCCATCTCCGTCTCGCTCCAAAAGATAAGAAAGCGAGTATCCGACTGACCCTGAATAAGCCGGCATCCAAAGGCAAAAAAGGGAAGACGGTACAGCCGACCGAGCAGGAGCAGGAAGCCTACCAGCTCACTGTGACCAGAGGCGGCATCACCCTCAGTGCTCAACAACCTGTAGGACTGTTCCGTGCAGCGCAAACACTTCGCAAGAGCCTTCCCACAGGCGAGCTGTCAACCGTTAGTTTCCCGTACGTCAAGATCAGCGACCAGCCTCGCTTCGCCTATCGTGGCGTGCTGTTGGACTGTGGTCGCCATTTCTTCTCCATTGAATTCATCAAGCAATTCCTGGATGCGATGGCTTTGCACGGCTGCAACCAGTTCCATTGGCATCTGACCGAGGATCAAGGCTGGCGATTTGAAGTGAAAGCCCTACCCGACCTCGCTGCAAAAGGAAGCATCCGCGAGAAAACCGTCATCGGTCCCGGCAACATGCGCATCTACGACAACATTCCCTATGGTGGCTACTACACACAGGATGAATGCCGCGACGTCGTACGCTACGCTGCAGAACGATACATCAATGTGGTTCCGGAGATTGACATGCCCGGACACATGCAAAGTGCCCTCCACGTCTTCCCGAATCTCGGCTGTACGGGCGGTCCTTATTCCGTGGCTCCCCACTGGGGCGTGATGCGCGAAGTGCTCTGTGGCGGCAATCCCGAGACGCTCAACTTCCTGAAGACCGTCTTTGGCGAGCTTTGTGACGTGTTCCCCTCTCCATATATCCACATTGGTGGTGACGAGTGTCCGAAGGAACGTTGGCAAAAGTGCGCCAAGTGTCAGGCGAAGATCAAGGAATTGGGGTTGGCAAGCGAGAATGTAAAGGTTGACGGCGACGGTGGAAGAGGAAGCCAGGATGGCCGCAGCGCAGAAAATAAGCTGCAGACTTACATCAACCATGAGATAGAGCAGTTCCTGGCCTCTCGCGGGCGCAGCCTCATCGGTTGGGACGAGATTCTGGCCGGCGGACTCACAGAGAACGCGATTGTGATGTCCTGGCGCGGTACCAAGGGCGGTATTGCAGCTGCCAAGCAGAATCATCGTGTCATCATGACTCCTAACGTATTTGCATACATCGACCATCCTCAATTGAAGGATTACAGCAAACAGCCCCAAACAACTGACAGCTATCAGGTTTCCTGCAGCAAGATCTACTCTTTCGAGCCCGTTGTTCCAGAGGAACTGACTGAGGAACAGCAAGACTACATACTAGGCGTTCAGGCCAATTTGTGGACAGAGCATATCGCTTTCCCCGAGCATGCCTTCTATCAGCTACTGCCCCGCTTAGCTTCTATGAGTGAAGTCCAGTGGTGCAGCCCCCAGCAGAAGAATTTTGAGAACTTCAAGGCTCGTCTGCCTCAGCTGCAGAAGTTCTACGATAAGTTGGGATACGTTTATTGCCATCAAGTGGAGTAAATCATAAGAAATCATCTTTTATAAAACCCAATAAAACATGAAAAAGTTTATTGTATGTCTATTTGCCGTTAGCGCTCTGATGAGTGCCAACGCACAGCCCGCTCAGGACTGGGCCAATTTCAAGCGCTATGAGAAGGCTAACATCGAAGTGAAGCAATTATCACAAGAGCAGCGCAAAGTGGTCTTCATGGGTAACAGCATCACAGACAATTGGTATAGCCGCCACGGAGAGTTCTTCAAGGAGAACGGTTATATCGGTCGCGGTATCGGTGGTCAGACCACCTATCAGATGGTACTGCGCTTCTATGAAGATGTAATCAACCTGAAGCCGAAGGCTGTCGTCATCAACGGCGGCACCAACGATATCGCCCTGAACAACCATCCCTATGTAGAGGATCGTACGTTCCAGAATATTTGCACGATGGCCCAGATGGCCAAGCAAAACAAGATCAAGGTGATTCTCACCTCCATCACTCCCTGCGAGAAATACGTCTGGCGCCCAGAAGTCACCGATGCCATTGAGAAGATTAAGAGCCTCAATGCCCGCATCAAGGAGTATGCACGCAAGAACAAATTCGAATATGTAGATTATTATGAAGCATTGGTCGAGGTCGATGCCAACGGGAATCCGACAGGCCGCATGCGCCCCGGTCTCTCCGACAAGAAGAACGACGGTACCGATGAGGGTTGCCACCCCAACGTAGCAGGCTATGAAATCATGGAGCCTCTGGTAAAGGCTGCTATCAAAAAGGTGGGTGTCAAGTAATCACCGCTGCTCATTATTACAAAAAGCGCTTTGACCAAGTGAGGCCAGAGCGCTTTTCTTATATTTCGTTTTTTCTCACTCATTGGCCTTCAGACACAACAAATTGTGTCGTTTTGCCTACAAATAACGACAAATTTCTATTATACGATGCGTTTTGCACATTAAAATGTGACGATTTATCAGATTTTTGCCGTACCTTTGCGCCGATTATCGTGTACACATCAAAAAAGCACAAGATATAATGACATTATTCGACGTCTATCCACTATTCCCCATCAACATTGTACGCGGCAAGGGTTGTCGTGTTTGGGATGACAAAGGGACGGAATATCTCGACCTCTATGGGGGTCACGCCGTCATCAGCATTGGCCATGCCCATCCGCATTACGTGGAGGCCATCAGCCAGCAAGTCGGACAATTAGGATTCTACAGCAATTCCGTAGTCAACAAGCTGCAGCAGCAACTGGCAGAGCGTCTGGGTAAGGCTTGCGGCTACGAGGACTATCGCCTCTTCCTCATCAATAGCGGTGCGGAGGCCAATGAGAATGCCCTCAAACTGGCTTCGTTCCATACAGGCCGCAAACGTGTCCTCTCTGCCGTGAAGGCTTTCCACGGACGTACCAGCCTGGCCGTTGAGGTGACGAACAATCCCAAGATCATTGCTCCAATCAATGCCAATGGCCATACCACCTTCCTGCCTCTCAATGATTTGGAAGCATGGAAGCAAGAACTGGCCAAAGGCGATGTGGCAGCCTGTATCATCGAATGTATTCAAGGAGTAGGTGGCATCCAACTGGCGACAGCCGAATTCATGCAGGGCCTTCGTCAAGCTTGCGATGAGACCGGCACCGTACTCGTCTGCGATGAAATCCAGTGTGGTTACGGCCGTAGCGGTAAGTTTTTTGCCCATCAGTGGTTAGGCATACAGCCAGATATCATCACGGTAGCCAAGGGCATCGCCAACGGTTTCCCCATGGGCGCCGTCTTAATCTCACCCAAGTTTGAGGCTGTCTATAGCCAGTTGGGCACGACCTTCGGCGGCAATCACCTCGCCTGCGCCGCTGCCTTGGCTGTGCTGGACGTCATCGAAGGCGAAGGCCTCATCGAGAATGCACACAACGTAGGAGAATATCTGATTACAGCAATCAAGAAACTGAATCACGAGAAGATAAACGAAGTCCGCGGGCGCGGCCTCATGATTGGCATCGAGCTCAACGAGCCATACAAAGAGATTCGCCAGCAGCTGCTCTTCGACGAACATGTTTTCACCGGCTGTGCTGGTACCCACGTACTGCGTCTACTGCCGCCCCTCTGCCTGAGCATGGCTGACGCCAATGAGTTCTTAGAAAAATTGAAGAAAGTCCTATAAGGCTTTTAAGCCCCATCAACAACAAACCAATATGAACGAACAACTTCATCAAATCGGCGAACGTCTGCGCGGGCTGCGCGACGCTCTGGATATTCCAGCACAAGAGGTTGCAGACCTCTGCGGACTCCCTTTGGAGACCTATGAGCGGGTAGAACGTGGAGAAGCCGATATCACCATCTCCAAGCTGATGACCATCGCCAACCACTATGGCGTTACAACAGAAGCCCTCATCTTCGACGAGGAACCACACATGCATGGTTATTTAGTCGTCCGCAAAGGACAGGGCATGAGCATCGAGCGCACCAAAGCTTATAAGTACCAAAGTCTGACCGGTGGCTTTGCCGGCAACAAGGCAGAGGTATTCATCGTTACTGTCGAGCCTAAGCCCGATGCCCACACCATCTATAAAAATTCCCACCCGGGTCAGGAATTCAACATGATTCTTGAAGGTGCGATGGAGCTGTTCCTTGGTGGCAAGACCATCGTGCTCGAAGAGGGCGACAGCATCTATTTCGACAGCACTCAACCCCACGGCATGCGCGCCATCGGCGACCGTCCGGTGCGTTTTCTGGCATTCACAGTCGAATAAGAACAACACAGACATTTTATAAACGTTTATGGTAGAAAGATTTTTGAAGCAGACGACATTTACGTCCTCTGAAGATTATAATGAGCACCTGGAGTTCATCATCCCGGAGCATTTCAATTTTGCCTATGATGTGATGGACATTTGGGCCGAGGAGGCACCAGACAAGCTAGCACTCCTGTGGACCAACGACCAGGGCGAGGAGATCCGCGCCACCTTCAAACAGTTGAAAGAGCAGAGTGACCAGGCAGCATCCTACTTGCAGACGCTGGGCATCGGCAAGGGAGACCCCGTCATGCTGATTCTCAAGCGCAGGTATGAGTGGTGGATTGTGATGCTGGCCCTGTGCAAGATAGGTGCTGTTGTCATTCCAGCCACACACATGCTGACCAAACACGACATCGTGTATAGAAACACGCGTGCAAGTGTCAAGGCGATCATTTGCGTGGACGACGCCTATGTAGTCAGCCAGATACAGGCTGCCAAAGACGAGAGTCCCACAGTGAAGGAGTATATCACCATCACAGACCACGGGAAGGCTATTCCCGAGGGCTTCCGCGACTACCAGACAGAGGTCGTTCAAGCACCAGCGTTTGTTCGTCCGGCCATCGTGAACGACAACGAAGACACAATGATCATGTACTTCACCAGCGGCACCAGTGGCGAGCCCAAGATGGTTGCTCACGACTTCCTCTATGCGATGGGACACCTCACGACGGGCGTCTTCTGGCATAACCTGCACGAAGGCTCGTTGCATCTGACCGTAGCCGACACAGGTTGGGGCAAGGCTGTATGGGGTAAGTTCTATGGTCAATGGTTCGCTGGCGCCACCGTCTTTGTCTTCGACCACGAGAAGTTCGATGCTGACAGTCTGCTGCGCCAAATGGCGAAGTACCATGTGACCAGCTTCTGTGCGCCTCCCACCATCTACCGTTTCATGATCCGCGAAGACTTATCGAAATACGATCTCTCTTCACTCGAATACTGCACGACCGCAGGCGAAGCCCTCAATCCAGCTGTCTTCGAGAAGTTCTATGAAAAGACCGGCATCCGCATGATGGAGGGTTTCGGACAGACAGAGACCACCATGACGCTCGGCACCTTCCCCTGGATGGAGCCTAAGCCAGGTTCCATGGGAAAGCCCAACGGACAATATCAGGTGGAACTGCAGCGCACCGACGGCTCACTCTGCGAGGATGGTGAAAAGGGTGAGATTGTCATTCGCGTGGGAGAGAAAAAGCCTTTGGGCTTGTTCAAAGAATACTACCGTGATCCAGAACTGACACACGAGGCATGGCACGATGGCATCTATCACACTGGCGATATGGCTTGGCGTGATGAGGACGGCTACTACTGGTTCGAAGGCCGTATTGACGATGTGATCAAGTCCAGCGGCTACCGTATCGGTCCCTTCGAGGTAGAAAGCGCGCTGATGACGCACCCCGCCGTCGTGGAATGTGCCATCACAGGCGTTCCCGATGATATCCGAGGCATGGTTGTGAAAGCCACTATCGTGTTAGGCAAGGAGTGGAAAGACAAGGCTGGTGATACCCTCATCAAGGAATTGCAGCAACATGTGAAGCGCGAGACAGCGCCCTACAAATACCCCCGCATCATCGAATTCGTGGATGAGCTTCCCAAGACCATCAGCGGTAAGATTCGAAGAGTGGAAATCCGAAATAAAGACAAGAAAAAATGAAAATAGCAATCATAGGTGCCGGTAATATGGGCGGTGCCATTGCCGAGGCCCTCTTACAGATGGGCGAGTACGAAGTGACCGTCAGCAATCGTTCGGAAGGCAAGCTGAAACGTTTTGCGGCTGCAGGTGCCAGCATAACGACCGACAACTGCGTTGCTGCCAAGGATGCCAATCTCATCATACTGGCCGTGAAGCCATGGCTTGTGGCAGACGTTCTGAGCGAGTTAAAAGCCAATATAAGCCTCGCAGACAAAACAATCGTCTCCGTGGCAGCCGCCACCAGCGGCGACTCACTCTGCCAATGGGCGGGCGAAGGGCCTCAGATTCTTACAGCCATTCCCAATACCGCTATTGCCAATCTGGCATCAATGACCTTCCTTGTGCCGGTGCGTGCAGAAGCAGAGACGACCACCTTCGTGAAAGCCCTCTTCGACACGATGGGACAAACGTTTATCACCGACGAGACTCATCTGCCTGCGGCCACAGCGCTGGCATCCTGCGGCATCGCCTATGCTCTGCGCTATGTCCGTGCAGCCACTGAGGGTGGCGTACAGTTGGGATTCCGTGCAACAGAGGCACAAGACATCGTGGCACAAACGCTCCGTGGCGCAGTCAGCCTGTTGGAAAAAGAAGGAGCTCACGCCGAGGCAGAAATCGACAAGGTCACCACCCCTGGCGGTCTCACGATTCGCGGTCTCAATGCGATGGAGGGGGCGGGCTTCACCAATGCTGTCGTTCAGGGATTATTAGCTTCTATTAAATGAGTAACAAACGTATCATCGTCAAAGTCGGCTCCAATGTTCTGACACGCCAAGACGGGACATTGGACGTTACAAGGATGTCTGCACTCGTGGACCAACTGGCAGAGTTACGACGGATAGGTTTCGAGGTCATCCTTGTGTCATCAGGCGCTGTCGCCAGCGGTCGTAGCGAGCTACAGTTACCCGCTACCGAGGCAGCACAATTAGACAGCGTGGAGCAACGTCAGGTCTTCTCTGCCGTTGGGCAAGCCAAACTCATGGGTCGTTACGTTGAATTATTCCGTGACCACGGCATTCACGTCGGACAGATTCTCACCATGAAGGAGAACTTCGCACCTGGTGAACAATACGACAACCAACGCCAATGTATGACGGCGATGCTGGCACACGGCGTGGTACCCATCGTCAATGAGAATGACACCGTATGCGTCACGGAACTGATGTTCACCGATAACGATGAATTGAGCGGACTCGTCGCACAAATGATGGACTGCGGTGCACTTGTCATCCTATCCAACATTGACGGTATCTATACAGGTAATCCCGATGATCCACAATCCGAACTGATTCATGAAGTGCCTCATGGCACAGACCTCAGTCAATATCTTCAGTCAAGCCGTTCCTCTGCTGGACGAGGAGGCATGCAAAGTAAATATCATACAGCACAGCTCGTAGCCAATGCCGGTATTCATGTCTATATCGCCAACGGCAAACGTGAGCATATCCTCTGCGATGTGCTCTTACATCCCGAGCAAGTACCTTTTACCCATTTCTGCCCACAATGAATACGGATTTCTATCATGTCCGCACGGCGGCCAAGCGTCTTGCCCAGCTGACCGATGCAGAGCGCAGTGCTATCCTAACGGAGCTGGCCGATGCCACTGAGGCGCACATGGAAGAGTTGCTACAGGCTAATGCACTCGACCTGCAGCGCATGGATCCTGCTGACCCTCGCTATGACCGTCTGCAGCTGACAGAAGCCCGGCTGCGCGACATCGCCGCAGACCTGCGCAAGGTGGCTGGTCTCCCCTCCCCCTTGGGTCGTGTGCTCAAGCACAGTATCCTTCCCAACGGTTTGGAACTCACTCGCGTGAGTGTTCCCTTTGGCGTTATTGGCATTATCTTCGAGGCACGGCCCAATGTCTGCTTTGACTGCTTTGCGCTCTGTTTGAAGGCTGGTAGTGCCTGCATCCTCAAGGGGGGTAGCGATGCTAAGGATAGTTGCACGGCTATCGTTGCACTCATCCACGAGGTGCTTTGTCGCCACAACCTTCCCGCAGAAACAGCACTTCTCCTCACCAGCCATGAGGATACCGACCGTCTGTTGCAAGCACGCAGGCAGGTGGATCTCATCATTCCACGTGGCAGCAGCCGCCTCATCAACTATGTCCGTGAAAATGCCCGTGTACCAGTCATCGAGACTGGTGCTGGCGTAGTCCACTGTTACATCGACCGCGCCGCAGACCTGCAGAAAGCGATTCCCATCGTGGTCAATGCCAAGACGCGCCGCGTCAGCGTATGCAATGCCCTCGACTGCCTCATCATCCATCGCGATCGCCTTGCCGATCTCGAAGCCATACTCAAGCCTTTAAAGGAAAAGGGGACAGAAGTTGTGGAGGATTTTGGTACCGAATTCCTGTCACTACGTATGGCTGTCAAGGTAGTGGATAGCTTAGACGAAGCCCTTGAGCACATTGCCCGCTACGGCAGCGGTCACAGCGAGAGCATCGTGACGGAAGACCAGGAGGCAGCCCAGCGCTTCCTCAACGAAGTTGATGCCGCTTGTGTCTATTGGAATGCCCCCACAAGTTTTACCGACGGAGGACAATTCGGACTTGGCGCAGAAATCGGCATCTCCACGCAGAAGCTTCACGCCCGAGGCCCTATGGCACTCGAAGAAATCACGACCTATAAATGGATCATCAAAGGGAATGGACAGACAAGGCCATAACCTTTTTCGCACTCTTTTTTCCTGACAGAGGGTTACTTTTAAGGGTATAATCTCATCAAGAGCAAAGACTATTCATTCATCCATCAATCTATTTTCTATGAAAAAACTTTTTAGCCTTTTTCTCCTGAGCATCTTTGGCTTGGCTCCGTTATTTGCTGCCACCACTGCCGAGGATGACGTCCTCCTGCGTGTTCTTCACGAAGAGCTCGCTGCCGATTTCGACGAACTGCAACAGCAGGACGTGAAGCCCTACTTCATGAGTTTCCGTGTTCTGGAATCCTACACGGCCAACATTACCGCCACGTTTGGTTTCCTGGGCAACTCATCACAAGATCACGTGCGCCAGTTCTCACCCCAGATCCGTGTTGGCTCACCTGAGTTGGACAACTACAAGTTCAATCCCCAGAGTTCTGTGGGTACCTTTGAACTGCCACTCACCGATGCCTCACCCGATGCTTTTCGTGCTAACATTTGGCAACACATGTTGAATGCCTACGATCGCGTAACCAATGAATATCGCAACGTGCAGAACCGCCTACGCACGCAAGCCGACAACGAGGACAAAGCACCCTGCTTCAGCGTGCTCAGCGGCTCAACCGCTGAGACATACTACGAGGCTCCGCTTGATCACCCCGCCCTCACCCCCGAGGAGCAACGCGCCTGGGAACAGCGTCTCTGCCGTATCTCCACTATTTTCCGTCAACATCCGGAGTTTAATTCGGCGGTTGCCAACCTGCAGATGGAATACCATCGTTCGCACCTCGTGAATACAGAAGGAACAGCCATCGTACAGAACCATCGCAGCTATCGCGTATTTCTCCAGGTAGAGACGACTACGGAGGATGGCATGGTACTACCTTTATATCAGAGCTACTTTGCAACAGAACTCGACTCCTTACCCTCAGAGGCGGTGATGCTTCGCGACGCCGAAGATTTGGGACGCCGTCTTGAAGCGCTAGTTAAGGCTCCTATTGCTGATCCCTTCACGGGGCCGGCCTTGATGAGCGGTCCTGCCAGTGGTGTTTTCTTCCATGAGATCTTTGGTCATCGTCTTGAAGGTCATCGCATGAAATCCGGTGGTCAAACCTTCCGCAAGATGGTGGGTGAGCGCGTACTCCCCACGGATTTCCAAGTATATAACGACCCAACTCTGACCCATTATGGCCAACAGCCCCTCAATGGCGGCTACGTCTATGATGACGAAGGCACTCGCGCGCGTAGAGTAAATAATGTCGTTAACGGCGTTCTCAAGGAATTCCTGATGAGTCGCGTACCCCTTGACAGTTTCCCTGAAAGCAATGGTCATGGCCGCACTGCTGGAGGCGGCACCCCCGTGAGTCGCCAATCCAACCTCGTTGTGGAGACCCAAAAGCCATACTCTGATGCCCAAATGCGTAAGATGCTGCGCGATGAGGCAAAACGCCAAGGCAAGGAATACGGCTATCTCTTCCAAAGTGTCAGCGGAGGTTACACGCAGACGGGCGAAGGGAATAGTATTAATTCATTCAACGTCACGCCCTTGGAAGTCTATCGTATTTATGTCGATGGACGTCCTGATGAACTTGTCCGCGGCGTAGATCTGATCGGTACGCCTCTCTCCATGTTCTCTAATATCACAGCCGGTGGCGACACGCCCTCCACTTTTATTGGCTCCTGCGGTGCCGAGAGTGGTTGGGTTCCTGTCTCTGCTACTTCGCCCATGATATTCTGCTCGAAGATAGAGACACAACGCCGCCAGAAGAGAGGTTATTTGATGCCCAAGCTGCAAGCCCCCACCTTCAAAGCCACCTCGCCTGCCACAAAAAGCACTCCCGATAGTATCATCTTCTCAGCCCTCTCCGATGAGCTCCACCGCAGTATGGACAGCCTGAAGATGGATGGCCAGCCTGCACCCTTTATCATCGACTATCGTCTACAGCGCTCACGTTCGTTGAACCTTACGGCCACTCTTGGTGAGATCAGAAAGAAGGACATTTCACCTTGGTTCCAAAAGTTCGATGCTGAAGTGATCCTCGGCGACTACCATCGTACCAGCCAACTCCAGGCTGAGCCTGATATGCGTGGCGTCAACATCCCTATGGCTTTGGATTATGACAACCTGCGCCGTCAAGCGTGGATGGCCACCGACGCTCGATACAAGCAGGCTATTACGGCCTTTGCGAGAAAGCAGCAGGCTCAGCAGAAAGCCACTTTACCGGCTGATGAGGAAGCGCTTTCCGACCTCATCCCCTCGCAACCGGCCACCAGCATCCAACAACGTAGTGCGGAAGTCGAAGACCTTCACGCAGATGAACTGGAGGCTTACGTCCGTCGCCTTTCCCTTGTGGCACACGAGTTCCCTGAGTTGACATATAGCCATGCCAACTGCCAACTGCGTCAAGTAGATATCTACCGCCTGAACAGCGAAGGCATCCGCGTGGCACAACCTCAAGATAACACCTGCCAAATCGTCTTCGTTTTCCACCTCTATCATCATACCAACGGCAACAATGCGACCTCTAGCTATCGCGAGACGTATACCTCTGCTGCCGAAGCGTTGGCAGACAGCGTCAACTTTACCAAGAAAGTGCGCAAATTCATCCGTCGACAGTTCGATCTCTTGCAGACAAAGATTGAAGAGGACTACTACGTCGGCCCTGTGCTCTTTGAGGGCGATGCCTGCAGTTGGATTTACGACAATGCCAGCAGCGGTCGTCATAACTTCCGTGCCTGGCACCCCTATACCCAGAGCGATCGCGAGATCTTTGTGAAGATGAATCGTAAGATTGTTGATGACAAGATCAGTATGCGTCAGGATCCGACACTCAGCACGTGGGACGGCAAGCCGCTCGCAGGCTATTACACCGCCGATGCCAATGGCCAGAAACCACAGCCCGTGACATTGATCGATCATGGCATCTTTCGTGGCCAACTCTGCGGCGTGACCCCCTCACTGAGCACCTCTACACCTACTGGCAATCTGCGCTTCAATGCCGTTAATAGCTACAGCAGCTCAATGGGTGCAGCAACAGCCCCTGGCGTGCTGCGCATTGAGAGCAGCAAGACCGTTCCCCTTAAGAAGATGCGCAAGCAGCTGTTGCGCGAAGCCCAGCGTGAGGGCTATGATCACGCCTACATCGCACGGGCCAATGATGGCATCTTCCGCGTCAATGTCAAGGATGGCAGCGAAACACGGGTAAAGAGTTCAGGTATCAATGTCAACCTCAATAACCTGCGCCACATCAGTGCCCTCTCCACCGAGCAGGAAGCCGTGACAAACGAAGAGGACGGTGGTGCCAGCTTCTCCATCGTAGGTCCTAAGGCGATGCTTCTGGGCGACATTGAGATTCCTGCGGGAACGCCTGACCCAATAGCTAAACCAACCCTCACATTCCCATTGCATCGGGAAAGGGAGAGTGAAAAGTGAATGAGTGAAAAGTGAATGAGTGAAAAGTGAAAAATTAAAATTTCATATGAAGATATTTCAACATGTACAAGACATCGGCGACCTCCGCGTCGCCCTCGCGGAAGCGCAGGAAGTGAAGCGCGACCGCTACCAATGGCAACATCTCGGCAAGAACAAGACCGCGTTGCTCATCTTCTTCAACAACTCGCTTCGCACGCGCCTCAGCACGCAGAAAGCTGCGATGAATCTGGGCATGAACGTCATCGTGCTCGATGTGAATCAAGGAGCCTGGAAGTTGGAGACTGAGCGTGGCGTCATCATGGACGGCGACAAGAGCGAGCACCTTCTGGAAGCCATACCCGTAATGGGCTCTTACTGCGATGTCATCGGTGTTCGCAGCTTCGCCCGCTTCGAGAACCGCAAGGATGACTATGAAGAGAAAATCCTGAATCAGTTCATTAAGTACAGCGGTCGCCCCGTCTTCTTTATGGAAAGTGCTACCGTACACCCCCTCCAGGCCTTTGCTGATTTGATTACAATCGAGGAACACAAACGCAGCGCCCGACCCAAGGTCGTCATGACTTGGGCTCCGCATCCCAAATCCCTGCCGCAGGCTGTTCCTAATAGCTTTGCAGAATGGATGCTGGCCGCTGATGTGGACTTTGTCATCACGCATCCCGAAGGCTACGAACTCGACCCACAGTTCGTCAAAGGAGCACGCGTAGAGTATGACCAGATGAAAGCTTTCGAAGGTGCCGACTTCGTCTATGCCAAGAACTGGAGCTGCCCAGGCGTTACGCGTCCTGAGGACTACGGCAAGGTGCTACACGACTACCACACCATGATGGATTGGTGCGTCAGCGCGCGCCAGATGGCTATCACCAATGACGCGGCATTCCTGCATTGTCTGCCCGTTCGTCGCAACATGATTGTCACAGACGATGTTATAGAGTCACCTCGCAGCCTCGTCATTCCAGAAGCTGCCAACCGCGAGATTTCAGCGCAGGTCGTACTAAAGCGCATGCTCGAGGCTCTCTAAAGCGAATATCTGCTTTCCAATAAGCATCATCATTCGTAGACTTAAAGTGGACTGTGTCGTTCAAGAGGACACAGTCCACTTATTTTTTACCCAATCATCAGCATAAAAACTACATGACTCGGGATTAAAACTGCGCTACATCGGCAGATAAAAGAATCTCTATCGTTGAGAATTCTTTATTTTACGACGTAAAATATATATTTCCCGACGTAAAACTTATATTTCACGTCGTAAAATATAAAATTCACGACGAGAAATAAAGAATATTACGGCATCGGATTTTCTTTTCTTCACCATGTAATTCATTTTGGTAAGGGGGATTTCGCTGAATAAAACAGGGGTTTCGTTGAACAAATTTGGTGGCATCACCTATTTTATTGTATCTTTGCCGCAGAATAATAAAATTATCAGCAAATAATCATGCTTATGAAGAAGTTTATCTTATGCGTAATCACATTGGCTGGGGCACTGACGGCCCAAGCCAAGGCTCTCCCACAGCCTCTCACTGAGACGGAGGATAGCAAATACGCCTACCTGACTTTTGAGACGACCGACGGAGCGAAGGCCTCCGTATCTGTTTCTTCGTTATCCCTGAGCATCAACGGCAATACACTTACCGCCGGCTCCAAGTCTTTTGTCATCTCTAACTTGAGCAAGATGTACTTCTCGGCAACAGACGAGAGCAACACAACGGGCATCTCGCAAATGGAAGATAAGGATGCGAATTTTGACGATTCCACCGAAATTTACGACCTGCAGGGCAAGAAGATCAAGAAAGATCAAGTGAAAAAAGGAGCTTATATCGTCAAGAAGAAGGATAAAACCTATAAAATTGTGGTAAGATGAAACGTAGAATCTTGATAACTATAGCCTTTGGCTGCTGGTTATTGTCAGCCATGGGCCAGACCCTGAACGTCCGCGTAGGCAACGTCACCTATCAGTTCCCAGCAGCTCAGGCCGGAGAGATGACCTACAAAGATGGCGAGACCGTGACCATCATGGGCAAGACTTTCACACTCGCTGACATCGACGCGATGACGGTGGATGAAACAGAAGTGACCAACAACCAAGTGAGCGTGGAATATGCCGCTTCAACAGCGACGGTCAAAGTAGCTGGAAACGTAGCACAATATGTCACCCCCACCCTCAGCGGAGCACACGTCACCATAGCACAAACCAACACAGATGATATCGACGGCGACGAGATTACCTACACGCTCAGCGGAACGACGACAGATGGCTCACTGACACTGGGTGGCAGTTACAAGTGCACCCTCCAGCTGGCTGGAGTGACGCTGACCAATCCCAATGGCGCCGCCATCAGCATCACCAACAAGAAACGCATCCAGCTCAGCGTGAAGAAAGATACGGAGAACACGCTGACGGATGGTGCCAACGGTGAACAGAAAGCTTGCCTCTACAGCAAGGGACAACTGCAATTGCAGGGTAACGGAACCCTGACAGTCGTGGGCAAGACGGCTCACGCCATCAAGAGCGGCGACTACATCAGCGTGAAACACCTGACGCTGAACGTGACTTCAGCCGTGAAGGACGCTATCTCCTGCAACAAATACTTCCTGATGAAAAGCGGAAGTGTGACCATCAGTGACGTAGGTGACGACGGCATCCAGGCTGACCTGGAGGAAGACAGCGGCACGACAACCGAGACCGAAGACCACGTGGACGAGAACACAGGAAACATCTATGTCGAAGGTGGTACACTCAAGATTACCGTGCCAACTTCGGCTGCCGGAGGCAAATGCCTAAAGGCCACAGGACTGGCATGCATCAACGACGGCGACCTCACGCTGACAGCTGGCGGTAAGGTGGATACCAGCGACAGTAGCGACCCATCATACACCGCAGCCATCAAGGGTACTAACGTCACAGTAACAGGTGGCACCATCGACATCAAAGTAACTGGAGCTGCAGGCCGCGGCATCTCTGCTGATGAGACGATTACCACCGATGGCGGCACGCTGACCATCACCAATAGTGCTGCACCCACGACGATTTCCAGCGATGTGAAGGGCGCCAAAGGCATGAAAGCCCTCAATATGGCCCTCAACGACGGAACGATCAACATCACCATGAGTGGCAACGCATCGAAGGCCATTCGCTGCGGCGATGGCACGCAGTCAACAAGCGGCAGTAGCGGTTGGTTTGCTCCTGGTTTTCCTGGTGGAGGAGGTCCCGGTGGCGGTGGAGGCCCTGGTGGCGGTGGAGGCACCGGTGGTGGAACCACATGGACGAACATCACAGGTTCCTACACCCAAGGCAAGAGCGACGGCACAGGCCCCACACTCACCATCTCACAGACTGGCACTAGCAGCAGTTCTTCGTCAGCCAAGGGCATTAAAGCCATTTGCGCCGTGACCATCTACGGTGGCCAGACAGAGATCACGACCACCAAGAGCGGCGCAGAGGGACTGGAGTCGAAGACCAGTATAGACATCAACGGCGGACAGCACTACCTGAAGTGCTACGATGACTGTATGAATTCTGCAGGCAAGATTACCTTCAACGGAGGCACCACCGTCTGTTATTCTACGGGTAACGACGTCATCGATTCCAATTCCGGCACCAGCGGCGCCATCACCATCGGCAATGGTAATGTGCTGGCTTACATGACGAAGGGCGACCCCGACGAAGCCTTTGACTGCGATAACAACAATTACATCCAGATTACAGGTACAGGCATCGCCATCGGCGCTGGCGGCAAGCAGAGTAGCGCGACTGGCACCATATCCGGAGCGGCACAGGGCTATTCGTTCCCTGGCACCGTCAACTTCAAGGCCAATGTCTATAATACACTGGCTGATGAATCTGGCAAGAATCTAGTGACCTTCCAGTTACCCGTAGCCATCAACAGTACCTGCACCTTCATCACAGCCACCAGCATGAAGAGCGGTTCAAAATATACCATCAAGTCATCTGAGACAGCCCCCACTGACGCCACAACCATCTGGCACGGCTTCTACCTCGGATCATCTGCCACAGGTTCCACCAGCGTCGCATCATTCACCGCCAAATAATCTACGCCAAAGATAACAATAATCTCCATTTTTCTACGTTATTCTATATGAGAAGAATAAACTGGATGAAACAGTCGCGTCAGGAGAACCTGATATACTTAGTAGTGTGGAGCCTGCTCTTTGCGGCCCCACTACTGAGTTTGTATGTGCGTACGGTCAGCGAAGCAGGCCGCGTATTCGACTGGATGGAGGTCTTCATCGTATGGCGCAAGTTCGCGGTCTTTCTGCTCCTGTTCCTCGTCCATAACTTTCTGCTGGCGCCCCTTTTGGTACATGGGCACAAGCGAGCAGTCTATTTCTCCATTGTAGCTGTGATAATTGCCGCCTTCACCCTTTACCAGTGCAGCAACCAACCGGAAAGACACGATAGACGTCCGCCACACGAGATGGCGCGACATGAGTTTCGTGATTTTCACGGGAGACCTGACTTCCCAGAAAGGCGGGAACCACCTCGTCCTCCCAAAGGCCACAGGCCACCACTCCATGTAGCCGAGCACGACATCATGGCTGTCGTGTTGCTCATGCTGATGTTTGGAGCCAACTTGGGCATCAAGGGCTATCTCCGCAGCCGCGATGACCGCAAGCGTTTGGCTGAATTGGAGCACGAGAACCTGGAGCAGCAGTTGGAATACCTGCGCTATCAGATCAATCCCCACTTCTTCATGAACACGCTCAACAATATCCATGCCCTCGTCGACATAGACCCGGAGCAGGCTAAGAGCACCATTGTTGAGCTATCGAAGATGATGCGTTTCGTCCTCTATGAGGGCAACAAGCAGGGCGTGCCCCTCACGCGTGAATTCGACTTCATTCGTCACTATGTCACGCTGATGCAGCTACGTTATACAGACAAAGTACGTATCACGCTCGACCTGCCCACGGAGGCGCCCGACAGCCAGATTCCGCCGCTGATTCTCATCACTTTCATCGAGAATGCCTTCAAACACGGCGTCAGCTATCAGCGCGATTCGTTCATCGAAGTGAAAGTAGAATTACAGGACAATCGGTTGCATTTCACCTGTCGCAACTCCAAAGCAGAGAAGTCCAATGAGGAAAAAGGCGGCGTGGGTCTTGACAATGTCCGCAAACGTCTTGATTTGCTTTACGCTCACAATTATGAGCTCAGCATCAACGACGCTCAAGACATCTACACCGTCGAACTTGTCCTCCCTTTCATCACCTCGTAATTCATCAACCGCCAATCCAATATGATCCGTTGTCTCGCCATTGATGATGAGCCTCTGGCCCTCAAACAACTCGCCAGCTATATCGGCAAAGTGCCATTCCTGGAACTGGCAGCCCAGTGCCAAAGCGCGCTGGAGGCACGTTCGTTTCTGGAACACGACTCCGTTGATGCCATCTTCTGCGATATCAATATGCCGGATCTCAACGGAATGGACTTTGTAAAATTGCTGGCCGTTCCTCCCCTCATTGTGTTCACTACGGCCTACGCAGAATATGCGGTTGAGGGTTTCCGTGTCAATGCGGTGGACTATCTATTGAAACCCTTTGGCCTGCAAGATTTCCAACGGGCGGCAAACAGATTATTAGAACGCATGAGCGGAAATGGAACTCCGACCGTAGCCGCGAATGATGACCAGACACTCTTCCTCAAAGCAGATTCGCGTATGGTCAAAGTCAGCATCCCCGATATCCGTTATGTCGAGGCCATGAGTGAATATCTGAAAATCTGGATTGAAGGCGAGCCGAAACCCATCATCACGCTACTATCCCTGAAGAAGATGGAGGAACGGCTTCCAGACAGTTTCATGCGCATCCACCGTTCCTACATCATCAACCTCAGTAAAATCCAAGAGGTCAATAAGAACCGTGTCATCTTGGATGCCCATACCGAACTTCCCATCGGCGACCTCTACAAAGAGGCCTTCCAGACGTATTTAGATACAAAGTTCTTGGGCAAATAGTTCAATATGGAAGCATTTGCTCGCCCTTCCGCTCCCGAAGACGATATTCTTTGGGAGAGATGCCCACGTACTGTTTGAAGTACTTACCAAAGAAAGACTGGGACGGGAAATTGAAGTCCGTAGCGATTTCCTTGATACTGAGGTCGGTGGTTGAAAGCATCTGACGGGCTGAACTGATAACCATCTGCACGATCCACTGTAAGGCCGACCGACCGCTACGCTCCTTGATGACGCTGGAGAAATAGCGGGGCGAGAGACATTGCTCGGCTGCGTAGAAGGAGACTTCACGTTCCTTCTTATAGTTGGTGAAGAGAGAGACGAGGAAAGTCTGGAAGATGCGGTCCCGGCTGTCATGGACATGAGGCTGTAGGGACTGGTTGCAAATGTAGTCATACAGCAACTCATTCAGCAGACTCTCGGCGAGGCAGAGCACCAGACGCTGCAGGCAATGGGCCGAGGGGGCTGTCGAGGACGTCTTCGCCAGCTGGTCAGAACGCTCGCGCACCAAATGGCACAGATTCTCAAGACTACGGCGCTGGTCGGCAGAAAGCGAGATGCACGGATTCTCACGCATGGCCAGAAGATTAGTACCATCAAACGTCTGCTCAATCATGGGCAACACAAATTCCATCTTACACTTGACGGCAATACCTTCCACGTCCGCTGAATGATCCAGCAGACACACAAAGGTGGAAGGAAGATAGAAATAGACATCACCAGGTTGGATGTGGTATGTTTTCTCATTCAGGCTCACGTCTGCCCATCCACGCTGGCAAAGGAAGAAGCCACACTGATCTGCTAACGATACGAGACGTCCACGCTCGCTGAAGGCATTCGCCGCATGCTGCACGGAAACGGACTCAAAAGGTAAAAGATTGCTGTTCATGGTTGCAAATATAGGCTTTTTTTATCACAAAAAGGCTAAAATGAATAAAAAATCACGAAAACAGACGATTTTGAACCTTTTGCACCTCCGTGAATCAGAAAAGCATGTATCTTTGCATCAGAATTAAACTTCATGACAATGAAAAAGGCATTTTTGTTTTCACTGGTTCTCCTGGTGACCCTCACAGGGTGCAGGACGACGGAACAAGGCGCCGTGAACGGAGCCTACTTCGGTTCAGCTCTGGGCAGTGTCATTGGCAGTATATTGGGCGGATCAAACGGTCATAATATTGGTAGCGTTGTCGGTGTAGTGGCTGGCGGTGCCACAGGTGCAGCCATCGGCCACCGCAACGAACGTAGCGCCTCGCGCAGAGGTTCCACGACCCTGAAATACCAACCACAGGAACACACCACGGTGGGCAATCTGGCACCCCAAAACAATTATGCCGCCACCTTACCGACTGAGAATCATGCCTTGGTCATCGCCCATCGCGGGGAATGGAAGAGCCAAGGGTCGGCGCAGAACTCGCGCGCCTCACTACAGCGCGCTATGGCGTTGGATATTTGGGGAACGGAGATTGACGTGTGGATTACACAGGACAATCACGTGATGGTCAATCACGATGCCAGTTATAGCGGCATCACCATCGAGAATGCCACGTATCAGGAGTGTAAACGCCTACAGCTCGCCAACGGCGAGAAGATGCCAGAACTGAGCGACCTGCTGAAACTGATGAAGCGCGATAAGGGGAATACACGGCTCGTGCTGGAGGTGAAGAGCCACAAGGACGTACAGCGGAGCGCAGCCTGTGCCGTCGCTGCCGTGCAGGCTGTCAAGAAAGCGAAGCTACAGGAACGCACAGTCTATATATCTTTCTCGTTGGAAGCTTGCGTAGCCATTCACAAGGCTGATCCGCAAGCCGAAGTGGCCTACCTGAACGGCGATCGTAGCCCCATGAGCCTGCAAAAGTTGGGACTCACAGGCATTGATTACAACATCAAGGCTTTACGCCAGCATCCGGAATGGGTGGAAGAGGCGCACAACCTTGGCATGAACGTCAACGTATGGACGGTAGATAATGAGCAGGAATGGATGGAGATGGACCGCCTTGGCGTGGATTTCATCACAACGAATGAACCGGCTCGCTGCGAGCTGTTCTTAGGTGGGCAGAAATAAGGAATAAAGACTTCCTATAGAAACAACAAAATAGCGGAATTTCTTAAGAAAGAATATTTTCAGCGCGCAATCTTTCGCGAATCACCGTATCATCAAAATCTTGAGTTAGCTTTCCGTGAGCAATCTCATAAACGTGCTGGGGCGTCGTACGCAAGTCAGCGGCAATGCGTTCATACACCTCAACATGCGTAGAATCCTTATAACTACCAAAACCTTTATTCTTTTTCCTATGGAAACCGAGTAAGCTCATTATCAGTCTTTTTATTAGCCGCAAAGGTATGCACTTTTATCAAAAAAAAAAAAAAATAGAGCTTTTTCCCTGCGTATTTTATGTTTTTTTTGTACTTTTGCACCCGAATTTATCAAGGGGTGCCCATTTTGTGATGGGCTGAGATCAAACCCTCTCACCTGATGCGGATAATACCGACGTAGGGATGATAAGCGGAATCTTCAGAGCAGGCCACGCCTGCGCCCCTTTATTGTTGAACCTATATAATAATAAAGGAAAAAATGAAAAAAGAAAAAGCAATTGTGAAAAGTCTCATGAGCTTCATGGGACTCATTGGCTTGATGTGCCCCACCAGCGCTATGGCACAGACTGATGCGGACTCACTCCGAATGGAACACATGCAGGAAGTGGTAGTCAGCGCCGTACGCGCCCCCAAGAATGCCCCCTTCGCCGTAGCGAATATCCAAAAGGAGGAACTTCAGGAACACGCACGTACAGGGCGGGAGCTACCGATGCTGCTGGCACGCACGCCAGGCGTTATCGCCTGGGGCGAGAACGGTCTCGGCACGGGAACCACCTATATGCGCATCCGCGGTGCCGGCGACTCACGCATCAACGTCACGCTCGACGGTGTTGCACTGAACTCGCCCGAGGATCAATGCGTATTCTGGGCCAACATGAACTCATACGCATCGCTGCTGGGTAACGTGCAGGTACAACGCGGTGTAGGAACGAGCACCAACGGCGATGGTGCCTTTGGCGGCACGATTGCCCTGAGCTCAGCTGCTCCCAGACTGACGCCAAGTGCCGAGGTGAACTACTCCTATGGTTCATACAACACCATGAACTATGGCGTTCAATTCTCCACCGGCCTGCTGTGGGATAAACTGATTCTTGACGGCGCTTGGCATCAGACGCAGACAGATGGATTTATCCACGGTACCGATGGCCGCTCCGGCAGCTACTACGGCGGTCTCACTTTCATGCCCAATGATTGCCTGACCATCCGATACAAGAATATCGGTAACTACGAGCGAACGGGACAGGCCTGGAATGGTGTCACAGCCGGTAACGATGACTACAGCCTCATGGATGGCAACTATGACGATGGGACATGGAGTTATACCGTACCGACCGGTATCAAGACTTATCGCGACCTCTACGACCGCGGCCTCGGACAGTACAATTCACTCTATGAGGAATTGGCCATAGGCGCTGACGGCCTCTTCCAACGCGATGCCGACGGCAACTTCGTGACCAAGCGCTATGAACTCAGCGACGGTAGCCTGTGGGCCCGCACGACAGACAACTTCTGGCAGGATCACAACCTGCTCTCCGCCGCTTGGGACATCAACGACCACTGGACGGCTATGGCCACACTGCATTACACCTACGGCTATGGTTACTACGATGAATTCCGCCCCAACAACAAGCTTCCTAAGAAGTTTTGCCTCAACTATTTCACACCTACAGGCAAGGAGCTGAAGAGCGATGTCGTACGCCAAAAGGGACTGGAACAGCACACCTATGGTGTTGTCGGCAACGTGAACTACAAGGACGATAGCTGGGACGTCATCGGCGGTCTGGCGCTGCAACGTTTCACGGGCAACCACTTCGGCTACCTCACTTACATCAAGAATCCCAATGTTGCCTCAGACATACTGTCAAACGGACGCTATACCTACTATGACAGCGATGCCACAAAGGACGATCACAGCGTCTTCATCAAGGCATCCTATAAGGTGGATTCCGAGTGGAGCATCTTCGGCGACCTGCAGTACCGCCATGTAGGCTATCGCACCGACGGCTACAACGACAAGTTCGTGAAACAGGCCGACAATACCTACGCCAAGCACTATCTCGACATTGACAAGCAATACCACTTCTTGAACCCCAAGGCTGGCATCAGCTGGCATCGCGACGGCCACAACTTCTACTTCTCAGAGGCCATCAGTCATCGTGAGCCGGAGCGTAACAACTTCACGGACAACGGCTACAGACCTCTACCGAAAGCCGAATGGATGTTCGACTACGAGACTGGCTACAGCTTCACCGGCAGGAAATGGCGCGCAGGCGCAAACCTCTACTATATGCACTACTCAAACCAATTCGTGCAGACAGGTGAGCCCAGTGACATTGGTGAGAAACTGACCACCAACATTGGCGAGAGCTACCGCACAGGTATTGAGTTGACAGCCGGCTGGGACATCACCCCTTGGCTCAGCATTGAAGGCAATGCCGCCCTCAGCGAGAATCGCATCCTTGATTTCGACGAAGTGGCAAGCGTAGATTGGGAGTCCGACTGGCGCACCATTCACTATGACAACTCCACGCTAGCATTCTCTCCATCTACAATTTTAAACGGTTTCATCGATGTTCACCACAAGGGCTTCAAGGCAACTTGGCACACCAACTACGTCAGCAGGCAGTATCTGGACAACACCGAGAACTTGGATCGCTCTCTGCCAGCCTTCAGCACATCCAACCTCCATCTAAGCTACACAAAGCGCGCTAAACAGCGTAAGCCGGGGTGCGCATTCCCCAACTTGATGTTCAAGGAAGCCATCTTCGCTCTGGACCTCAACAATATCTTTAATGCACATTACGCCGCCAGCGGATGGGTATATAGCAGCATCCTTGATGGCTACGGACATCCCAATGAGAACCGCTACTACCAGATTGGCTTTATCCCCGCAGCCGGATTCACGGCCATGGGAAGCTTAACTTTGAGATTTTAAGCAGATGAATTATCTAGACCTCACGACTGCCGCCCTCGGCCTCGCCTATATCCTCTTGGAATATAAAGCCTCAAGATGGATGTGGGCCGTAGGCGCCGTGATGCAGCTACTGGGCATTGTGCTCTATTATCAGAAAGGGCTATATGCCGACTGCGGCATGGAGTTCTACTATCTGGCCATGACCGCCTACGGGTTCTGGCGCTGGACAAAAGCCCTCCCCCCAAGGGGGGGAGATGGAGAGGGGCCCATCACTCACATGCCACTCCGTCTGGCGTTCCTCTGGACCGCCATTGCCTTGGCTTTGTGGGCACTGATCTGGTATTTGCTCTCCCACTTCACAGACTCTACCGTTCCGGTTGCCGATGCCTTTACCACAGCGCTATCGCTTGTCGGCATATGGGCTTTGGCGCATAAATATTTGGAACAGTGGTTTGTTTGGATCGCGGTGGATGTCGTCACCTGCTGGCTCTACTTCCAAAAAGACATCCCCTTCAAGGCCTCGCTTTATGCGCTCTACGTAGTCATCGCCATATTCGGTTATTTCCGCTGGCGACGGGACTTGCGCGAGGCTGTAGTTTGAGGCTTCAACATTTGCTGCGCCTGCTTAGCACGTCGCAGCAACGTGGTATCAGCATGCAGTGTCGTACTGGCCGAGTCTGGCCAGAAAGGCTGCAACGCATCTTCATCGTCCGAGAATCCGAGATTAAACTCCGATTTCTCGGGCGATGGCTCGTATAGGAACGGGATACGGGCAGGTACAAAAGGCGTAATCACGACCGGACAATGGCCGCGATAGATGATGTCCAGTTCATGAGCAGCTGCCCGAGAGAGGTCTATCACAAACTTACGCGAGTAGGGGCCGCGATCCGTAACCTTCACGTTCACTTCCTTGTTATTCGACAGATTACGGACATGCAGCCACGTTCCCAACGGATAACGCAGATGAGCACACGTCATGCTGTCACGGTGGTAAGGACGACCGTTGCTCATGAGGCGGCCATGAAAACTATCCGCGTAATATGAGGCTGCCCCCCGCTGCGATGTAAGGGGTTGTGCCAGCACCATCACAGGCAGGAGTAAAAAGGCAAAGAAAAAGGCTCTATAATCACTCATGGAACTATGTTTTCTTCGTTTTCGGGGCGCAAGGTATACATTTTAATTGGGTTTATCAATCTTTTTGGACTTTTTATGATAAGTATTGCTTTTTTTTCCTTACTTTTGCGCACTAATTAACAAAATATATGGAAACAACGGCTCCACAGGAACATTTAGAAGATATTGAAAATACGCTCTCGCTCAGAGATATCCTTGACATCTTTATCTTCAATTGGAAATGGTTTGTCATCTCGGCCATCGTCTGCCTGGCCATTGGTAGATTGTACTTGGCTACACAGCCCAACATTTATCAACGTTCAGCAGTAATGTTGGTAAAGGATGATAGCAACACGCCGGGAGCCTCTAGCAGCCGTGCGAAAGGCACTGATGCCCTCATGCAACTCAACGGTGTGATGATGGGCAGTAGCGTGAAGAACGAGGTGTATATTCTGCAGAGTCACCAACTCATGAAAGAGGTGGTGCGACAAATGCACCTGGATGTCTACTACTCATATAAGCACCGTTTCCAACGCCTCTCACTTTATGATGTAAAGCCTTTCACCGCCGTTTTCGACTCTGTTGAGACGACGCGCCCCTATAGTTTTGTTGTCAAAGTTCAGGGTAACAAGGCCACCATCTCCAACCTTTATTATGGTGGCAAGAAGTTGGATCTCACCCGCACGATTCCCTTTGGTGAGAAAATCATGATGCCCTTTGGCGGTCTCACGCTTGAGGCTGATGAGCACTACCTTGAGAAATTCGATGGCGAGGAGATTACCGTCACTCACTCAACCATAGAGGCGGCTGCCGGCAGCTATGGTGGAGCGCTCAACGCGAATGAGTTGGACAAGCAGAGCACGCTTGTGGGAATAACCTTTGCAGATAGTAATATCCAACGTGCCACCGATATCCTCAATGCGGTGCTTGACGCTTATCGCAAAGGAATCATCGATGATAAAAACCGTATCGCTGAGAGCACAGCCTCGTTTATCGACAAGCGCATTGCATTCATCAGCAAGGAGTTGAGCGAAGTTGAAGGCGAGTTGGCCAACTTCAAGCAACGTAACAAGTTGGTCAACATCCAGGAAAACGCTCGTCAATATCTGCAGGAGAGCAGTCAGGCCAAGCAACGAAGCATCCAATTGGAGTCGCAAATTGGCGTGGTTAAATACCTACTTGAAGAACTAAAAAGCACCTCTTCCACAAATGATCTAATTCCTTCGCTGAGCGGACTTTCCGATGGAGCCTTGCAGTCACAGATAACTCAGTACAACCAGCAGTTGCTTGAGTTTAACCGTCTATACCTCAAATCAAGTGACGACAACCCACATATCCAGAAACTGCAACAGAATCTAGCTCAGACCAAGAAAGCCATTATCGCTTCAACTGAAGCGCACTTGAGCTCGCTCAACGTACAATTGGCACGCGCCAAACAAGAAGAAGCCAAACTTGCCACGAACATTACCAATGTGCCCGAAAAGGAGAAAGAGAGTTTGGATATTGCGCGCCAACAGACCATCAAAGAGACACTATATACCTACCTGCTGAATAAACGCGAGGAGACCGAGTTACAGTTAGCCATTACTGAGGCTAACATTCGCATCGTGGAACAGCCATTCGGCTCAAATTCACCGATTTCGCCGCGTAAGAAGATTGTTATGCTCGTGGCGCTACTCATCGGTATTGTGCTGCCTTTTGCTTTCTTCCATCTACGCAACCTTCTGAATATGAGCGTACGCGGCCGCAAGGACGTGGAGACCTACACCACCATCCCCGTACTCGGTGAGATACCGCACCGCAAGGAGGGCTTCAACGACACAGAAATCCTCGTAGGCTCCCATAAATCAGACTCCATTAACGAGGCCTTCCGCATGTTGCGCTTCAGCCTTAACTTTGTGCAAAAGGATGCGCGAGTCATCATGTTCACTTCCACCACACCAGGTGAAGGAAAGACCTTTGTCTCTCGCAATTTCGCCGTCACATTGGGCATGACAGGAAAGAAGGTAATCCTCGTAGATACAGACATCCGCAAGCGCACTCAGAGCAAGCTCTGCGGTAGTTCCAACAAGGAAGGACTCACCTCCTACCTAAGTGGAAATGTGGACAAACTAGACCAACTGATTATCCACGAGAGTCAGGAGTACAATGTTGATATGCTTCCAGCTGGCATCACGCCCCCGAACCCATCGGAACTGCTCATGAGCGACCGTCTGGATCAACTGATCGACGAACTGAAGCAACATTACGATTACATTGTTGTTGACAACGTTCCCGCTCAGGTCGTAGCAGATGCTGGTATTGTCAACCGCGTGGCGGACGTGACCCTCTACGTAATCCGCGAGGGTAAGATTGACCGACGCTATCTGCCCGAATTGGAGCGCCTCTATCAAGAGAAGAAGTTCAACAAACTCTGCATCATCATCAACGACTCTAAGATGGAGGAGAAGCGCTACGGCTATGGCTATGGTTACGGCCGCTATGGTTACGGATACGGAAACTATGGATACGGTTACGGCAATCACAGCGACAAGAAGAAATAACGCATTTTGAGCGAGATGGCATATCTCTAACAGAGAGAAGCCATCTCACTATAAAAGAAAAGACATGTCTCCGTCGGAGATATGCCTTTTTGCTTATAGACTATCGTCGTGCTGCTACGATCGAATCAGTGTACCCCAATAGCCCAGGAAAGACTAGGAAAGGCCATAAGGAGGACTGTCACCATCTTAATGGCAAAAATACCTTGAATCGATTCAAATGATCCAGTGAATTGATTCAATCGATCGTCTGAATCGATTCACAGTATTTCGGGCACTAACAACAAGGGCGGCCCTCGCGGGTCGCCCTTGCCTATTGTATTGCAATTTAGAATTATTCTGCAGCTTGTTCTGCGGGTGCCTCAGCCTCAGCTGTGGGAGCCTCTGTAGCGGGTGCCTCAACGGCAGGTGCAGCGGCAGCAGCGGCCTTACGGCTACGACGCGTACGAGTGGCCTTCTTGGTGGTCTTAGCCATGTTCTCATCGAAGTCAACAAGTTCGATGAAGCACATAGCAGCCTGGTCACCCTGACGGAAGCCCGTCTTGATGATGCGTGTATAGCCACCGGGACGATCAGCAATCTTGGGGCTGACTACTTGGAACAGCTCTGTGACTGCATACTTGTTCTGGAGGTGGCTGAACACCACGCGGCGTGCGTTGGTTGTATCCTGCTTGGACTTTGTCAGCAGGGGCTCTACAAATTTCTTAAGAGCCTTGGCTTTGGCGAGGGTCGTAGTGATTCTTTTGTGCATGATCAGAGAAGTGGCCATGTTGGAGAGCATAGCGTCTCTGTGGGATGCAGTACGGCCCAGATGGTTAAATTTCTTACCGTGTCTCATTGTTTAATCTTTGTCTAATTTATACTTTGAAATGTCGGTTCCAAACGACAGATTCAGACTCTCGAGCAAATCATCAAGCTCAGTGAGCGATTTCTTACCGAAGTTGCGGAACTTGAGGAGATCCGTCTTGTTGAACTGAACGAGGTCGCCGAGCGTCTCAACGTCGGCAGCCTTCAAGCAGTTCAGTGCACGTACGGACAGATCCATATCGACGAGCTTCGTCTTCAGGAGCTGACGCATGTGGAGCACTTCCTCGTCAAACTCTTCATTGCCATCAACGTCGGAATTCTCCAGCGTGATCTTCTCGTCGGAGAAGAGCATGAAGTGGTAGATGAGGATCTTGGCGGCTTCCTTGAGGGCATCCTTCGGGTGGATGGAACCATCGGTGGTAATTTCAAGCACGAGCTTCTCGTAGTCGGTCTTCTGCTCGACACGATAGTTCTCAACAGCGTACTTGACGTTACGGATAGGAGTGTAAATTGAATCGATAGGGAGTACATTAACGTCCGTGCAGAACTCGCGATTCTCATCGCTGGGTACATAGCCACGGCCCTTGTTAATGGAAATCTCTATCTGCATCGTTGCTTTGGCATCTAAATGGCAAATAACTAATTCAGGGTTTAACACTTCAAATCCAGTCAGATACTTGTTAAAGTCGCCAGCCTTGAACTCTGTTGTGTTCTCGACAGTGACCGTCACTTTCTCGTTCTCGAATTCTTCCACCACCTGCTTGAAGCGCACTTGCTTCAAGTTGAGGATAATGTTGGTAACATCTTCCTTCACACCGGGAACCGATGCGAATTCATGCTCTACACCGTCAATACGGATGGTATTGATGGCATAACCCTCCAGTGAAGAAAGCAGAATGCGGCGAAGAGCATTACCTACGGTAATACCGAAGCCGGGCTCCAACGGACGAAATTCGAACTTGCCGTATTTGTCGTCGGCCTCCACCATTAACACCTTGTCAGGTTTTTGAAATGCTAATATCGCCATGATTAGTTTTTATTTAGAGTACAATTCAACGATCAGTTGTTCCTTAATGTTCTCGGGGATGTCAGCGCGCTCGGGCTTGTGAAGGAACTTACCTGCCTTCTGAGCCTCGTCCCATTCAATCCAGGGGTACTTGCTGTGGTTGAAGCCTGCGAGAGCTGCAGCAATAACCTCCAAAGACTTTGCCTTCTCACGTACGCCGACGATCTGACCGGGCTTAACGGAGTAGGAAGGAATGTTGACAACCTTGCCATCGACAACGATGTGGCGGTGGCTAACGAGCTGACGAGCAGCGGCGCGAGAGGGAGCGATGCCGAGACGGAACACGACATTGTCCAAGCGGCACTCGAGATTCTGGAGCAGAATCTCACCCGTGATACCATTGGTGCGGGCTGCCTTCTCAAACATGTTGCGGAACTGCTTCTCCAGCACTCCGTAGGTATATTTTGCCTTCTGCTTCTCAGCAAGCATAATACCATACTCAGAGGTCTTGCGACGACGGTTGTTGCCATGCTGTCCGGGAGGGAAATTGCGCTTGGACAAAACCTTGTCGGGACCGAAAATAGCTTCGCCGAAACGGCGAGCGATTTTTGATTTAGGACCAGTGTATCTAGCCATAGTTGCTTTTGTAGATTAAATTGGTTGTGAGCCTGAGTGGGGAGGAGACGCGTAGCAGCCGCGCTAACTTACAGAAAGGAAATGTAATGCCTTATGTGTCGGTCTCCAGCCCTGTGAGCTCGAATGAATTTGGTTTCTCTCTTAGACTCTACGACGCTTCGGGGGACGGCATCCGTTGAAAGGAAGCGGCGTAACGTCGATAATCTCAACGACCTCAATGCCGGCACCATGGATGGTACGGATTGCAGACTCACGGCCATTACCGGGACCCTTCACGTAGGCTTTCACCTTACGCAGACCGAGATCGTATGCGACCTTGGCGCAATCCTGAGCGGCCATCTGAGCGGCGTAGGGAGTGTTCTTCTTAGAACCACGGAAACCCATCTTACCTGCGCTAGACCAGGAAATCACCTGACCTTCGCTGTTGGCAAGAGAAACGATGACGTTGTTGAAGGAACTGTGGACATGGAGCTGGCCAAGTGCGTCAACCTTCACGTTTCTTTTCTTAGCTGCGACTGTTTTCTTTGCCATATCTAATTTTCAATTATCAATTTTCAATTACTTAGTGGCCTTTTTCTTGTTTGCGACGGTCTTCTTCTTACCCTTACGTGTACGAGCATTATTCTTTGTGCTCTGGCCACGGACGGGAAGACCATTACGATGGCGAACACCACGATAGCAACCGATATCCATCAGGCGCTTGATGTTCATAGCGATTTCAGAGCGAAGATCGCCCTCTACCTTGTAATCTGCAGCAATGACCTCACGGATCTTGGCAGCCTGGTCATCTGTCCAGTCCTTTACCTTGATGTCCTTATCGACACCGGCCTTCTCCAGAATCTTTGCGGAACTACTGCGACCGATGCCGAAGACATAGGTCAAAGCGATTTCACCTCTTTTGTTCTGAGGCAAATCGACACCAACAATTCTAATTGCCATATACTATTCTAATTCGTTTTGCAATACTTGAATTAACCCTGACGCATTTTGAACTTAGGGTTTTTCTTGTTAATCACATATAAGCGACCCTTACGACGAACGATCTTGCAGTCAGGAGTGCGCTTCTTTAAAGATGCTCTTGTTTTCATATTGTTGACTTTTTTTACTTGAATCGGAAGACGATACGCCCTTTTGTAAGGTCATACGGACTCATTTCGACCTTGACCTTGTCACCAGGCAGGATTTTGATGTAGTGCATACGCATCTTACCTGAGATGTGAGCGGTAATCTGGTGGCCATTCTCCAATTCTACGCGGAACATTGCGTTGGAGAGCGCCTCCATGATCTGACCATCTTGCTCAATAGCGGATTGCTTTGCCATACCGTTTAATATTTGGATGCTTCTATTCTTTCAATTTCTTCAAACGAGGAGAGGATGTCCGGCTTCCCATGATGGATGGCTATCGTGTGCTCGAAATGAGCAGCGACCTTGCCATCGCGGGTCTTGATGGTCCACCTATCGGGCATCATATAGACCTCATGGGTTCCCATGGCAATCATGGGTTCAATGGCGATGCAGAGACCATTTTTCAGTTGCTTGCCCTGACCGCGACGGCCATAGTTGGGCACCTGAGGATCCTCATGCATGTCCTTGCCGATACCATGACCGACAAATTCGCGGACGACGCCATAGCCTTGGGCTTCACAGTGACTCTGGACAGCATAACCGATGTCTCCGATACGATGACCGGCGATTGCGGTTTCTATGCCCTTGTAGAGTGCTTCCTTAGTGGTCTTCAGGAGGAGTTTCACCTCGTCCGAAACCTCGCCCACCTGAAAGGTGTAACAGGAATCACCGTTATAGCCATTGAGGAGAGTACCACAGTCAACCGAGATGATATCACCGTCCTTGAGTACCGTCTCCGCTGAGGGGACTCCGTGGACTACCACTTCGTTGACTGATGTGCAGATGCTTCCAGGGAAGGGACCGCCGTAGGGATTAGGGAATCCTTTGAAGGTTGGCAGAGCGCCATGATCCCGTATGAACTCATCTGCTATCTGATCCAGTTGTGCGGTGGTGACGCCCGGTCGAATGGCTTTGCCCACCTCGGCGAGCGTCTGTGCTACCAGCTGATTGGCAGCCCGCATCAACTCAATCTCATCCTCAGTCTTCAGAAATATCATGAGGCAGCTGTTTAGTATGCACTCATACCGCTGCGGCCACGGATACGGCCCGATTCGAGCAGACCGTCATAGTGGCGCATGAGCAAGTGACTCTCAATCTGCTGCAGTGTGTCGAGGACAACACCAACGAGAATGAGAAGGGACGTACCACCGAAGAACTGAGCGAATTCCTGCTGAACATTCAGCAAGCCGGCGAAAGCAGGCATGCAGGCAATGAACGCCAGGAAGATGGAGCCAGGCAGTGTGATGTGGGACATCACATTGTCGATATAGTTTGCAGTATCCTTACCAGGACGTACGCCAGGGATAAAGCCGTTGTTGCGCTTCATATCTTCAGCCATCTGCTCGGGATTGATGGTAATCGCCGTATAAAGATAGGTGAATGAGATAATCAGCACAGCAAACACGACATTATACAACCAGCTACGATGATCGGACAGGGCCATCAGCACTGCTGAGGGATGCTGGCCGTCACTGAAAGCTTGCATCAGCGTAATAGGCAGGAACATGATAGCCTGTGCAAAGATGATAGGCATCACGTTAGCTGCAAACAGCTTCAGGGGAATGTACTGACGAGCGCCACCGATCTGCTGACCTCCCATGACACGCTTGGCATACTGTACAGGAACCTTGCGGGTAGCCTGAGTCAGCATGATAGCTGCCATCATGACGAGGAACAGAACAACCAGCTCTACGATAAACATCACAAGACCGCCACCGCTGAGGTTGCTCAAACGGTTGGTGACCTCCTGGAAGAGAGCTTGGGGAAGGCGTGCGATAATACCCAACATAATGATGAGGGAAACACCATTTCCAATACCCTTGTCCGTGATGCGCTCGCCAAGCCACAGGATGAACATACTGCCAGCTGCGAGAATCACCGTAGAGGAAATCATGAACGAAGTCCAACCAATGGAGGGTGCCAAAGCACCTGCAGACATATTCTTCAGGTTCAGCAGGTAGCCGGGAGCCTGGAAGAGAAGGATGAAAATCGTCAGATAACGGGTGTACTGATTGATCTTGCGGCGACCGCTCTCGCCCTCACGCTGCATCTTCTGGAAGTAAGGCACAGCAACAGCAAGAAGCTGAATGACGATGGATGCCGTGATGTAGGGCATGATACCCAGCGCGAAGATAGACGCGTTGGAGAAAGCACCTCCCGAGAACATATTCAGAAGGCTCATCAGACCCTCGCTGGTTTGATCGCGCAGTGCCGTCAGATGACTGGGGTTGATACCCGGAAGCACGACGAACGAACCAAAACGATAGATGGCGGCAAAACCAATGGTGATGAGGATCTTCATGCGAAGGTCCTCGATCATCCATATGTTCTTCAGTGTTGCAAAAAACTTCTTCATGAGTCTTAAGCTTTAATCTTCTTACAGAGTTGTTGCATTACCGCCTGCGGCTGTGATAGCTGCTTCTGCGGTCTTGGAGAAGGCGTTGGCCTCGACATCGACCTTTGCTGTGAGCTGTCCCTGACCCAGCACCTTGACGAGCTGGCCAGCCTTGACAGCACCTGCAGCAACGAGTTCAGCGATACCGACCTTAGCGATACCCTGCTCAGCGAGCTTCTGGATCGTGCTGAGGTTTACAGCCTGATACTCCTTACGGTTGATGTTCTTGAAACCGAACTTAGGCAGACGACGCTGGAGCGGCATCTGACCACCTTCGAAACCAATCTTCTTCTTATAACCCGAACGAGCCTTGGCACCCTTGTGACCACGGGTGGAGGTACCACCGAGGCCGGAACCGGGACCGCGACCAATGCGCTTGCGCGTCTTGGTGCTGCCAGCAGCGGGCTTCATATTATTCAATTTCATATTCGTGTGTTGGTTTTAAACGTTGATGAATGGGTTACTCTTAATCTACGATCTTCACTAGGTGATGGACCGTCAGAATCTGGCCGCGTACGGAGGCGGTATCCTCCAGCTCTACGACATGGTTCAGTTTCTTCAACCCCATAGCGTCGAGCGTACGCTTCTGATTCTTGGGGGCGCCGATACGGCTCTTAATCTGCTTAACTTTGATAGTTGCCATAGTCTTGAACCTCCTTTATTAACCTCTAAATACTTTCTCTACACTGATGCCACGGTTCTGTGCCACCTGACGTGCATCGCGCATTTCTGCGAGAGCAGCGATGGTAGCCTTTACCAAGTTGTGGGGGTTGGAAGAACCCTTGCTCTTGGCCAGACAGTCAGTAATACCAACACTCTCAAGGACGGCACGCATAGCGCCACCAGCCACAACACCGGTACCGGTAGAAGCGGGCATGATGAGCACCTCAGCACCACCGAACTTAGCGGCCTGCTCGTGGGGTACCGTACCCTTGATGACGGGAACCTGCACAAGGTTCTTCTTGGCGGCTTCCACGCCCTTAGCGATTGCGGCGGTCACTTCACCAGCCTTGCCGAGGCCATAACCGATGATGCTCTTGCCGTCGCCAACTACAACGATTGCTGCAAATGTGAAGGTACGGCCACCCTTCGTTACCTTGGTAACACGATTGATGGCTACGAGGCGGTCCTTCAATTCAACATCGCTATTGATCTTTACATTCTTGATTGCCATAATGATTAGAATTTAAGTCCACCGTTACGTGCTGCATCTGCAACTTCCTTGACTCTACCATGGTAGAGAT
>JAILQO010000079.1 GCA_024698925.1 Bacteroidaceae bacterium | reverse complement strand
GCTCCCTCCCCCACGAGGGCGACTGGGGTCTTCAGAGAAGCCACTGAATGTGGCTTCGGCCCCACAAAGGGGAGCGAATCCCCCATTCGCGACGGAGGGCAAGGCTGGGGAGGGGCCTCCATACCTTCTATTATATTCACTACGTAGCATCTCCAGCCACTTGCATAGCCGCTTCAAGTTCTCCACTTGTGCCTCATTAGGCACGTTCTTTAAATTCGCATTTGTTTTGCACATTTCCTCCAAGGAAAAGTGCTCACTTAATTTGATACTTACGTAATTCATAATTTTTTTTTCGAACACGAATCTTACAAATCTCACGAATTGGGCGGCACGCTTCGCGGGGTGCCGAGTGACGGAAATGGTTTCTGATGCACGATGGAAGGATTGCATTCAAAAGCCGCGTAGCATTTTGCAGCGCATTCGTGTGATTCGTGCAATTCGTGTTCGTTATAAACATCCATATTTTGAGTTAAAATTTTGATTTCTCTACCCCTTCTCCTCTCCCTTTGGGCGACTGGGGCCTTCAGAGGAGCCACTGAATGTGGCTCCGGCCCCACAAAGGGGAGCGAATCCCACATTCGCGACGGTGGCCGGTCGGGAGTGGGCCGATTTCTTACTCACATTAATCGGTGTACTATTGGGGAATGCGACGCTGTAGGCCGCATCCAGTTCTTTCAGTTGTACTCGGTAGTAGCTAATGCCCGTCTTGGCAGCGACGATGGCGCGCAGGAACTCGCGATGCAGGCGCGGATAGAGCTTGGGTGGCGGTAGTTCTTCATAGCCTCCGACGCTGTACTCATCAAGGTCTATCATGTGGCAGACCTCCCAGATGAAATCGTCGTTGGCACGCAGCCCGAACCAAGCCTTCAGGACCCTGCGGATGCAGAAGCGCTTGTGCGTTGTCCGGAGCAGGCGCCTCGTGCGCTCCAGCCGTAGCCAGAGCTGCACGAAGCATTCTTGGGTGTTCTCGATTGTAATCATAGTCCAAAATTGATTTTGACCAAATGACCTTGACCAAATGACCACGTTACAACTTACGATAGTTCCCATCCTCCTCCAGCACCACAAGCTTCTGATTACGCCAGTTCTTCAGCATCTGTCGCACAGTATTGTGGTTCACGTTGACACCCTTTACGGCTACTGAGTGTTGCATAGCCTGCTCGAACGAGAACTGGATATCCAGCCGCTCAAAGATAGAATCGTTCTTGCCGCGCTTCTGCCGCTCGCCGTTCAGGCCGCCAACATAATCGCGACTCATAAAGGCGTTCTCGATGCGGTCACGGAAGAAGTAGAGTGCGTTATCCATGAGTGAGTCGGCTATCACGTCGAAGGCCTCCAGCATCGCGGGAGTTTGTGCTTTCAATAGGAGTTCCTTCCACAGGTTAGGATGCTGCTTCAACTGCGCCTCAGCGCCGTTCAAGCCGTGCTTCTGGAGGAGTACTTCGCACACCTTGCAGAGCATGATGCTGCAGGTCATTCGCTGAGCCGTCACGCAGACGCGGAAGCGCTGACGGGCCTTTGTCCGATCATCGTTCATCATCGTCTCCAGTCGGATGCGCTCCAACCATTCTCGACCCTTTGCCTCCAGCTTCGGCAGCACCACCTCGCCGTACATCAGCGGCAACAGATGGGCTACCTGCTGGATGCGCTCGCATTGGCGGTCGGTCAGCACAAAGAGGGAGTCTTCCAATCGTGCAAAGGTGTTGTCTGGCGTGCGTGCAACGGCGATACGGCTCTGAAAGCCGTCCGTGTAGTTGTTCACTACACGGTATAGGGCATCCGGCGTTCCGCACATCGTTACGTTCCACAAAAGGTGCTTAATGTGCACATTGACCGCATCCACGCTCTTCGCGCGTCGTTCGTACTTGGAGCCGTCGTAGCTTTGGCGCAGCATCACGGAGAAATCACTCATCGTAGATTTCCACTTCTGCGCCACCGTGTCGGCCTCGGGCGTGAATGAGAAGGCGTGCTTACCCTCCGTGTTTGCCAGCTGTTGTGCCAGATTAGCTACGGTGTTGTTCAGCGTCAGGTTGCGTATGGGCAGCAGGGGCTCCTCGGGCTGTTCCTTCTTATTCTTCGCCGCCAGCTTCTTGGCTCGCCATTCATCCTCCTGCTTCGTGTACATATCGTCTAGCGCCTGCACCTCGCTCATCCAAGCCTCGATGACAGGGTCTATCTTTCCCTTACCAGAAGCGAAGTCGCCTGCAATGTAGGCGATGAGGTTCAGCCCCTTCTGTTGTCCGTGCACATCCAATTTCACGCCCGTAGCCAGAGCCCCGATGCAGGGGCAGATGGCCGTCACTACTGGCATCGCCAGCTGAGGGCCTACGGCGTCGATACTTTCGCGTATGCCTTGCGGCATCCGCTTAATGGATAATGGAGAATTGACAATGGACAATTGCTCTTCGTCCTCCTCCACAGTTTCATTTCCTACATTATCCATTTTCCATTCTTGAGGTGTCAAGCGTCCCTTCGGGCCGAGCGGTCCATTATCCATTGAGCTTGCGCACGCGCTCAACGTGTTGCGCAGGCGTTGTGGGAATCCATTGAACTCCGAGCTCAGCGCACTCCTGATCTTCGCGCGTTTCTCTTCTATTGGGAATCCGTCATAGCAGGGAATGACCTGATCCAGCCACTCGAAATTGCGGCCGCAGATGTGCCTCAGGTCGCACGCCAACTGATAGGTCAGCGTATCCCGATCACCTTGCGTAGGCTCAAACCCGCGGTTATTCACCTCCCAGTACTTCTTGATGATAGTAGAGAATGGGATGCCGTGATAGAGGGTGGGGAACTGGCCCACCCCTATCCCCTCCCCAAGGGAGGGGGATTCGTTACCACTAGATTCGTTGACAGCCTCCTTCACCTCTCCCATCACCTCTCCTTTCTCCTCTCCCTTGGGGCGACTGGGGTCTTCAGAGGAGCCACTGAATGTGGCTCCGGCCCCACAAAGGGGAGCGAATCCCACATTCGCGACGGTGGCCGGTCGGGAGTGGGCTGGCTGGGAGTGGGCCAGCGTTTCGGTTGCGATGGTCAGCTCAAATATCTCATCATCCAAATAAATCAGTTCGGCTTCCGTCGTGGTGAAGAAAACGCGGGTGATGTCCTTCGCCTGCGCATCGTAGGCGACCTCCAAGAGGTCAGAAGCCCATTTCAAGTTCTCCTCCTGCGTGAGTTCCGGACGGCGACGAAATACGAGGTGGTAGCCCCCGCCGCGGGCGCTCTCTTCGAGCATCAGCAGTCCCAGTTCCTCTTTTTGGGCGAGGATGCGTTCCTTCACCTTCGGCATCTCTTCGCCCTGAAGATGGTCGATGTCCATGCCAACCGTGGTACTCATGCGCTTCGAGCCCCTTAAGCTTCCGTCCTCGTTGGGCAGACAGCTGTAGTTCATCTGCAGCAGCTTGTGTTTCAGCGAAGTCTCACCCTCGCGGATGGCCGCCACCGTCTGTACCTGATCGCCACTATTCCTCAGTACCAGATACTCTGGCCTGGAGAGGACGGGGCGCATCATTTTCGCCCCATCCTTATAATAAATCATATGTACGCTCATCTCTTTAATTGACGATTTTACGATTTACGATTTGACAATTTTCCATTATCAATTTTCAATTGTCCATTATCAGAAGTTGGGGTATCCGAGTTTCGCGTTCAAGTAGCGCAGTCCGGCGAGTGTCCACGTCATGTACGTGCGCACTTTCTTCACGCCCTTCAGTGAGTAGCTGACGTGTGTGCGTAGGGATGTATATCCGTGGTTAGCCAGTTCGTCGCTGATGTTCCAGCGGCCGCCGCGGCGGTACTGGATGCCTAAGTCGCAGAGAACGGCGTTGAAGTCATAGACCGTCATGTTGAAGGTCTTGGCCACCTGTGTAGCCGTCAGCGTGTCTTCGGCGGGCTCGTTCAGTATGCGCAAGCCGTCACCAATAATCTCGTCCGCCAGCGCCAGAATCTTCTGCGGGCTGGGCAGACAGAGCTGCTGTCGGCGCTCCTGCTCCTGGAGTTCCAGTTCCTGCCAGCGCAGCACCAGCTTGGCGCGCGCCTCGTCGTTGAACTTCGTGGCGATGTACAGGCACTCCGTTTTGGTGAGGGAGTAACAGGGGACTTCGCGCGTCCCACCGTTAGGCTGAATGATTGTTCTCGATGTCAATGCAAATTTGCATCCACATGTTTTTTCCCATGCAGGCTCCATCTTACGAATGGCCCTCATGAGATCAAAATGGTTCTTATTAGTCAGCTCGGCAATCTCGAGCGACGTCATGGTTTGTTTTTTATTAATAATCATGTTTTATGAGTTTTTTGCGAGAAGAAGGTCGGAATCTTTGGCCATTTACTCGAGAACATCCTCCTCACTCCAACTCAGGGTTACTTTAATTGTTTCTGTGTATTCACCGCTGCGTCGCAGCTTTCACCCTCTCACCAGTTTTCACCAGCTCGTAGAGCTATCACCGCTGCTTGCAGCTCTAAATCCTTACTACGTTAATGTCGTTGTAAATTCTGCCGTTATATTCGCGAGTGCGAATCGAGAAGTGTACGTCCACGTGCTGGCCTACGGTCAGCGCCGTCTCGGGGATCCTGTCGTTGAAGAGGTCAAAGGCCACTTCGTTGGGGAACGGCACCTGCGGGTCGTCCTCTAATACGACAATCGTCTGTTTGCGCCACGTGGCGCCCTGTTGGCTCGTTCCCTCCTGGAGGGGGAGCACCTTCGTAATCTTACCAGATAGTTTCATAATTGTTTTAATTACTTTATTTTATCTTTATTCACCGCTGCGAAGCAGTTTTCACCCTCTCACCAATATCACCAGCTCGTAGAGCATTCACCGCTGCGAAGCAGTTTTCACCCTCTCACCAATTTCACCAGCTCGTAGAGCTTTCACCGGCACAAAACCACTCAGATTATGTGCCTATTCCCGCACGGCCTACCGTGCGGTTCTTTTACCCAGTATGTCAGAGATCGCTGTCGTCAGGACTGTCTTCCTTTCGACGTTGCAAAGGTAGAGTCATTTTCCGCAGCGGCAATGGCTTTGAGAGTAGTCATCCCGTACTATCCCGTGATATCCCGTATTATCCCGTGATATCCCGTCACGCCCCTTCGAAAGGGCACAAAAAAAGCACCAGAAGCTGATTCTGATGCTTGTAAACTTCAAATGTGAAGTATCCTATTTCGTATAGCTATTACTGAAATGCTTTTCACTATATCCCTCGCCAGTCGGCATTCCCAATCGTACCAACTCATTATACATGATTGCAGCATTTGAAGGCAACATGACCTTGCCCTTCTGTTTCAATTCCCTCAAGTACGTACAAATCTCAGGCACCTTTTGGTAAACGACAAGCCGTTTTACAGCCTCGTGAATACGCCACGCTTCATCGTTCTCTATCTCTGGGTGAACAAAATGGAACCTCTCCATGTTCCGCTCCTGAGCGTTGATAGTTGGCAGTACCTCTTCCTGCCGTAGCGCCTCGGCCTGCGCTTCTACGAGCCGCGCCCGTTCCTCCTGTGCGAGCGTTATCTTATACATATAGTTCAGGAAACTGGAACGGTTCTGCTTGGCATTCTCCTCGTGGCGGCTGGCATAGAAGTGCTGACCTATACGGGCGGGATTCATGACCAGCATCCCGTCCTTCCACTCCACCAGCTTGCGCAGGGCGGCATAGTGTTTATAGGCGGTCCGCTTCATCGGATGATCATC
>JAILQO010000078.1 GCA_024698925.1 Bacteroidaceae bacterium | reverse complement strand
GCTCCCTCCCCCACGAGGGCGACTGGGGTCTTCAGAGAAGCCACTGAATGTGGCTTCGGCCCCACAAAGGGGAGCGAATCCCCCATTCGCGACGGAGGGCAAGGCTGGGGAGGGGCCTCCATACCTTCTATTATATTCACTGCGTAGCATCTCCAGCCATCGGCATAGCCGCTTCAAGTTCTCAACTTGTGCCTCATTGGGCACGTTCTTTAAATTCTTATTTGTCTTGCACATTTCCTCTAAGGAAAAGTGATCACTGAGTTTCATACTTACGTTATTCATAATTTTTTTTTCGAACACGAATCTTACAAATCTCACGAATTGGGCGGCACGCTTCGCGGGGTGCCGAGTGACGGAAATGGTTTCTGATGCACGATGGAAGGATTGCATTCAAAAGCCGCGTAGCCTTTTGCAGCGCATTCGTGTGATTCGTGCAATTCGTGTTCGTTATAAACATCCATTTTTGAGTTAAAATTTTGATTTCTCTACCCCTTCCATCTCCTCTCCTTTCTCCTCTCCCTTGGGGCGACTGGGGTCTTCAGAGGAGCCACTGAATGTGGCTTCGGCCCCACAAAGGGGAGCGAATTCCACATTCGCGACGGTGGCCGGCTGGGAGTGGGCCGGCTGGGAGTGGGCCGATTTCTTACTCACATTAATCGGTGTACTATTCGGGAACGCGACACTGTAGGCCGCATCCAGTTCTTTCAGGTGCACTCGGTAGTAGCTGATGCCCGTCTTGGCGGCTACGATGGCGCGTAGGAACTCGCGATGCAGGCGCGGATAGAGCCTAGGTGGCGGTAGTTCTTCATAGCCTCCGACGCTGTACTCATCAAGGAAAGCATTCAAAAGCCGCGAAGCCTTTTGCAACGCATTCGTGAGATTCGAGATATTCGTGTTCGAACAAAGACTCGTGGACAAGAAACCGTATAATCCGTACAATCCGTGGTTCAAAAAAAAATTATGACCATGAAAAAGAATTCTGTTTGGGAGGCAATCCTCCGCATCCTCATCGCCGCTGCTACGGCGGCGCTCACCGCACTCACGACTACCTCGTGCATGGGCCACGGCCCGCTGATCTAAAGACGAATGACAAAAGAAGAAAGCCGGACTCTGTATTTGCGCAGGGCCCGGATTGTTTTATGTGCATGCTTTCTATGTCGTGCGATTATTTACTTACCGCTCTTCCGATGTCGCCACAACTCCACGCTGTTGATGATGTTCTGCCACAAGACATAGCAGCCGGCGCCAATCGAAGCCTCTGGCGTGAGGAAGGTGTAGGCAATCCAAATGGCGAGGCCTGTATTCTTCTGGAACATACCCTGACCCGTACAGATATGCTCACCCGTCATGCGGCCTATCAAACGTCCGATAACGAACTGGACAATCGCAGTCGCAAGGGTCAGCAGGGCGATGTCACCCAAGAGGTGGCTGCCGGCATGACTGTGGACGATGTTACGCACGGTGAGACCAGCGGTAATGGACAGCGATACACACCAGCAATAGAAACCGAGGTCGGGCGTGCGCACAAACCATTGGTACAACGGCTTCACCCAATGACGCACAATGGCGCCAAGCAACAGAGGTAGTAACAGGACGGTGGCCAAGCGGCGCAGGATCCGCAGGAAGGCGACCCAGAAGGTGATGCCCTCACGGGGCTCCAACAACGGGAAGACGGCGGGAATCAGCAACGCCATCGACACGGAGGAGAGGAGCACAAACGTGGTCATCTGCGTAAGATCACCGCCTAACTTGGCGGTCACCACGGGCGAAGCGGAAGCACAAGGGGCGATGACGCAGATGAGAATGGATTCAAGAAGGAGAATGGACAATGGACAATGTACGATGTACAATGTGAGGGCGGTGAGGAGGGCGACGAGGAGGAGTTGGGTCAGGAGGATGTAGAGGTGCCAGCGACGCAGGCGCATCAGATGAAAATCTACCTTGGAGAAGGTGATAAACAGGGTGCAGAAAATCGAAAGTGGCAGCAGGGTTTCAAAGACGGGCAACAGGGCATCGCCTGCCACATCCAACGAAGGCGTGTAAGCAAATACCAGATAAAAGACCGTGCCCACGAAAATGGCCACGGGCAACGTCCAGTTCCTCAGAAAAGTCATGAACCCGTTCATTTCTCTAACTTAATCACTTGGGTGCAGTGCTCCATCACGGCAGGACGATGTGTCACGAAGATGAGCGTAGGCCGTACGGGCAGTTGGCGATGGTGCGCGATGAGGTTTGTAAGGAGCGTCTGCTCAGTCTTCTGATCCAAAGCGCTGGTAGCCTCATCCAACAGCAGGATACACCCTTGGCGCAACAAGGCACGTGCAATCGCGATACGCTGTGCCTGCCCCTCCGAGAGTCCTGCCCCACCCTCGCCTACACGGGTGTCAAGGCCATCGGGCAAGGCGTGAACAAAGTCAGCACATGCAAGCTGCAACGCATCCCACATCTCAGTCTCGGTAGCCTCCGGCTTACCCATCTGCAGGTTCCAGCGAATGGTGCCGCTGAACAGCGTATTACCCTGTGGAACATAGACTAAATTGCAACGTGTCCGCGCAGAGACCGCCACGCGGTGCTCTGCGGTTCCGTCGCTGAGCTGTGAATTGTCCGCATACATCACCACTTCGCCCTCCTGCGGCTTCAACAAGGCCAGTATCAGGCGCACAAGCGTTGTCTTGCCGGCGCCCGTCTCGCCAAGGATGGCCGTTGTACTGCCTGGTGCGAAGTCGTAGTTGGCGTTCTTCAATATCTTGCGACTATGGGCATCGTAAGCAAAAGTAACGTCGTTGATGCGGATGCCAGCCCCTGCGGTGAAGCGAATGGGCTCGCCGTCAGCCTCCAAGGGGACATCCTCCAGTTCCATCAGACGCTCAGCAGCCGTGAAACTGGTGATGATGGCAGGAATGAAGTGCGTCAGCTCGCGGAAGGGTCCCTGAATCTGACCGCACAACTGAATGAAGGCAGTCATCATACCAAAGGTGATGGCGCCGTCGGCCAAGCGGTTCACACTCCAGAGAAAAGCGAAAAGATAAGCGGCACCGAAACCGATGTTCAGAATCAGGTTGGATGTGGAAGAGAACAAGGTGCGATGCCGCACCTGTTCACGTAGCGTCTTTTGCAGCTTAGCCAGCGTCTCCACCAACAGCGGCACGCGCTCCAAGGTCTTGAGCACCAAACGATGTTGCACACTCTCCTGCAAGGTCGCCTGCACACGGCTGTCTGTCGTACGAACCTCGCGGGTGATGGCTCTCATCCGGTTGATATACAAGCGGCTTAGCAGGATGAAAATGGGCAGGATGACGGTGACGCCTACGGCCAACATCGCGTCCATCGAGAAGAGGAAGAAGAAGGCACATACCAATCGCACCATAACCGCCAACGCCTGCGGTATCGTATCCGTCACGACGTTGACCACCGTCTGGCTGTCGCTGACCATGCGGTTCAGCACATCGCCGCTATGACGTTGTTCTATACCACGCCATTCACTACGCAACAAGTGCTCGAAGATGCGACGCTGCATCCGGTTCTGCGCCTCAACGCCTAACAAAGCCGCAATCCAGCGTCCTAAATAACCGAACGCCAGCTGCAACGCCATAATACTGATGAGCAAAGTGCCAGCCCCTACCAGCGTTGTGGGCTTGGGTAACAACGAGGGTGAGACATTGCCGGTGGCAATATCTATCGCCAACTTGGTAGCCCAGATGAAAGCGAAATCCAAGCCTACACGAATGATGCCGCTCACCGCATTGATGAACGACTGTAGCTTCACCTGACAAAAAATCTGCCAGAACCAAGCTATCAACTGTCGTGTAGAGAACCGTTCGTTCATCCCCTTACATCCGTCCCCCACATCAGTTTCGTACGCAATGTGCGGAAGAAACTCTGGCCGGGACGCTTCAACACCTTAATATTATATGGAGCACGGCGGATGGTGAGGCGCACATCCTCGCTGCACGTCTCGCTGCGTCCGTCGATGGAGACAAGGAACTGATGGTTGCGCGAGGCAACAGTCAATGTAATTACGGCATCGTCCGTCAGCGTCACAGGTCGCACCGTCAAGGAATGTGGTGCCACAGGGACCAAGCCCAGCGTGTGACTGCCCGGCTGCATAATCGGGCCACCTACAGACAGCGCATAACCGGTACTTCCCGTAGGCGTGTTGATGATTAAGCCGTCGGCCTGATAAGTGGTCAGGTATTCCCCATTAATATCCACACGAATGGAGATCATGGACGAGACATCACGTTTCAGCACGGCCACCTCGTTGAGCGCAAACGGATAGCCCTCGGGCTGGCCTTGATCGTAGTCCAGCTGCAGCAGGCAGCGCTCCTCCACGCTATAGTTGCCGTCATAGATTTGCGCTACAACCGCCTCAATATCTTCGGGCAGGATATCCGCGAGGAAGCCCAGGCGACCCATGTTCACACCGACGATAGGAATCTGCTTGTTACCCACACGGCGCGCAGCCTCCAGGAACGTGCCGTCGCCACCCATTGAGATGAGCACGTCGGCATCGAAGCTGTCATCACCAATGACCTGTGCCTTTGCAGGCACTGCGATGCGTAGGTCTTCGGTCAGGAAACGATAGAACGTAGCATCTATCTGCAGCATAGCGCCACGCTCCTCCAACAAGCTGAGGAGTTTCTGTACGGAAGCCGATTTCTTGGCCTGAAATGCGTTTCCGAAGAGGGCGAAAGTACGTTTTGTCATCATTGGGTGGAGATAACGGGAATCGAACCCGCGACCTCGGCGTTGCGAACGCCGCGCTCTAGCCAGCTGAGCTATATCCCCTTGAAGCAACGCTTCATTTTGCTCGGCAAAGGTAGTAAAAAGTTGAGAGTTCAATATGGAAAGGGGTGATATTTTTCAATTTTCGTCACTAAATTCTCACTTTTTGCACATTCGACATTCACTTTTCATGCTTTTTACATACCTTTGCACCAAGAATGTAATCTATCATTTCTTGACTATGGCCACAAAACTCAGTGTCAATATCAATAAAGTTGCTACCATCCGCAATGCGCGTGGCGGCAACAACCCCAATGTGCTTCAAGTAGCCCTCGACTGCGAGCGTTTTGGCGCTCAAGGTATCACTGTCCATCCACGTCCTGACGAACGACATATCCGCTATCAGGATGTGCGCGACCTGCGTCCGCGTCTGACGACAGAATTCAATATCGAAGGCAACCCCATCTCGCAATTCATCGCCCTCGTCCTTGAGAATCATCCCACACAGGTCACGCTGGTACCCGATGGTCACGACCAGATTACCAGTAATCACGGTTGGGACACCAAGACCCACCTGAACTTCCTCACCGATGTGACGGCCCGCTTTCAAGAGGCTGGCATCCGCGTGAGCATCTTTGTGAATGCAGACGAGACGATGGTGGACTACGCCGCGCGTGCCGGTGCCGATCGTGTAGAGCTCTACACAGAGCCCTATGCCGCAGGCTATGAGGCTGATCGCGAAGCTGCCATAGCGCCCTTCATCCGTGCGGCCAAAGCAGCTCACGCCTTTGGGCTTGGCCTCAACGCTGGTCACGACCTCAGTTTGGAGAACCTCGCCTATTACCACCAGCAGATTCCTTGGACAGACGAGGTCAGCATCGGTCACGCCCTGATTTGCGATGCACTCTACCTCGGACTGGAAGAGACCATCAAGAGGTATCTTGACCAACTGCGGAGTGAAAAGTGAGATAATGAAAAAGGAACAATAAAATAACAACTAATAATAAGCATGTGAAAGAGCTAAAACTATGATCTACTTATTCATTGCCACAGGCACTGAGGAGCTGGAAGCCCTCGGAACAGCCGACATCATTCGCCGTGCAGGCCTTGACCTGCAAATCGTATCCATCACAGGTGAGCGCACCGTCACAGGTTCCCACGGCATCCGCATTGTGGCCGACGAAGTGCTGAGCGAAGCTGATTTCTTTGACGCAGACCTCTTCATACTGCCTGGAGGTATGCCCGGCGCAGCCAATTTTGCTGCATGCGAGGATTTGAAAGAGCGTATTCGCGACCACGTCTATCTCGGACGTCCCGTAGCCGCTATCTGTGCAGCTCCCATGGTGCTTGGCCGTTTGGGCTTGCTCGAAGGAAAGCGCGTCACATGCTATCCGGGCTTCGAGGGTGAGTTGCGTGGTGCAACCTACACTGGAGCCCTGGTGGAACAGGATGATCTGTTTATCACAGGTAAAGGTCCTGCCGCCGTCTTTGAGTTCGGCTACACGATTGTAGCACGCATGAAGGATCAATCGACAGCAGATGCTTTGGCAAAGGGTATGCTTTGGGCAGAGGTAAAATGAGGGGTGGGTCTTCCGTTATCATCGTAGCTGGCGGCAAGGGTCTGCGCATGGGCACAGACCTGCCTAAGCAGTTCCTGCCGATAGGCGAGCGTCCTGTGCTGATGCATACGATGGAAGCTTTTGAGCGGGCTATCCCTGGGATTCACATCGTCCTCGTCCTGCCCAAAAGCCAGCAGGCATTCTGGCAGGAGCTCTGCGTCCAACACGCCTTCACCCTACCCCACACGATTGCCGATGGCGGTGAGACCCGTTTCCATAGCGTAAAGAATGGGCTCAACAGCCTCTCACATGACCATATAGAAGGATGTTTGGTTGCCGTGCACGATGGCGTGCGTCCTTTTGTTTCAGCAGAGGTCATCCGCAACTGTTTCGATGCGGCCAGAAAGTACGGTGCCGCTGTGCCCGTGGTTCCTGTAGTCGAAACGGTGCGTCAACTTCACCCCTCCACGACGGAAGGGGAAGGTGACAGTTCTTTCACAATTGATCGTTCGCGCCTGAGGCTTGTGCAAACGCCCCAGACGTTCCAGCTGCCTCTGCTGTTGCGCGCCTTTGAGCAGCCTTATTGCGACGCATTCACGGACGATGCCTCCGTCGTAGAGGCGTTCGGTCATCCCATCACCCTCGTGGAAGGCAATCGCGAGAACATCAAAATCACGACACCCTTTGACCTCCGTATTGCCGAGGCCCTCCTATAGGTGTATTCTAATAAATCTATGATCAATATTTGAATACTGATCCACCGACGAATTCGCGCATGATGGAGGTCGGCGGTATTTCCTTGTCGCTGATGGGAATGAAATAGTGGATGAATTTCAGCAAGCGATGAGCCTCGCTGTACTCATCGCAGTTCTTGGGCACAGAGGCAAGGATAATCTCGGCATGGGTACGCAACACGGCAAACTCGATGTTCAGCGCTGAGTTGAACATCACGTCGGCATTCTCCTGGAAGGGCAGGATCCATTTCTCCTCGGCATTGCAGACATTACGCCAATGGCTGATGGTCTCCTGTGCCGTAAAAGCACCTTTATTATAATCACGGATGATGCGACGCAGGAGGCGATTGTCCTGGGTGGGAATCCAGTTGTGGTCATCCAGAGAGATATTGGTGAGCGCTGACACAAATATCTTGAATTTCAGCGATTCTGCAATGCGTTCCGTGAGGATGGGATTGAGGGCATGAATACCCTCGATGATGAGTACGCTATCGCTGGAAAGCTTCAGGCGCTTGCCGTTGTACTCGCGCTTACCTGTCACAAAATTGTACTCAGGAACCTCCACACGTTCACCAGCCATCAAGCGCTCCAGGTGGTCAGACAGCAAATCGCAATCCACAGCCCTGATATTATCGAAATCATACTTGCCATCAGGCAGCAGCGGCGTATCCACACGATTGACAAAGTAGTCATCCGTAGAGAATGAGACGGGGCGCAAGCCACAGGCCAGCAGCTGGATAGAGAGTCGCTTGCAGAAGGTTGTCTTACCAGAGCTGGAAGGTCCCGTAATAAGCACAAGCCGGATGGGGTTCTCCTCATTGCGGAAACGTGCATCAATCTCTTCGGCAATCTTCACAATCTTCTTCTCCTGCAGGGCCTCGCTGACTTGTATCAGTTCAGAAGCATGCCCCTTGAGAATGGCTTTATTGACGTCACCGGCGTTGGAGTGGCGCATGATGATATCCCAACGCACCTTCTCAGCGAACATCGCATAGGTCCGAGGCTGGTCGATCATCGGGGCCAGCTGCGACGGGTTGTCGCGATCAGGGACACGCAACAGCAGTCCGTCCTGATAATGCTCCAATCCCCAAACGGTGAGATAACCGGCAGAGGGCACCAGAGGACCGTAGTAATAATCCACGGTATCACCCAGCATATAGTAGTCTGAGTAGAGCTGACCGCTCGTCTCCAGCAACTTCACCTTGTCCGAGAAACCACGCTCGCGGAAGATACGAGTTGCCTCTTCCGTGGTAGCCTCGAAGCGATGGAAAGGCATATCCTGATCGATGATTTGCTGGATACGCTGACGGATTTGCTGCACATCATCGTCGGTGAGCGCCTCGCCTTCGCGCTTCTTGAAATTACAATAGTAGCCACGCGAGAGGGGGTGCTCGATGAAGAGCTTGCTACCGGGGAAAACATCGGTCGCCGCCTTGTACAGCACGAAGCAAAGCGAACGGACGTAAGCGCGATGACCCGAACCCCGTCGCGCATCTAGGAACTCCACGTCGCGATTCTGGTAGAGACGGAACTTCAGTCCCTGCGAGGCATTATTAACTTTGGCCGAGACGACGGGATAAGGCATCTGAATATCGTCGGCAAACTGCTGATAGGCGTCCAGCAAGGTAATCCCTTCGGGAAACTCCTTGATGACGTTGTTGTTCCTGCATCGGATCTGAAGCATAGGCGTCAAGCGTTTTGATGTTGGGTGCAAAGGTAATAAAAGTTTAAGGTTTAAGGTTTAAGGATAAAGGATTTTTTGTTCATACGGCTATGATTTTACGTTCTAAGGCATAAAGTTTCGCCATTTATCATCTTTTTTATGAGATTTTACCTATCTTTGTGCCCAAAAATTGACTGAATTATGAAAATCGGAGTTCTCTCAGCCATGAGCAAGGAGCACAAACAGCTCAACGGCTTGCTCACGAATGCCATCACTGAGCATGATGGCACGTATGAATTCACCATCGGACAGTTGGGCGGCAACACGCTCATCCTCATGCAATGCGGCATTGGCAAGGTCAACGCGGCTGTAGGCACAGCGATGTTGATCCGTCGCTATGCCCCTGACTGCGTGATCTCTACAGGATGTGCAGGAGGCGTTGAGGTAGGTCTGCAGGTGATGGATGTCGTGGTGAGTACGGAAACGGTCTATCACGATGTCACCATTCCCGGCTGTGAGCACGGACAAATTCAAGGCATGCCTGCGCGCTTCCGCTCGGAAGAAGAACTACTGGAAGCCGCTGGAGGGGAGCGGATTCATGCCGGACTCATCTGTACGGGCGACCAGTTCATCTGTGATCGAGACCAGCTCAACAAGATCAAAGCGGCCTTCCCCGAAGCGCTGGCCGTAGATATGGAAAGCGCAGCGATTGCCCATACATGCCACCTGTTCCAGACACCCTTCATCAGTTTCCGCATCCTGAGCGACACGCCGGGTGGCGACAAGCATCTGGAACAATACTTGAACTTCTGGGACGAGATGGCGGACCGTTCCTTCGAGACGACCCGTCGCTTCCTCACAAGCCTCCCGACGCAGTTCGCAAAACTGCCTTTTAAAGAGTAAAACACAAGTCACTTTAATGAACGGAAAGAACCAAGATGGAAGTTATTCAGAGTTTCACCATTGACCATACCCGTCTGAAGCCCGGCATCTATGTATCAAGGCAAGACAAGGGTTTTACAACATTTGACCTGCGCATCACGGAGCCCAACAAAGAGCCGGCTGTTGCTCCTGCTGCCATGCATAGCATCGAGCACCTGATGGCGACCTGGTTCCGCAACTCATCCGCCCAAGATGATGTCGTATATGTAGGTCCCATGGGATGCCTCACAGGCATGTATATCGTCATGACCGGCGATTATTCCGTACAAGATATGAGAGCGTTGACCATCCAATGCCTGGAATGGATACTCACCCAAAGCGAAGTACCCGCCACCACACCCGAGACATGTGGCAACTATCTGCTTCATGATCTGCCCATGTGTCAATGGGAAAGCCAACGCTACCTGAACCGTCTGAAGAATGATTTCCACTGCGAATACACCAAGCTCCAGATAACACTGGAAGACGGTAAGGTCTTTGCTGACGCATAAAAAGCAGTTATCCATGTCCTCTATCAATACCATCATCGCTGACGCCGCCACACAACTATGGGGGTGGCCGATGATTGTCCTGTTGCTGGGCACACACCTCTACCTAACCGTTCGACTGCACTTTCCACAACGCCATATTCTACATGCAATCCGTCTGTCTGTGACACGTGACAAGGGCGCAGAAGGCGACATCAGCCAATTCGGAGCGCTGGCCACATCCCTCGCTGCCACCATCGGAACGGGTAATATCGTAGGTGTCGCTACGGCTGTGGCTATCGGTGGTCCTGGTGCCGTTTTCTGGTGTTGGATAACGGGCGTCTTCGGCATCGCCACCAAATACTCCGAGGGCTTACTGGCTGTTAAATACCGCGTCAAGACGGAGGACGGTACCATGCTGGGCGGTCCGATGTACGCACTCGAGCGGGGCCTTGGCTGGAAAAGCATGGCCGTTGCGTTTTGTATCCTCACGGCGGCAGCCGCCTTCGGAATTGGCAACACGGTGCAGAGCAACGCTATTTCAATGCTCTGCTATGAGACCTATGGCGTTCCTACAGCTTGGACCGGCATCGCGCTGGCAGCGATGGCCGGATTGGTAATTCTCTTCGGTGTGCGAGGCATCGCGCGGTTTTGTACCACCTTCGTACCCTTTATGGCACTGCTGTACGTCATCGGTTGCATCTATATCTTATGCGTCAACGGCAGCTACGTATGGGATGCCCTGTGCCTGATTTGCCGTTGTGCCTTCACGCCCCACGCCGCAGGGGGCGGTTTTGCCGGCGCCACGCTGATGATGACAGCTCGTTACGGTATTGCACGCGGATTGTTCTCCAACGAGAGCGGTATGGGCTCTGCACCTATCGTAGCAGCGGCGGCCAAGACTGAGAATCCCGTGCGTCAGGCGTTGGTATCCTCTACGGCTACATTCTGGGACACCGTGATTATCTGCGCCCTTACGGGCCTCGTACTGGTATCCAGCATCCTCGCCTACCCCGACATAGACTATACGAACGGAGGCGCTCTGACCAAGATGGCCTTCGAGAAGATTCCCATCATGGGAGCACCACTCCTCACCTTCGGCATTGTAACCTTCGCATTCTCTACCATCTTAGGATGGAGCTACTACGGCGAACGCGCCATCGAGTACCTGAGCGGCAAGCGTTTCCTCGTCGTTTACAGAGTCTTGTACGTGGCCGCCATTTTCATCGGCGCCATCGCGCAATTGACGGTCGTCTGGAGTCTCTCGGACCTTCTCAACGGTCTCATGGCAATCCCCAACCTCATCTCGCTGTTGGCACTTTCCGGAGTGATTGTGGCAGAGACCAAGAGATATCGAGAAGACGTGATAAGCGAAAAATAATGAATTGAAGGGTTACCTGGCAATTATTACGCCATTAAGTATATCTTGATAAAAAGAAAACGATGATCATCTGTCCATTCCATTGGCTTACGGGACTCAACTGCCCCTTCTGCGGTGCCCAGCGCATGCTCGTGGCATTATGGCATGGCCAACTGGCTGAGGCATTCTGGCTGAACCCAGGCTTGGCTGTTGGCGTACCATTGGCAGGTGCCTGGTGGCTGTGGAAGCGCGAGATCAGTTCACGGACAGCCCTTGTCATGGTGGGCATTACGCTCCTATGGGGCATCGTGAGAAATATCATAGGCTTATAAAAGAATCATGTTTAACCTTTAAATAAAAAAAATGAAATGAAAAAACTTGTGATTGGAGACATCGTCTCCCGAGCTTGGGACCTTTCCGTAAAACATTGGCCCATCTTTGTTCTCCTGATCCTTGCTGAGGGCTGCTTCAGCAGCATCGGTCTGGAGTACGACACTTCTGCATTTTCCAGCATTGACCCCAATGCTTCCTTCCCCGTCATTATGGAGGCTTACAACAATGCCTTCTCCCTGAGTCCGTTTTTCATCATTGGCTTCTTACTCGCTTGCTACTTTGATTACATCAACGTACGCATGATGCGTCGTGCCGCAGAAGTTGGCAGTCCCTACGACAGCCTCTCCGATGGCTTCAAGATTGACATCAAAAACTTCTTGTTCTATGTCCTCATCATGATTGCCTTTGGTCTCCTCCTCGGCCTTGGCTACACGCTGTGCATCCTGCCGGGTATCTTCCTGACAGTTCGCCTGCTGTTCGTATCTGTTATCGCTGCTACAGAGGACGTAAGCTTCGGCGAGGCTTTCAAGCGCTCCTGGGCCATCACAAAAGGACATTTCTGGGAACTGGTGCTGTTGATTCTCTGTTCCTTAGGTATTATCATCCTCGGCCTGTGCGCCTGCTGTGTGGGTGTCATCTTTGCCGAGGTTGTGACCAACTTCCTATTCGTCTCAGCCTACCTGACGCTGAAAGAGAACGTTGAATATACAAAAATCGAAGAGGAAGGTATCGTCATTGAGACTCCAGAGTACGTCAAGGACGAGAAATAATCGCGCTTATTTCTTTCCAATTCCTATTGAGGGACTTCACGGCAATCCGTGAGGTCCCTTTTCTTTGGCAAAACAAGATTGTTTCATGTTAAAATTTGTGGGCATTATTTTGGCATCTTGGTTTTATTCTGTATCTTTGCGCCATCAAAACAAATACTAACATAGAATACATACAAGACAAAACCTAAACCATTATGAAAATGAAGAAGATTCTATTCTCCATGTTTTTAATGCTCACTCCCACCCTAATGATGGCAGAGCGAGCAGACTACTGCATCATTCCGCAACCGAAGAGCGTGCAGACTGACACGACGCAAGTGTTTGTCCTTCGTGCCGGCATGGGTATCGCCTATGATTCCAGCAATCCCGAGATTGCCCGTAACGTACAGTTCCTGCGCCAATGGGTGGAAGAACTCACTGGCATCAAATTGCAGTTGACACCTGCTGACAAGAAGGCTGCCGTACGCTTCAGCATCGGTTTCCCAGCAGACAAAAAAAACAAGAAAGCCAAGAAGGGGCAGAAGGTACCTGAACTGACAGAGCAACAGCAGGAAGCCTATGCCATCACCATTGACAAAAACGGCATCAACATCCAGGCACGCCAGCCCATTGGTTTCTTCCGCGCCGCACAGACATTGCGCAAGAGCCTGCCACTACCCGCTGCAGACCGTTCTTTTATCGCCGTTGAATTCCCCTACACGAAGATTACCGACGAGCCACGCTTCGTCTATCGCGGTGCGATGCTCGACTGCGCCCGCCACTATTTCCCGCTGGAAACACTCAAGCGCTACATTGATGTGATGGCGTTGCACGGCTGCAACCAGTTCCACTGGCACCTTACCGAGGATCAGGGCTGGCGCTTTGAAGTCAAGTCCCTGCCTGAATTAGCCAAGCAAGGTAGCGTACGCGAAGAGACTGTCATTGGTCGCAACACCGGTGTCTATGACGGTCAGCGCTACGGCGGTTATTACACGCAGGCTGAATGTCGTGAGCTCGTGAACTACGCTGCAGAACGATACATCAACATCATCCCCGAGATTGACCTTCCTGGTCACATGATGGGTGCGCTCCACGTCTTCCCGAACCTGGGTTGCACGGGCGGTCCCTATCCTGTATGGCCCCAGTGGGGCGTCTCTCGCGATGTGCTCTGCGCCGGCAATCCCGAGACGCTGACATTCCTGAAGACGGTCGTGGGTGAGTTATGCGATGTCTTCCCCTCTAAGTTCATCCACATCGGTGGTGATGAGAGTCCACGTGACCGTTGGAAACAATGTCCCAAATGTCAGGCCAAGCTCAAAGAACTGGGTCTGGAGAAGGAGAGCCAACTGCAGACCTATATCAACCATGAAATGGAAGTGTTCCTGCGCGAGCGTGGCCGTGACATGATTGGTTGGGACGAAGTCCTCGAGGGTGGTCTTACCGAAGGCGGTATCGTCATGAGTTGGCGTGGTATCAACGGTGGCATCGAGGCTGCTAAACAGCACCATCGCGTCATCATGAGCCCCACCACCTTCTGCTACATCGACTATTACCAATTGAAGGATCAGGGTCGTCAGCCGCTCGGTATCGGCGGTTACCTGCCTGTATCCAAAGTCTATAGCTTCGAGCCCCTCATCCCCGATCAGTTGTCGGAAGAGGAGCAGCAGTACATCTTAGGTCCGCAGGTCAATCTATGGTGCGAGTATGTGGCTTACCCGCAACACGCCTTCTACATGCTCCTGCCGCGTCTCGATGCCATCAGCGAGGTACAATGGTGCCGTCCGGATCAGAAGGACTACGAAGGCTTCAAGACACGCCTGCCACGCATGTTGAAGCTCTATGACAAGTTGGGTATCAACTATTGCCATCAAATCGAATGACCTACGAATTGCAAAAACTCACGACGGGTTACCAGGGGCGCAACACCACGCACGTGGTAGCCCGTCAGATTTCAGCCCAACTGGAAGAGGGCAAGCTCACTTGCCTGTTAGGTCCCAATGGCGCTGGCAAGAGTACACTACTTCGTACTTTGGCGGCTTTTCAACCACCACTGGAAGGGCGGATGATTCTTGACGGCAAAGCGCTCGAGCAATACCCGTCAACAGAGTTGGCTAAACGCATCGGCATCGTGCTCACGGAGCGACCGGATGTGGGCAACATGCACGCCGAGGAACTCGTGGCAATGGGACGCAGTCCCTACACGGGCTTCTGGGGCAAGCTGCAGGCCGAGGACCATCAGGCTGTGGACGAAGCCATCAATCTTGTAGGCATCGGTTCCCTGCGTCATCGCCGCGTGCAGACGCTCTCCGACGGTGAACGTCAGAAAGTCATGATTGCGAAGGCGCTGGCACAGCAGACGCCCATCATTTTCCTTGACGAGCCTACGGCCTTCCTCGACTACCCCTCGAAGGTGGAAATGTTACTGCTATTACGCCGTTTGGCCCATGAAATGCAGAAAACGATATTCCTCTCTACACACGATCTGGAACTGGCGCTGCAAACAGCAGACCTGCTTTGGCTCATGGCCAAGGAGGCACCCTTAGAGATTGGGACACCCACCGCGCTGGCAAGTAGCGGTGCCCTACCCCGCTTCTTCTCCGGCCCTGGCATTTCTTTCAATAACCAGGAACTCCGCTTCGAAATACATACATAATCCAATTATACACTGATGAAACTCAACTACAAACTTCTCACATGCTCACTCTTCCTCTGCCTGCTGCCTACGCTATCCACACAAGGCCAAACGACAGACATCACCGCTACGTACATCACTAACGGCGACTTTGAGAACGGCACAACAGGATGGACTGTCAGCAACCTGCAGACACAAAGCAACAGCTACTTCACCAAGAAACACAACAAGACCTTCCTGGAGACGTGGACTTCCATCGGCAACCGCATCAGCGATGCCTACGTGAAGCAAACCGTCAAAGACCTTCCACGCGGCAAATACCGCCTGACTGCCACTGGTCTGCACATTCAACAGAATAAAGCCAATAGCGCCGTCAATGCCGGCGATGCACAAACCGGTGCTGTCATCTTTGCTAACGACTATGAGACACCGATTACCTCCAATGCATCTTATTCCCTCGACTTTGTGATCTTTGAGGAGACACAGGATGTCGTGATCGGCGCTCAACTCACCAATCCAACGGGAAACTGGTTCTGCATTGATTACTTCCGTCTCCTCTCTTTGGGCGAGATTGATGCTGAAGCATACAGCAATCGGTTGACGAGGCTGGTAAGTAAAGCAGAGGAGCTCATGGAAGAGGGCGTCCAGAACAGTGCTCGCAACGAGGTGACATCCGTCCTGGAGACAGCCAAGGCTGCACTCACAGCAGATCCGCTCTTAGAGAGTGACCTACAGACATCCATCACGGCGGTGGAAGCAGCGATACCACTGCTGGAGGCATCACGAGAGCGCTATGCCAACCTGGAAGAAGGTATCACCTATGCACAACAAGTTCTGGAATGGTGGCGCGATGTACCACGTAAAGCGACCGCATGGACACAGCTGGAAACGGCTCTCGCTACAGCACAGGAGAAAGACAAGAACTACGACCTCACGGACAGCGAAATCAGTCAGGCACGCAACGCCCTGCGCAATGCCGTCAAGAAGGTGGACAAACAGACCTACGAGAACAGCAATACGCCCAGCACCCTTGGCAACGGCACCGCACTGAACAACCCCGATAGCGAATGGTGCTATGCACGCAGCCAGCAATCCAAGCACTGGATTCTCTTCTGGGACAAAGGCTATGAGGGCAAGCCATCGAATATCGACAAGATTCTCACCACCGTGGATCAAATCTTCGAGTTTTATGCCGACTCACTGAAATTCATCACAATCAACCAAGGCAAATCGAAGACAGACTCCTACAAGATGATTATCCGCCTTCGTTCCTCCGAAGAATGGGAAGCCAGCGGTAGCGGCATTGACAATCAGATCGGGCTCCTCACCCTCTCGCGGTGGGCTTACACCTCGCGTGACGGACAAACGATGGCTCATGAAATCGGCCACTGTTTCCAATACCAGACGCATTGTGACAACAACGACTATAACGGATGGATGTACAACTGGGGATCATCGCAGTACAACGTCTTCTGGGAGATGTGCGCACAGTGGCAGGCTTACAAATTCTATCCTGACATGCAGTTCAACAACGAGTGGCTCAACAATACCCTCAACGGCCTGCACCGCCACCCGCTCAGTGTAGAATTGCGCTACAACAACTACTTCATCCAGGACTACATGTGCAACCGTCACGGGATGGACATCATCGGACGGCTGTGGAATAAGTCGAAAAGTCCGGAAGATCCGCTACAGGCTTACATGAACATCACGATGAAAGGTACAACGGGACAGAAGCTATCGCAGCTGGGCGATGAAATGTGGGAATACGGAGCACGCATGACGACATTCGATATGGATCACCTGCGTACACGTGGAGCCTCAACCATCAACAAACGCGCTCAGACAGCCCTCACCAAGGACAAGGATGGCTATTGGTGGCCTACACCCGCCAACTGCATCGAGAACTGGGGCAACAACGCCATTCGCCTCAATGTGCCATCAGGAGGGAAAACGGTTTATGTAGCGTTTGAGGGGCAGGCAGGAGCTGAAGGATACATTACTTATAATAAGGCGCGCGCAGGTTGGCGAGTCGGCTTTGTAGCACTCAAGAAAGACGGCACTCGTGTCTATAGTGACATTACAACCGTTTATAACCGTGAGCCCAATCAGGTAATCGCCTTTGACTGTCCTGCCAACTGCCAATACCTCTGGCTCGTCGTCAGTGGCGCACCCACGCAATACTGGACACGCGACTGGATCAGTTGGGAAGAAGAGGGACAGACCGAACAATGGCCTTATCGCGTGCATTTCTATCAGACGAACGTGGCAGGCAAGGCCAACGACAACGGCTATCCCGTAGGCATCAGCGACATGATGGCAGAGGACACCAACCGCACGCCACTCGATCGCCACAACAATGTCTATAGCATCAACGGACGCCTCGTGCGCCAGGGCACCACGTCCCTGCAAGGCCTGCCCCGTGGCATTTACATCGTCAACGGCGAAAAGGTTTCCGTCCGCTAATGCGACAAGGTATCAGGCCGAATCAAGCAGCAAGGGCTCCCTTCGTGGGAGCCCTTGCCTGTTTTGTGCATCAATCCAGATGAAAAACTTCCTGAATGGGAATCGTCACGGGACTGTTGTCAGGATTGGTTTCCATGATGTCCTTCATATAGGCCCACCACCGTTGCGTCGTCTCGTCGGCACCCATGTCCTGCGAGCTCTGCTCGCCATCTATCTCCTGATAACCGAAGAGGATATTCGTGTCACGGTCCCAATAGATGCTGTAGTTACTAATGCCAGCATCCTTGATGCCTTTCTTTAATTCTGGCCATAGTGCAGCATGGCGTCGCTCATACTCTTCCTCGAAGCCTGGCTTGAGGAACATCTTAAATGCAAAACGTTTCATACGGATAAAAATAATTCATTTTGAAGAAATCTTGGCACAAAAGTACTGTTTTTCTTTGAAGAAGTAACTTTGTATACTCTCATATCTGCAATATTTTTGGTTAAACGTCCCATTTTAGACTTTTTTAGCGAATAATGTGCGAGCCAAACAACATTTGACCCGCAGAACAAACCGAGAGTAATTGGAATCGTCTATCTTTGCACCGCAAGATGAGCGAGGCTCACCTGAAACAGCCATCACGAATACTCACGTTTTAGACATCTCTTATGCCCGAAACCCAAATCCCCAATCCACCCGCTCAGAAGGTGAACCTGCAGGACTTCATGGAGAAGAACTTCAGATCTGACATGTCTATGAGTGAGTTTGCGATAATGTCAGGCCGTAGCCTGTCAACATTCAAGCGCGATTTCAAGAAGATAAGTGAGCTCTCGCCCGAGCGTTGGCTCACAAGCCGCCGCCTATTGGCAGCTCAAGAACTCCTCAAGCGTGGCCGGCGCGTCTCAGATGCCTGCTACGATGTAGGCTTCAAGAATGTCTCGCATTTTTCCGCCATCTTCAAGAAAAAGTTCGGTGTGACTCCTGGCGAAGTCCGCAGGGGAAAATTCATTGAGCCGACAGAATAAACAAAAACCAGCCAAGTTCCGCTTGGCTGGTTTTGTTTTACATAATCACACGATCACCACATTCCTTTCCCAGTTTCTTCTGGGCCTGCTTCGCTATTTGAAAGCGCTGCATGAGTGCCATTTGGCGTACCTTGTCACGTAGCACCTCCGGGCTGCGCAGTTCCAGCATGAGCGTACGCATCTCATCTTCCACGACAGATAGTTTGTAATCCGTCATCAAGTGGGGAACCAAGTCCAACAGGCGTTCCTCCTCTGTGGGTAGCGTGCTGACCTTGGAATGAATCTTACTCAACGTCTCTGGATCGTGGGCCAACTCATTAGCAAGATTGGCGACTGCCATATCCGGATGATTCTCAAAATAGCGGTCACAACGGAAGTTTTCTTCCTGAAAGTGTTCTAACGCTTCCATGAGGATCTGGCGATGCAGCGGCAAGCGGAGTTCCAAATGGTCTTCCTGGAGGGCATAGTAGATATATTCCACAACTGATAGCGGACGTGTCTCCTCAGAACCATCCTCCTCCACGTTGCACACGACTTTCTCTCCATGACGCACAATCATCTGCACAAGAAGTGCTTCGGTCTGCTCTACTCGTGACTGTGACTGGGGGCCGGCGCTACGCGAGATAGGGATGGGAATGACATCCTCGGTGGATGGTTGTGTCTCGGGTTGGCTGTCCTGTGGGAAGGAGTCAACGACGTCAGCTGGCGTGCCTGCATCAGACGTGCCCGATACAGCCGGTGTCCCTGCGGGAGCCGTTTCGGCATGACGCTCACGCTCGCGTTCTTTCTGCCTGTCCTCACGCATCTTCCGACGCACTTTACCCACAGCCGTCGTGATGATACGTTCCTCGACAGACAGCATCTGGGAGGTCTCCTTGATATAAAAGGTACGTGTAATCTCATCGGGAATGACAGCAATACTATCCACAATATTGTTGACCAGACGCGAGAGCTTGATGGGATCGCCTTGTGCTTCGTTCAGTAGAAGATCGGTCTTAAAACGAATGAAATCAACCTGATGCTCAGCCAAATACTGTTGATATTCCGTAGCAGAATGCTTGCGGGCGAAACTATCCGGGTCATCGCCATCTGGCAGAAGCAATAACTTCACATTCATGCCTTCGGCCAATATCAGGTCGATACCTCGCTGTGAGGCTTTGATGCCAGCAGCATCGCCATCATAGATAACCACGATATTTTCCGTAAAGCGATGAATTGCCCGAATCTGTTCGTGCGTCAAAGCCGTACCACTGGAGGCAACGACGTTTTCAACGCCCTGCTGATGCATCGCCATCACATCGGTATAGCCCTCTACGAGGTAGCAGAGATCCTGCTTGACAATCGCCTGCTTGGCAAAGAACAGTCCGTATAATTCACGCTTCTTGGAGTAAATGATACTCTCGGGCGAGTTCTGGTATTTCACCTGAACACCCTTCGTTCGCGAATCCAACACACGGCCACCAAAACCTACAACCTTACCCGAGATGGTATGTATCGGGAAGATGACACGATTGCGGAAGCGGTCGTAGGTCTTTCCTGCGTCGTTGCGAATACAGAGGCCGGTCTTTAAGAGGAACTCTTCGTTGTAACCAGCTGTCTTACCAGCTTGCCACTGGGCATCGTATTTGTCTGGGCAAAAACCCAATTGGAACTTCTTAATGATGTCATCACGGAAGCCACGCTGGCGGAAATAGGCTAAGCCAATGGCACGACCATCCACCGTATCATTCATCTGTTGCTGGAACCATTCGTTAGCCCATTCGTTGACGACAAAAAGACTCTCGCGCTCACTTTGGGCCGCTTTCTCTTCGTCGGTCTCCTCGCGCTCCTTAATCTCTATATGGTATTTCTTGGCCAGATAGCGCAGGGCATCAGGATAAGATAACTGCTCGTGCTCCATGATGAAATGCACAGGGGTACCACCCTTGCCACATGCAAAGCACTTACAGATATTCTTGGACGGCGACACCATGAATGAAGGTGTACGGTCATCATGGAACGGACAGAGCCCCTTCAGGTTTGCACCGGCACGCTTCAAGGTCACGAAGTCCGAGACGACATCTACGATGTTCGCCGCGTCCAGGATCTTATCGATTGTCAGTCTGTCTATCATTGCTTAATGCACAACGGCTTCGCCTTGACCATCCTCAGTTAAATAAAAGAGCGGCGACGGATTGGTCTGCTCCTGTTCGTAGTAATGCAAGCCACTATCGTTGGTACGCGGATACCACTCACCCAAAAGGTTAATCATCTCTGCGGCAGCCCAGATCACAGGACCATAGCCATGAGCCGCAGCCGTGCTGACAGGGCGATAGTAGTAGAACGCAGGATCGAAGGCCATGCCCGTGCCAACGCACGTTCCTGCCACCTTTCCGTCCTCCGTAATCTTGGTCGATATGGCGTGCCATGCCAACTGAGCCACGCCACCATAGGTGATACCCTCAATCCATCCCTTGCGGATAGCATGAGCGATGGAGTAGCAATAAATGGCGGTAGCAGAAGTCTCCAGATAACTGTCATTACGATCGAGCAGCTGATGCCAGAAGCCCTCGCTCGACTGCAACGCGCAGAGACCTGCCACGTGAGCACGCAACTGATTCAGGATATACTCGCGGTCTGGATGATTCTCTGGTATCATGTCCAACAGCTCCACGGTTGTCAGCAAGGCCCATCCGTTGGCACGGGCCCAATGATAGGTGGGTTGCTGCGCAAGGCCCTCGACATAACCGTGACGATAGATCTGCTTATCCATCACCCACATGCGCTTGACAAAGTTCTTGTACATCGTAGTCGCCTCATCGAAATACTTAGAATCGTTGAAATAGATACCCGCATAGGCAATCGTTGGAATACCCATGTACATATCGTCAAGCCACACGGTGTTATGTTGCGGACGATGACGGGCAAAAAGGCCATCCTCAAGACGATACTGCCCCTTCTCCACAAACTGAAAGTAGTTGTCAATGATACCATCAAGCGGTACTGGAGCGACGGCTCGCTTCGTGGCCTTCATCATCGCCGTACACATCGTACCGCAATCATCCAGTGCATGCGGATGCATGATCTGTTCCAATTGAGCCTTCTCCACTTGGATATTTGCCGTATCCTGCTTCTCTGCAGCGGCGACGGCTTCAGCAATGAGCTGGAACTTATTCGCGACATAGTCTCTATAACGCTGTTCACCTGTAGCATCAGCAGCATCAAGCAGGGCTTGGTAAGTGATGCCCCATTCATACGAGCCGATACGGAAAGAACCTTGTTCGCAGTAATTGACGACGCGATCCAAATCGGCCTTTACCTCATCAGCCGTCAGCTCGCCATAAGGTACTTTATACTCAGGCTTCAGAAGATGAAGCGGAGTCGTCGAGTCATTGATCTCCTCTGTTTGAGAAGAAGAACTGGTACAAGCTGTCAGTGCGCACGCAGCGACACCCATCAGGAATAGCTTTTTCATATCTTTTCTGTTTATTTGAACCTTTATTGGGTGCAAAAATAGCAAATAATCTGCAAACAACATGCTACTTTACACTTTTTTGTCCTATCTTTGTGCCATAATAATCATTAACTGCAATGAAACGACTATTCTCTACGCTATTTATCCTTGTTCCATTGATGGCTTTTGCGGACACGACAGCCAAACTCCATTGGATTGGACAAACACCTCAAGACAGCAAACCCGTCAGCTTCGGTATCCCCTTCTCTAAAGGGGAATTCAAGCCCAGCGACCGCTTTATACTCACAACCGACAAGGGCGAAAACATTCCTACAGATTTCTGGCCCACAGCCTACTGGCCTGACGGGAGCGTAAAATGGGGCGGCTTCGCAGCCGTCATCCCCCAAGCGACAGAAAGCGTGACGTTCACCAAGGAACAGCGCAAAGCGAAAGTCCCCATTGAAGCGCTTGCTTCCTCACTGACTATTTCCGAAAATGAGCAGCGAATCTGCATCAACACAGGTACGTTGCAAGCATATATCCCCAGAAGCGGCAAAATGTTTCTGGATAGCCTTATAATAAAAGGTACGCGCGTAGCAGGAGGCGGGCAACTCGTCTGCACCACGCAGAACCAGCCCTATGCTGAGGACATTAACAGAATCTATTTTCATCAGTACACCTCCGACATACAAAAAGTGGAAGTAGAACGTGCGGGCAACGTGCGGGCAGTTGTGAAAATCGAGGGCAAGTATCTCATGGATCTCACACATGTGAAAATGGATATCGTACCCACCTCTGCTGATTTAGGCAAGGGGAACATCGCTGTGGCATGGTTGCCGTTCACCATCCGCCTGTATTTCTATGCCGGTTCCGAACAGATTCGTATGGTGCACTCCTTCACCTACGATGGCGACCAGAATCGCGATTTCATCCGCTCGTTGGGCGTACGCTTCGAAGTGCCGATGCGCGAGCAGGCGTACAACCGTCATGTGGCTTTCGCCACGCACGACGGCGGTGTCTGGAGCGAGAGCGTACAGCCCCTCAGTGGACGACGCATCCTCAACAATGATTTTTCATTGGAAAGCCAGCAAGTAGCTGGACAACGTATCCCTGAGCCCTCTACCTTCGACACAAAAGGCCAAGACTTATTACATCACTGGGCACGCTGGAACACCTTCCGCCTCACCCAACTCTCCGACCAAGGCTACGCCATTCAAAAAAGGGCTCACGCCAATAATCAATGGATTGGCACACATACTGGACAGCGCGCTGCCGGCTACGCTTTCGCAGGCGATGTCAGCGGAGGCCTAGGCATCAGCATCAAGGACTTCTGGGAAAGCTACCCTTCCTCGCTCCAAATCGATAGCGCAACGACAGATATCGCCTACCTCACCGCCTACCTTTGGGCACCCGAAGGAGGCGTCATGGACCTGCGTCATTATGACAACGTAGCCCACGACCTCAATGCCAGCTATGAAGACGTACAGGAAGGAATGTCCACACCTTATGGTATTGCACGTACCTCCGTGTTAACTCTCCTGCCAGAATCCGCTTACCCTGGCAAGGCAGGCATCGCGCAGCGTGCACAGCAGTTGGCAGCAGATGCCCCTCTTGTATGTACCCCCGAATACCTCCATTCACGCCACGCTTTCGGTATCTGGAGCCTGCCGGACAATAGCAACGAGCGTCGTAGCGCCGTTGAGCGCCAGCTCACAGACTATTTGGATTTCTATGTCCGTGCCATCAATGAGCACCATTGGTATGGTTTCTGGAATTATGGCGACGTCATGCACCAATACGACCCAGCCCGCCACGAATGGAAGTACGATGTAGGCGGCTTCGCCTGGGACAACACGGAACTGGGAAGCATCTCCTGGCTCTGGTATTCGTTCCTGCGCACGGCCCGTCCCGATGTCTGGAAGATGGCCGAAGCCATGACACGCCACACCTCGGAAGTCGATGTCTATCACCTTGGACCCTTTGCAGGTCTCGGCTCACGGCATAACGTCAGCCACTGGGGATGCGGAGCTAAAGAGGCCCGCATCTCACAGGCCGCCTGGAACCGTTTCTACTACTACCTGACGACCGACGAGCGTACTGGAGACCTGATGTCCGCCGTCAAAGATGCAGACCAGATGCTTTATACCATCGACCCCATGCGTCTGGCACTCCCGCGAGAAAAATATCCCTGCACGGCTCCTGCACGATTGCGCATAGGCCCGGACTGGGTCGCCTACGCTGGCAACTGGATGACGGAATATGAACGAACCCGTGATGTGAAATACCTCAAGAAGATACAAGCGGGCATGAAGAGCATCGCCGCTTTACCCGAAGGAATGTTCACGGGCCCTGGTGTCCTCGGCTATGATCCCGCCACAGGCATCCTCAGCTACGAAGGCGACCCGAAAGTGACATCCACGAACCACTTGAAACTCATCATGGGCGGTTTCGAGCTACTACATGAGATGATGGAGATGGTGCCCAACAAGAAATTTGAGGCTGTCTATCTGGACCATAACGCACGTTATCATAAGGTTACAAACAACCGTTTCCGCATCAGCCGCCTCAAAGGCTATGCCGCCGACAAACTGCATGACAAGCAACTGGCCGAGGAAGCGTGGAAGGATATGTGGCATTATAGCGGTCCCGAGCAACATTATCGCTTCAATCCGCAACAGCTGATGCCGCCAGAGGTACCACAGCCTCTCGTTGAAAGTACCGAGACAACCACCAACGACTGCGCCCTTTGGAGCCTTGATGCCATTTATTTACAAGAAGTGATACCACAGGAAAGTGAAGAGTGAAGAGTGAAAAGTGAAGAGTGAAAAATGAAAGAGTGAAAAATGAAAAGTGAAAAATGAAAAGTGAAAAATGAAAAATAAAGTTTTCTTTTTGTTGGAGGCTGTCCTGCTGATGGCAGGAAGCTGGAGTGCTGCGATGGCGCAAACGTTGAGGGTAGAAGTGACGAACCCCTCAGATACAGACCGCAAGGATGTGCCGGTGGTGGTTGATTTGCATAAAGTCTTGAAGAAGAAGGTGAGTCTGGTCCTATCCGCGGATGTATTTGCTCCCCTCGCCCACGGGAGAGGGATTGGGGGTGAGGCCAGGGGTGAGTCTGCGATTCCCTCCCAATTGGATGACCTTGATGGCGATCTCATACCAGACGAGCTGGCCTTCGTAGCAGACATTCCGGCCCACTCTACCCGTTCGTTTCAGGTTGTATGCTCCGCGGTTTCTCCGCAGAGAAACTTTCCCCCTCGCACCGCCGCCTTCATGAAGGTATGGGATCGCAAATACCGCTACCCCTACATCAATAGTATCGAGTACCAGGGCCGCAATGAACCTCTTGCCACCTACGACGCCATCTACGGTCACGGAGCCCAATGGGAATCGGAACTTGTAGGCTTCCGCGTCTATATGGATCATCGCCAGAGTATTGACATCTATGGTAAGCCCACGCCACAATTGGTATTGGATAAGACCAATTTCTATAGTACGCGCGAAGATATGGCTGCAGGTCTGGGCTGCGACATTCTCTTTGCTGGTCCCAGTGTAGGTGCCGGCTCTTTCCGTGGCTATCTCAACAACCAGCCTACTTACGTGGATAGCGTAGAAGCACGCGGGCAACGTGTCATCGCCAGTGGTCCTGTGCGCGCTATCGTGGAAGTAACGGATAAGAACTGGATTTTTGATGGCCACTGCCTGCAGATGCGCCAGCGCTATACCATCTATGCAGGCCACCGCGATGTTCAAGTGGATATTCAGTTAGCAGGAGTCCATGTAGACGACCTCCAATTCTGCACGGGTGTGCAGAAAATAGAGATGGAAAACGAAGGACTCATGAACCTCACCAATGGGCTTGTAGGGTCATGGGGCAAGAACATCCCTGACAAAGCGGCAGAAGATCTTATCGAAGGTGTAGGCCTTGGCGTAACAGTTGATACGCGCTACCTGACATCGAAGAAAGAGGACGAATACAACTACCTCACCATCCTGCGTCCTCGCGATGGGCACATTCAGTATCATCTCGCCATCTGCGCCCTCATGGAACAAGACGGCTTCAAAGATGCAAAAAGCTGGTTTAGCTGGCTGCAACAATGGCAAGCCGAGCTAAACCAGCCCTGTACGGTTCGCGTCAAGCGTTAGAAGCGATAGCCGATACCGATGTGGATATTGGCGCGATCGTAATCGCTGACATACTGATACTTGAACTCGAGGTCTGCATAGATATCGGGAGCAATATCATATTGTACGCCTACACCTGCGTTCAGTCCAAAACGACCTTCATTAGCAGAATCCTCAAATGTAGTAATGCCATCTGCCTTCAAGCTAGTGAAGCTAACATTTCTGTGCAGGAACGTAGCACCAAGGACAGGATAGATGGACAGACCATACTTCATCGGGATGAGGAAGTGGAAATTCAGGTTCAGATCCCAATCAATGGTGTGCTTGGTCTCGATGAAATAAGTAAAAGCGGTCTCCATGCGGAACGAGGGAGCCAGATAGTACTGAATCTTCGGGCTAACACCGAAGTTGGTCAGACCTGAGCCAGAGCCCATAACCAAATCCATACCTACGCCCCAGTCACCAGCGGCTGGGCCTTCTTCATAATACTCCTGTGCGGAAGCACCCATGCTAACCAGTGCAACGCACAATGCCATCATAAACTTTTTCATAGTTGTTTGTTGGATTAAATGATTTATAAGACGATTATTATTTGTTTTTTGCTTTTATGGGTGCAAATATAAGCATAAATCGCCATAAGCGACATCTTTTAACGAAAATAATATTCAAGAAAATGCTTTTTCTCGCAAATTCTTGCTACTTTTGCGCCATAGAAACACAATAATCACTTTAAATCACATTTCAAAATGAACTTAGGAACCCCTGAGATTATACTCATTGCCCTCGTGGTATTATTACTTTTTGGAGGTAAGAAAATCCCCGAACTCATGAAAGGCCTTGGCAAAGGCGTCAAGAGTTTCAAAGACGGCGTGAAAGGTCTTGATGACGAAATCAAAGCAGATACGACCGACAACCAGACAGAAGCGAAGTAATGGAGGAACAGATGACCTTTTGGGATCATCTCGACGTCCTGCGAGGTAGCATCATCCGCGTGCTGGTGGCAGCTGCCGTCATGGGCGTGGGTGTTTTTTTTCTGAAGGACTATATCTTTGATATTGTTCTGTGGCCCCGATGCAGCGATTTCCCCACTTACCGCCTGCTCGGCGCGGAGGACTTTCAGATAAAACTCGTCAATACCGCCCTGACCGAGCAGTTCATGATTCACATGAAAGTGTCGCTGATTGTGGGACTGCTGGTAGCGTCGCCCTATATCATCTATATCCTGTTCCGCTTTATCTCGCCTGCGCTGTATGACAACGAACGGCGTGCCAGCATTCGTCTAGTGGGGGCTGCGTATGGGATGTTTATGGTGGGAATCGTCATCAACTATTTCCTCATCTTTCCCCTCACCGTACGCTTCCTGGGGACATACAGCGTCAGTTCCGAGGTTGAGACGATGCTCACCTTATCCAGCTATGTTGACACATTACTGCTGATGTCTCTGGTCTTCGGCATCGTGTTTGAGATTCCCGTCATCGCCTGGCTGCTGGCACGTTTTGGCATGTTGAAGGCAGAATGGATGTCGCAGTACCGTCGCCACGCCATCGTGGCCATCCTCGTATTGGCAGCTGTCATTACGCCTACAGCCGACATTATGACACTCATCGTAGTGTCTCTACCCATCTGGTTACTCTATGAGATAAGCATCTGGATCGTCCATTTCACCAACAAAAAAGATTCCTTAGAGGAGGTCCAGGAAACAGACTCTGACACAGACACGGCACCTGAAATCATTGACCCTGAGGCTGTCAATTAAACGCCTCGCTTAGCCAATCGAATCATTTATCTATCAACTCATATATACAAACACATGTTAAGACGAATAAGGATTACGCTTGCAACGTTGACCTTGATTGGTCTCACCTTGCTCTTTTTGGATATCTCCGGATATCTCTATCCTTGGACAGCATGGCTCGCAAAGATCCAGTTTTTACCGGCTGTGCTGGCTTTGAATGTACCCGTTGTAATTGGTCTCATCCTGCTGACATTGCTCTTCGGTCGCATTTATTGCTCCATCATCTGCCCCTTAGGCATCTTGCAGGATCTTCTCGCGCGCCTACGCCCGCGTAAGAATAAAAAGGTAGGACGTTACGGTTTTTCTCCCGAGATGCGGTGGCTACGCTATCCCGTATTGGTCCTGTTCATCATTGCCTTAGTGGCTGGCGTAGGTTCTTTCGTTGCCTTACTGGCGCCGTACAGTAGCTTCGGGCGCATTGCCGTAAACCTTTTCAAGCCGATCTATGAGCTTGGCAACAACCTGCTGGCAGGCATCGCAGAAAAACAGGACAGCTATGCCTTCTACCATGTCGATGTCTGGGTCCGTAGTCTGCCGACCTTCATCATCGCGGCAGTAACCTTCCTCATCCTGGCCATCTTGGCATGGATTGGCGGTCGCACCTACTGCAATACGATTTGTCCCGTAGGCACAGCGCTCAGTTTCCTCTCTCGCTTCTCATTCCTAAAAGTCAATTTCGATGAGGAGAAATGCCGCAACTGCTCTGCCTGCTCCAAGGCTTGCAAGGCTTCATGCATCGACTATAAGAACCATTCCATCGATTACTCCCGTTGCGTGGTCTGCGGCAATTGCATTGACAGTTGTAAGTTCGGTGCGCTGAAATACGATGCGCCCAAGCTTCATCAGGCCCATAAGGCCAATAAGGCCAATGGGACCAATGAGCCCACTAAGCCCCATGAGACAGACGCTTCCCGTCGCGCTTTCCTGCTCTCCTCTGCTACTGCTTTGGCCACAGCCACCCTTGCACAAGAGAAGATTAAAATGGATGGAGGTCTAGCAGATATCGAGGACAAAGTAGCGCCTGAGCGTAAGACGCCGCTGACACCTCCGGGAAGTCTCTCGGCACGACATTTCAGTCAGCATTGCACGGGCTGTCAACTCTGCGTCTCCCAATGTCCGAATCAGGTTTTGCGTCCTTCCACAGATCTGCTGACACTCATGCAACCTACGATGAGCTACGAGCGTGGCTACTGCCGACCTGAGTGTAATCGCTGCTCCGAGGTTTGCCCTGCTGGAGCCATCCGTCCGATTACGCCTGAGGAGAAATCCAGCACACAAATCGGACATGCCGTATGGGTCAAGAAGAACTGCCTGATTCTTACGGACGATGTCAAATGCGGTAATTGTGCCCGCCATTGTCCCGTAGGAGCAATCCAAATGGTGCGTCTTGACGAGAACGATCGCCGTAGTCCCCGAGTACCCGCCGTCAATGAAGAACGCTGCATCGGCTGCGGAGCCTGTGAGAACCTCTGCCCTGCCCGACCCTTCTCTGCCATCTATGTAGAAGGGCACGAAGTACACAAAGAACTCTAAGTTGCCCTATAAGGCCCATAAGCCCCATTGGCCCAATAACCCTTATTAGCCCTATGAATAAAGCAATATCCCGCCGAAACTTCATCAAATACCTGGCAGGTGGCACAGCAGCCATCGCCCCCGGGGCTGCGATACTCAGCAGCTGCAACACCTCGTCCTCCAAGGGAGAGGGCGCGGATGGTTCCATGACGATGCGCATCAATCCCAATACAGGCGATAGCGTGAGCCTTTTAGGCTATGGCATGATGCGCTTACCGATGCTGCCTGAAGGCACGGAGGAAGATCCACTGACAGGTCCCTTCGATCAGGAGATGATCAATCAGCAAGTGGACTATGCCCTCGCACATGGCGTTAATTACTTCGATACCAGTCCTGTTTATTGTCGGGGGCTCTCGGAGCGTTGCACGGGCATCGCCCTCAAGCGTCATCCGCGCAATAGTTACTTCATTGCCACCAAACTCTCCAATTTTGATAACAAGCTGTGGTCACTCGAGGCCTCTCAACAGATGTTCGAGAACTCATTGAAGGAGCTGCAGACAGACTACATCGACTATCTCCTCCTTCACAGCACCGGCGGTGGAGGTCGTGATCCCGAGACGGGAGAAGGACTCAGCGGTCTGGACGTCTGCCAACGCCGTTTCATCGACAATGGTCTCACGGACTGGCTCGTTGAACAGAAAGCTGCTGGTCGCATCCGCAATCTTGGCTTCTCCTGGCATGGTGATTATCGCGCTTTTGAGCTCCTCTTGAAGCTCCATGACGAAGGACGTTTCCATTGGGACTTCGTGCAGATAGAGCTCAACTACCTGGACTGGTTCTATGCCAACGAGATCAATGGCAGCAATGTCGATGCCGTCACGTTATATGGTGAACTCGAGAAACGCGGCATCCCTGCCGTCATCATGGAACCATTGTTAGGCGGGCGCTTAGCAAAAGTCAACGATGATATTGCCGCAGAGCTAAAACAACGTGACCCCGAAGCCACCATCGCCTCGTGGGCCTTCCGTTTTGCAGGCACCCCAGCAGGTGTCCTTACCGTTCTCAGCGGTATGACCTTTATGGAGCATCTCGAAGAGAATGTCCGCACCTATTCACCTTTACACCCCATCAGCGAGGAGGATCATGAGTTTCTCATGCACATCGCAGAGGAGATTTACGGTCAGAAGGAGGTTCCCTGCACAGCCTGCCAGTATTGCATGCCCTGCCCCTATGGTCTGGATATTCCTGCCATCTTCGCACACTACAACAAGTGCATTCGCGAGGGCAACACCCCGCAGAGTGCAGGAAGCCCCACTTATCGCAAGCAACGCCGTGCGTTCCTCGTAGGCTACGACCGTAGTGTCCCACGCCTGCGTCAAGCCAGCCACTGCATCGCCTGCGGTCAATGCTCTCCGCATTGTCCTCAGCAAATCGATATCCCTTCAGAGTTACATACCATCGATGAATACGCCGAGAAGCTTCGGCGCGAGGGTGGTCCGCTCTGATAAACCAAGAATCATACATGATACAATACACACGCAAGGAAGAATACGTCAATTCATGGAGCCACGCAGCTGGCATTCTGATGGGCATTGTCATCGGAATCATCTTCCTCGTCTGGTGCTTTCGTGCCGACGACGGTTGGGCAGGCACCGCCGTGAGCCTCTATCTGGCAGGAATGCTTGCCAGCTATATCACCTCTACCGTCTATCACGCGATTCCAGCCTCTTGGCCATCACGTAAGATCTGGCGCCGCTTTGATCACGCCGCCATCTACTGGCATATTGCCGGTAGCTACTCCCCTATCACACTCATTGCCATGCGCGATGCCGGTATCTGGGGCTGGGGCCTCTTCTGTTTCGTATGGCTGGCAGCTATCGCCGGCACCGTTGTCAGTTTCTTACACCTGAGTGAACACAGTCATTGGGAAACCGCCTGCTTTGTCCTGATGGGACTCAGCGCACTGGTTGCGTTCAAGCCTTTGATGGATAGTGTGGAACCGATAGCTATCGGTTGGCTGATTGCAGAAGGTGTGATGTATATTACAGGTGCGATTATCTATGCCCGTTCCCCCGGACATCCCTACATGCATTCCGTCTTCCACTTCTTTGTCCTTGCTGGAAGCATCTGCCACATCCTATGTGTTTGGAATGTGCTCATGGAATATCTATACTGCACACCCGTGGGAGAGTAGAAGCCTGCTTTTACAAAGAAAGCCCCGAGAATCGCATTTGATTCTCGGGGCTTCTTCGTAAAAGTGGCGGCTACCTACTCTCCCACGGGTGTGCAGTACCATCGGCGCAAGCGGGCTTAACTTCTCTGTTCGGGATGGGAAGAGGTGGGACCCCGCCGCTATAACCGCCTGAAATAGGGATTGACATGATTGGGAACGAAAAACAATGCCATGCAAACTATCATGACGACCAACGCATCACTCGCGTGACGCGGACAGCAGAAAGCGTATCTCTGCAATGAAAGTCTCGGGCAATTAGTACAGCTCGGCTATGACGTCGCCGCCTTTACACCTGCTGCCTATCGACGTCCTCGTCTGGGACGACCCTCGGGGAGATCTCATCTTGCGGCCGGCTTCGTGCTTAGATGCATTCAGCGCTTATCCGATCCGGACTTAGCTACCCGGCAGTGCACCTGGCGGTACAA
>JAILQO010000028.1 GCA_024698925.1 Bacteroidaceae bacterium | reverse complement strand
ACAAAGTTCACTTCGGCTTCTCCGATTTCTCTATCGGCCATAACGACACTGATGATGTACTCCAGGAGGCTCTGTTTCAGTCCGGGATTGATCTTGAGAATTTTGTTGATGGAGTCGGCAAAGAGCTTGTCTACATCGGCCTTAAGGATGGAATCCAGGTAAGTCTTGGGGAAAATGTTGCTGGCAGACAGGGTGCCGATGATTTGTTCGTACTCTTCCACAAGTGAAATAGGACATCGAGAACCCTGCAGAGGAGAATACGACCGGCAGGGTCGCTACCGTCTGCCTGACCATAATATAACAGCATCCACCATACATGGCTCACGGCCACCGAAGCGCAGCTCGCGGCCATCCAGCGGCGCAACCGCAGGGACGAAAAATAATTCAAAAAAACGGGTCACTTGCATTTTTACTCAATTTGCGCTGCCACTGGAAGCGATAACGGAAACGGCGGTTGGGGGCCGTGTCGCCGGTGGTGGAGATGGAGATGATGTCGGTGGGGTCGGTGGGATTATCGGCCCATTTGAAATCCAACGCGAAGGCATTGCCCTTTAGCTGAAGTTTCTTTCTAGGCACCTTGATGGTCAGGCGGTTGCCATCGATTGCATAAGTAACAGGGGCAACGGCGATGAAACCGCCTTCCACACACTTTTGCAGCTGGCCACCGCCGATGCGGAAGTCAAAGCCCTCCCAGCCAGTGGCGGCATCGCAGTCGGTATCAAGGTATAGTAGCATCCAGTTCTTGTCCGTTGCGGGCGTGAGCGGGTCTGCTGTGGTGACTTCAAAGACAATGTCCTTACGGGTGACGCCGACGCGGGTTTCAATGATGTCATTACGGCCCGTGGTATCGGTATAGTGCAAGCCGCCGTAGCCGTTATAGTCACGATGCAGGATATCGCCACGGGTGTCGCGATAAACACAATGTCCATTATCCATTCTTGAGGTGTCAAGCGTCCCTTCGGGCCGAGCGGTCCATTGTCCATTTTCAATTCTCAATTTTCCATTGTCAATTCCCCATTTCCCCCGCGCGACAGGTTGCGGCCTTACGCCCTTGTAGCGGCGGATATTCTGCACCATCTGGTAGTAATAATTATCGGTGTAACCGCCCTTCATGGGCTGGATGGTGCGATTGAACTCGGCGTTGTACTGATCCACGAAGTAGAAAGAGTTCTTGCGACCCAGGAATTCTGTGGGACCAGGGGCGGTATCGCTACCAGGAGCGAAGCCGGCACGGTACTTGCCTGCCGTCCACTCGTTCCAATCGTTGATGTAGATGAAATCAGGATCAACCTGCAGCGCCTCGTCCCAGCGGTCCTGGAAATAGATGCCATAGCCCGCGGGGTGCGCCACCGTGCGTCCCAGCCACGGCACATAAGCGGAGTCGGGCAAATCATATTGATTCAACGACGGCTCTTGAGTTTCGCGGCGCCAGCTCTTACCAGTGATACTGACGGGGTGCTGCGCAGGCGTCACCGCCATCTCCTCCAAGCGTCCCAGATGGCGTGAAGCGAGGTCTTTGGGCGAAAGCGCTGCCACACGGCCGTCGTTCATCTCGTAGCCAAAGCTCCAGTTGTCTTCTGTCCCCACATAGCGGTGGCCTCCCCATTCATAGTAACCCCACCACATGTTCCTCAGCGTGAAGAAATCGAGGATTTCCTGCGGATAAGTCCCTGCGCCATAGCCACCGCCATTGGCATCGTGGTCTGGCTCTGCATTGTAAAGCAACAGCGGTTTACCCTGCCACATGAACCAGAAATCCTTCGCGCGTTCCTTTTTATATATACGTTCGTAGAGGTCTTGAACGACGCTTACGACGGCACCGTTGAAGGCCCAGAAGCAGAACTGCGGCACGGGGTTACCGAGGGCACGCATCTGCTGCATCTCATCGAAGAGCACCTCCCATTCATCCCAATAGCGTACGGCATTGGTCACGTCCAGGATGAGCACATCCACGCCCGCATCAGCCAGCATCGACAGGTCGCGGCGGATGAGCCAGCGGTCCTGACTGAGAAAGTAACCCGCCTCGGGCTCGCCCCAATGCAGACTCCCCTCCTTCCATGCCGGATGGGAATTGTCAAAGCGCGCCTCGGGAGCCTCCAGCAACGTGCGCGTAACATCGCCGCCATAGGGAGCGCGCAGGTTAAACTTACCCTCGTCGTGCCACGTGACATAGAAGATGCCTACGGTCCGCAGCTTGTCCGTGCGCAGCGGCGCCTCGGCAGCGGTAGGCATCACACGCCCCAACGCATCTGTAGCCACCCACTTGTCGGCCTGGAGGTCAATGGTCTGCGCAGCGACGGGTGCCAAGACAGCAAAAATGACAAACAATAAACAAGAAACAAATAATACCCTTTTCATCGTGATTTTTATAGCTCATATTATGTTTTGGAAAGGAGGATGGCAGTGTAGATGCGGCCGGAGTGGATGCCTAGACGGCGGGCGGAGAAGAAGGTGTCGTGCTGGAGGTAGGTGCAGACAGAGGACTGAGTGATATTTGAGGCAGGGATGCCAGAGGCCTCCAGTTGCAGACGGTTACACGTGGGGAGGTCGATGTGCCATTTTTGATATTTCCTACTGATGAGCGTCATGTCGAAACCTGCCCGAGAGAAAGCTTCATAGACTTCATCGCCCACCTCGAAGCTTTCAAGGCTGATGCCTGGGCCTATCTGCGCCCTCAGCGAAACGGGACGAGTGCCATAGACATCCGACATCCGACGGACTGCCTTCTCAACGATGCGCTCAACAGTACCGCGCCATCCAGCATGAACAGCACAGCAGGCATGATGGTCGGCATCATAGAGCAGCACGGGGATGCAGTCTGCCGTAGAGACACCAATGCAAACGCCCAGGAGGTCGGTCATTAACGCATCAACACCATCCATACGGGCCTGCCGCTCGACTGCAGGAAGCTCCATGAAGGACTCATCAATGACGGCTATCTCGGTACGATGTACCTGATGGGGCATCATGAGCCGGTCATCGGAAATATTCAACAACCGGCATAGCGCCTCGCGGTTGCGACGGACGGCAACGCTGTCATCGCCACAATAAGGGTTGATATTGAAAGCGGCATAGGCACCCTCGCTATAACCGCCAAAACGTGTAGAGGTGAAGGCGGTGACGCAACGGCCAAGGTTGTAGTACGCCAGCTGTGGAATGGGTTGAACGGAATCCATATTCATCATCTTCGTCATAAATCCGAGCGCAAAGGTAGGCATTTTATCCGAAAGAACAATCTCTGGACGCTTTTCTTTGCTGTTCACGAAATAATGACTACTTTTGTGCAGCAAAAATAGGAATATATAAGATGAAGAAGATACTCTTTGTGTGTCATGGTATTATCTGCCGCAGCCCGATGGCGGAGTTCGTGATGAAAGATATGGTACGTCAAGCGGGGCTTCAGGAGCAGTTCTACATTGAGTCTGCAGCCACCTCGACAGAGGAAATCGGCAATGAGGTCTATCCGCCTGCCAAGCGCAAGTTGGCCGAGAACGGAATCTCATGCAAAGGTAAGACGGCGCGCCAGATGACACGTAGCGACTACGACCGCTTCGACCTACTCATAGGGATGGACGAATGGAACCTCCGCAACATGCATCGCATCTGCGGAGGTGATCCAGAGGGGAAAATTCATAAGTTGTTGGACTTCACAGCCAGAGGCGGCGACGTGGCTGACCCGTGGTACACGGGCGACTTCGAGGCCACCTGGCGTGATGTCAACGAGGGCTGTCGGGAGATTCTGACGCGGACTACTTGATGAGGGCGAGGGTATCCATCGCAATCATCAGCTCCTCATCGGTAGGAATGACGCAGACCTTGACGCGTGAGGAATCCTTGCTGATGACGGCCTCTGTGGCGCGGCAAGCACGGTTCTTCTCGTTGTCCAGTTCCACACCGAGGAATTCGAGACCACGGGTAGCGCCCTCACGCACCTCATACTGGTTCTCGCCAGCGCCAGCGGTGAAGAGGATGACATCCACACCACCCATAGCGGCAGCGTAGGCACCAATATATTTCTTGATGCGATAGGTGTACATCTCCTTGGCCAATCGGGCAAGGTCATTGCCCTCAGCGATGCCAGCCAGGATGTCGCGGAAGTCGCTGCGCCCCTCGCTGACACCCAGCAAACCGCTCTGCTTGTTCAGGAGGTTAGAGATGCCTTTGGTGTCGAGACCGAGTTTGTCCATGAGGAAGGTAACGGCACCAGCATCGATGTCACCGGAACGGGTACCCATCATCAGGCCTTCAAGGGGCGTGAGACCCATCGAGGTATCAACCACCTTGCCGTCCTTGACAGCAGCGATAGAGGCACCGCCGCCGATGTGGCAGGTGATAATGCGGCTACCTTCCTTGGGCATATTCAGGAACTCAAGCACACGCTGCGAGACGTAGCGATGGCTGGTTCCGTGGAAGCCATAGCGACGTACTCCATGTTTCTTGTAGAGCTCATAGGGCAGCGCATACATGTAGGCGTAGTCGGGCATCGTCTGGTGGAAGGCGGTATCGAAGACACCCACCTGCGGCAGGTTGGGGAGAATCGCCTTGACGGCATTAACACCTTTGATGTTAGCGGGGTTGTGGAGAGGTGCGAGGTCGTTGCAGGCAGCAAACTGCTCCATCACTTCAGGAGTGAGCAGTACGCTCTGCTGGAACTTCTCACCGCCGTGCACCATGCGATGACCTACGGCGCTGAGCTCGTTCAGGTCCTTCAGCACGGCATGCTCGCCCTCTGTCAAGACCTTGAAGATGAGCTGCACACCAGCGGTGTGCTCAGGCACGGGGGCCTCGAACTGGAACTTCTGACCCTCAGCCTTATATTTAATAAAGGAATCTGGCAGCCCGATCTTCTCGATGCCGCCGCTGGTGATGACCGTGCGGTCATCCATGTTATACAAAGCGTATTTTATACTGCTGCTTCCGCAGTTTAAAACTAGAATCTTCATATATTAGTGAAAAATGAAGGAGTGAAAAGTGAAAAATAAAAGTTTCTATAGTCCTAAATATTATCTATGGATTAAAGTTCTTTATTCTTTTTTGCTGTCTTTATCGATGCAGCAAGTATCGCTATCAGCTCTTTACATTAATCATACATACTATTAAAGTCAGCTTCTTCCATGCAATCCGATTCATAAAGAACTTCAAGCCATCCCTTTGTTTCGTTGGCTTCTTTGAGTGAAATCGTAAGTTTTGAGATGAAATCGGAAATACTCTGTGCAAATTCCGATTCACGTACATTAGCGTGAATGGAAGTTCCAGAACGAAGAATCTGCTGAAACAGGCTATTAACACGCCAATCATTATTTTTCTTCACCATTTTAACGATGGAAACGACAAAAACTCTACTCTTTACATGAAGAGGAGATTCATTGCCTTGTCGTGCGATATGTCCCATTATTCATTTGATTCTTGTATTTTTCACTTTTCATTCTTTCACTTTTCACTCAATGGATTCGCGCTACGCACGCGAATCCATAGCCTGGCAGGCCGTTATAGCGATTAAGTAATAGATATCATCGACGGAGCAGCCGCGGCTGAGGTCGTTGACGGGACGGGCAATACCCTGAAGGATGGGGCCGATGGCGATGGCACCAGCCAGGCGCTGCACCAGTTTGTAACTGATGTTGCCCACCTCGAGGTTGGGATAGACGAGGACATTGGCGTGGCCAGCGATAGCGCTACCAGGAGCCTTCTTCTCGCCCACGGAGGGCACAAGGGCGGCATCAGCCTGGAGTTCGCCGTCAACCTTGAGCTCAGGGCAACGCTCCTTAGCAAGACGTGTAGCCTCAACGACCTTATCAACCACCTCGTGCTTGGCGCTTCCCTTAGTGGAGAAACTCAGCATAGCCACACGGGGATCATCAAAGCCTGCTACGCTCTTGGCAGTCTGAGCTGTGCAGACAGCAATCTGTGCGAGCTGGTCGGCATCCGGCATCGGGGTCACAGCCACATCGCCCACGACGAGCACACCGTCTTCGCCGTACTCGGGTTTATCGGTAATCAGGAGCATCGCACCGCTGACACAGGTGATGCCTGGTGAGCACTTGATGATCTGCAGGGCAGGACGCAGCGTCTCGCCTGTGGTGCTGAGGGCACCGGAAATCTGACCATCGGCACCTTCGGTCTTGATGATCATGCAGCCCAGATAAAGGGGATTCTTGACAAGTTGGCGAGCCTGCTCGATGGTCATGCCCTTGCTCTTGCGTAGCTCGCAAAGCAGAGCGGCCAGTTCCTCGCTACGCTCGTAGTTCTCGGGATCAATGAGGGTGGCCTCGTCAATATGCGTCAAGCCGTTTTTCTTAGCCAGGGCATGTACTTTTTCGGGGTTACCTATCAAAATGATGTCGGCCAGCTTATCGGCCAATGCCTTGTTGGCCGCGATGAGCGTGCGCTCCTCCTCGGCCTCGGGCAAAACGATGCGCTGAGGATTAGCCTGCGCACGTGCAATGATTTTTTCAATCAGAGTCATAATGTTGATTAACTATTTCTATTTATTGTTTTTATTGATTTACTGTTTCTAATTTATTTCATCACGCGCTTCTTGCCGTCAGTGATGAAGACACCGCGACGATTGGCCTCAGCAACGCGGATGCCCTGAAGGGTGTAGGTTCCCTGAGGAGTACGCGGGCTGAGGGTTGCAGGTATGTCGCGCACAGCATCAAGGTCGGCAAGAGCCTGTTGCAGCTGGGAGAGTTCGCTACGCGTAATCGTCAGAATCTTGCCGCCATTGGCACCTGCAGGCATCTGAGGTGTAGAGGACACGACTTCCCACCATTTGATGCTGGCCGCATCCGACGTAGGCGCTACGAACAAGCGCGTAATACTATCCTCCGTACAGAACAACAACCAACCGTTATCGTCAAAACAATCAACGACGACAGGCGTCATGATTTTGTTGTTGCCGCCAAACACAGATTTGAAGTCAGCGAAACGGCTGGCACCAGGATTGACGGTAACACACGTTGCCGTGCAGAGCCCAAGCTCGCTGGGATCGGAATAAAGCGCAACGTATTTGTCGCTGGCACGAAACGTGTGGAGATCGGTAATGGATGTCGAGGGCTCGAAATAGGAGGACGGACGGGAATAGGTACCGAAATCGCGTGTACGAGAGAACTGCACAGCATATTGATCACGAACCCGACGCGACCAGTAATAAATATAGTACTTGGTCGTGGGCTCATAGCACATTTCCGGAGAAATCACAGGTGCATCTACGATCTTGGCATCATGGCCTTCCAAAGGCTGCCACACAGCAAGGTCTGTAGAGGAAAGGTGATACAGGCCGGGGGCATCTTCATTGCCACCAAAAATGAGATGGAAGGTTGATGCGCCTTCAGCATCCTCCAGCCTACGGATGAAAGGGCGGCGTACAGGAACTTTACCGACATAGACGGCGCCGCCATCGTTGAGTTGTTGCCACTGGAGACCATCGTAGCTATAGGCATAGTACAAACGGTCGTCATCAGTCTTGGAATAGCTGAGGAGATAGGCGCGTTGCCCATCGTCGGTCGGTTTGGGTAAGACGACCTGAGCCATCGGCTCCGACTTGCACTCGCTAATATTCTTGTAAGAACGAATACTGAAGCCCGCATCAATATATTGACCACCACTCGACTGATGCGTATGGATAGCGATGACATTATCGCCTTCAAGGTTGATGGCCCGTCGCGAAGCTTCGGAGATGCCAAAGATCTGGTAGGTGGTATTGTAGCCTGTTATTGAGAAGGCGAGCACACCATTAATATATACCTCTGTGTCCTCATCGTAGAAGATGCGCAAGCACAAATCCTTGAGATTGTCGGCTGAAAAGTCCGAGAAGCGGAAGGTACGACGTATCCAGATGTCTGATGTACTCCATTTTGTACGCACTCTTGCTGCCGACTGGCTGATATCGCCGAAACCGCCAGCACCACGTTTCCAGGCGCTGTCATCAAAGGCGGGTTGCTCCCAACCGTCTGCGGGCTGCGTTGTCGTGTAGTTCCAATAGATATCGGCGGAATTGTCACCTGCCTTGACGACACTCTTGGCTCCGCTCATTCGCTGATTGATGGTCTTCTCGATATTCTCGCGGATGGAGGCGAGCTGCTCCTCATTGACCTTGAGCACCTTGCGGTCGTAGGTCAAGATGCCATTCACCTCTTCCTCCACATCGGTAATCTGCGTATAGACGGCACCCCACAGTCCCTTCGAGTACTGCAGGCTCTGCAGGGCAGAGGTGAACTGATTGAAGCGCTCCGTATAGTCTTCGCTATTATCAACAGAGGTATAGACCTGCTTGCTGCCAGCCCAAAGGTGGTCTTCAATCAGATAGGTTATACCGCCATACTCGCCGCAGACGTTGACACGGTTGTTACCAGGATTGCCAGTACCGTTAGGTGAGGGATAGCTGTGAGCATCCGTGATGTCACCAATCTCGAAGTCGTGCCATCCAGAGGCAGCATCCATCAAGCGGCCCATATCCGCATCGGCATTGCGAACCACGAGGTAACCACGCATGGTGTGGCCTGAGCCGCTATCCACGTCCTGTCCCCAGCTCTCATTGTAGGGAATCCACACGCAGATACTGGGGTGCTGTTTCAAAGCCGTCACGATGTGCTCACTCTCAGTATAGAAGATATGTTGCAGTTCGTCTTTCGTGCCAAGGCTGCCATTATCGCTGCCGCAAGGCATATCCTGCCACACAATCAGACCATTTCTGTCGCACCATTCATACCAAAGATCGTTCTCCACCTTGATATGTTTTCTCACCATATTCATGCCCAGCGCCTTGATGGTCTGCAGGTCATAGATCATGGCTTCGTATGAGGGAGGTGTCAGCAAGCCATCAGGCCACCAGCCCTGATCCAGCGGGCCAAACATAAAGAGGGGCTTGCCATTCAGCAAGAAGCCCGGATGGCCATCGATCATAGCCTTGGACAATGTGCGCAAACCGAAGTAGCCACGTGCGCGATCACATTCCTCGCAATTCTCACGGCAAAGATAGATATCAAGATTATACAGGAATGGAGAGTCGGGCGACCACAGTTTGGGATCGGGAATCGTCAGTGTCACTTCCTCGCCGACACGCGTTTTCTCCGTCGTTGCGACGACTTCCTCGCCATCACGGGCCACCAGATAGAACTTGCAAGAAGGATCGCTGGCAATCACCTTCACACGGGCCGTGCCGCTTGCAGCATCAGGCACCACCTCGTAGCGCTGAATATAGCAATCGTTGACGGGTTCCAGCCACACCGTCTGCCAGATACCACTACAGCTGGTGTACCAGATGCTTCCCGGATTGGTCGTTTGCTTACCTATCGGTTGTCCGCCCTTGCTACTGGGGTCATAGACGGCCACCTGCAGTTCCTGCTCTCCCTCAGACTTCAAGTAACTCGTAATGTCAAAGCTGAACGGATCACTACCGCCAAAATGAGTTCCTACCTCCTGACGGTTCACAAAGACTGCACATTGCCAGTCAACGGCACCGAAGTGAAGCAGGACACGTTTGTTCTTGTATGAATCAGGGAGCGTGAAAGTACGACGATACATTAACGTGGACTTAGCCACAGCACTGAGATCTGTCTCCTTGATGCCAGAGAGCGCCGATTCCACGCCAAAAGGCACAAGGATACGCTTATTGAATCTGGAGACAACGCCCTCAGCCGTAAGGCGCTTCATATTCTCGCGACGGAAATAGCCCCAGACTCCATTCAGATTCATCCAGTCCGAGCGGACGAGCTGCGGGCGAGGATATTCCTGCCAGACGTTCTCCGGATCAATTTGTTCACCCCAAGGGGTCATAACTGGTGCCTGCTTGAGCTGCCACTCCTGAGCATGAGCGGCGAGTGCAAGTAGCACGGCACACATGATAAGCAATGTTCGTTTCATGATGTAAGGTATTATTGGGTTATTTACTTTTGACTTTTGACACGCATGCTTGCCACGATCAAATAGACAATCAGAAAGACATAAGCGATGATCGAGCAAACTTCAGAAAGCGGATTGGCCAACCAGTCGGCATTGATGGGATTGAAACCGACAAAGCGAAGGATGGCTGCAACCACACCCATCAAAGCACCGCCTGCGATGAAGCCGCTGGCCAAGAGAGTACCACGTTCGCCACGAGCCGTATTGACAGCAGCATCCTTGGAGCGTGATGTGACAAACCAATTAATGGCGCCACCCACTACGAGGGGCACGTTCAGTTCCAAAGGTATAAACATACCCAAGGCGAAAGCCAGCACAGGCACGCCCAGCACATTGAGCAACAAAGCCAACATAGCGCCAACGCCATAGAGCAGCCAAGGAGCGCCCTGCCCCATCATCAACGGCTCGATGACAGCTGCCATCGCATTAGCCTGGGGAGCGACGAGCGCATGTTCGCCGGTGAAGCCATAGGTCTTATTCAGGATGATGATGACACCACCTACGGTAGCCGCAGAGACGAGTGTCCCAAGGAACTTCCACGTCTCCTGTTTGGCAGGCGTCGTGCCCAGCCAATAGCCAATCTTCAAATCCGTGACAAAGCCACCAGCCATCGAAAGAGCCGTGCAGACGACACCGCCAATGACCATACTGGCTACCATTCCGCTAGTGCCTTGAAGGCCTACTGCCACAAGCACTATCGAGGCGATGATGAGTGTCATGAGCGTCATACCGCTCACCGGATTTGAGCCCACAATGGCGATGGCATTCGCCGCGACGGTAGTGAAAAGGAAGGCGATGACACCCACTACCAGCCATGCAACCAAGGCCTGTACGAAATTGTGAATCACGCCCACATAGAAGAACACGAGGACTACCGCCAAAGCTGCTACTACAGCGATTGCCAAGAAACGCATACTCAAGTCACGGTCCGTGCGCAGGGAAGCGGCAGCGACAGCGCCTGACTTGCCGCGCAGCTCACGACCTGCAAGTCCCACAGCTCCCTTGATGACGCCCCAGCTCTTGACGATACCGATGACACCTGCCATCGCGATGGCGCCAATGCCGATATAACGGGCATAGTTGGTGAAAATGAACTGAGGATCCTGCTCTGAGAGCATCGTGGAATCTACGGTAGTCATACCCAATAACGGAATCAAGAACCACCAGACGAAGAGGGAGCCTGCACAGATTATACCTGCATACTTCAAACCCACGATATAGCCCAGGCCCAACACGGCAGAACCTGTATTGATGGAGAAGGTCAGCTTCACGCGCTGAGCAAGGTCTTCACCCCACGCCGTCATGCGTGTGGTCAGTGTCTCATGCCAAAAACCAAAGGTGCTGACAACAAAGTCATACAAGCCTCCGATGGCTGCAGCCCAGATAAGAGGGCGAGCCTGGTTACCTCCCTGCTGTCCGCTCACCAGCACTTGTGTGGTTGCCGTAGCTTCAGGGAACGGATACTTCCCATGCATGTCCTTCACAAAATAGCGACGGAAGGGGATGAGGAACAAAATACCCAGACAACCGCCCAACAACGAGGCGAGGAATACCTGGAAGAAATTCACCGTAATCTCAGGATATTTGGCCTGCAGGATATAAAGGGCCGGTAGCGTGAAGATGGCACCTGCCACGATGACACCAGACGAGGCGCCTATGCTTTGGATAATGACATTTTCACCCAGAGCACCTTTACGTTTGGCTGCTGTGCTCAAGCCCACTGCGATGATTGCAATGGGGATGGCCGCTTCGAAGACCTGCCCCACCTTCAAGCCCAAATAGGCCGCAGCGGCAGAGAAGATGACTGCCATGATGATGCCCCAAGAGACACTCCACGCATTCACCTCGGCGTACTCGCGATCAGGACGCATCAACGGTTCATAGACCTCGCCTTCCCTTAGTTCGCGGAAAGCGTTATCTGGTAAGTTCTGTCCTTTTTCCTGCTCCATATCTGATGAATCATTCATTGTTTTCAATCATTCAAAAAGCATCCTCCGTGAGAATTCGTTCCAAGTCCTCTGCGCTTACGCGGAGCTGGAAAGAGCCACGGAAGGCAACCGAAATGGCACCAGTCTCCTCGCTGACTACGATGGCCAACGCATCTGTTTCCTGCGAAACGCCCATCGCAGCACGATGGCGCAGGCCCAGTTCCTTAGGCATATTCTGGTCGTGAGCCACCGGCAAAATGCAACCTGCCGCAGCAATGCGCTTATGGGCGATAATCATACCTCCATCGTGCAACGGTGAATTCTTGAAGAAGATATTTTCTATCAGTCGCTGGCTGATTTTAGCATCTACGTATTCTCCTGAACGGATGAAATCATTGAGCGGCAAAGAGCGCTGCATGACAATCAAAGCGCCCACTTTCTGCTTGGACATGGACATGCAGGCCATCACGATGGGCATGATGTCTTCGCGTGTATGCGTCTGTTTCTCCTCACCGCTGAAGAAACGCCACGCAGCGCGCACGCGCTCGTGCGTACCAATATTATAAAAGAACTTACGTATCTCATCCTGAAAAAGAATGAGCAGAGCGATAGCACCTACACTGACAATACGGTCCAGCAATGTACCCAGCAGTCGCATCTCCAGTATCTGTGATACGAACAGCCAGAAAACAACGAAAATCAGAACGCCAAAGAAGATATTCAGCGATCGGGATTCCTTCATCACGCGATAGCTGTAGTACAGCAATATCGCCACTAGCAGGATATCTATGAAGTCTTTGAGGCCGAATGAGAAAAACACGATACTATTGAGAATTTATGATTGACGAATGATGATGGGATGAATCTGTCTTGAAGGACTTAGGTACATGCTTTCAGTTTTCCGATGAGACTGACAGTCTCTACCGCCTGCCGCACATCATGCACACGGAGGATGTGGGCACCAGCCTGTAGCGCGATCGCGTGAAGGGCCGTCGTGCCGTTCAGGGCCTCTTCGGGTGTCGTGCCGAGCTGGCGATATATCATCGATTTGCGCGAGATGCCGACAAGCATCGGGCAATCGGGGAAAAGGCGGATAATCTCTGCGAGGTGATGCAAAAGCTGGTAGTTCTGCTCCAAGGTCTTGCCAAAACCAAAGCCCAAGTCCAAAATCACATCAGCCACGCCCGCTTCCGAGAGCTTCTGCAAGCGCTCTGCCAACCAGCGGCAGACCGCAGGTACGTATTCTTCCGCAGAGACATCGGTTCCCACGGTGTCATCTGCAACACCACCGCTATGTGTCAAGACATAGGGCACCCGCAGTTCAGCTGCCGTTGCAAACATCTGGGAATCTCGCCCGCCACTGACATCATTGATGATATCAACGCCATAATCCAGCACACAACGACGAGCCACCTCCGCACGGAAGGTATCAACGCTAACGAGTATCTCCGGATAGGCGGCACGAATGATGGGCAAAGCGACACTCAAGCGATGCATTTCCTCGTCAAGACTCACCTCGACGGCTCCTGGACGGGTGCTGTAAGCACCGACATCGATGATCTGACCGCCTTCGTCCACAATCTGAGCAGCACGCACAAGAATAGCATTCTCATCCTGCGTACGACTGCCAGCATAGAATGAATCAGGCGTCACATTGAGAATGCCCATCACTTGCGGAGTGTCCATATCCTGTAGTTTGCCTCGGAAATTGACCGTCATGATGGTGAAAAAGCTTTTTTACGGCACAAAGGTACAGAAAAGTTTATAGTTCTTGAACATTAAAGCGATTTTTTTCAAACGTCAAGTTCAAAAGTTCAAAGTTTTTAGTACTTTTGCACTCAAAAAGACAAGAAAACGTGTCATGGACATTGAAAATCTATACAAAATCTATCTCGCCCACCCCGTGGTGACAACCGACAGTCGTCGCTGTCCCGCAGGGAGTTTGTTTTTTGCCCTTCGCGGCGACTCGTTCGACGGTAACCGTTTCGCATCCACTGCACTTGAGGCAGGCTCCGCGCTGGCGGTAGTCGATGACGCTTCCGTCATCCCCGCAGGAGATTCGCGCTACATCCTCGTACCCGACGTACTACAAGCGCTTCAGGCACTTGCGGCACACCACCGTCAACAGTTCCAGGGGCCTGTCATCCAGATTACAGGCACCAATGGTAAGACAACCACGAAGGAACTCATTGCTGCCGTTCTCAGCCAGCGCTATCGCGTCCTCTATACGCAGGGCAACCTCAACAACCATATCGGTGTACCCCTGACGCTGCTACGCCTACGTCCTGACGAGCACGAGCTGGCCATTATTGAGACAGGAGCCAATCATCCAGGCGAAATCGAATTTTTGACGAATATCGTACGTCCTGACTACGGCCTGATCACCAACGTAGGTCGCGCTCATATCGAGGGCTTTGGTTCTTTCGAAGGTGTGAAGAAGACCAAAGGGGAGCTGTACGACTATCTGTGTCAAGAGCCTACAGCCCACATATTCATCAACGCCAGTAACGACGATCTCTGCGGCATGTTGCGCCAACGTGGACTACAGCCCGATGCAGACAAGTGCATCGCCTATGGTCGTGAAGGAGAGCAATCGGAATGCTTTTGCACGGGCGAAATCATCGACAGCAACCCCATGCTCCGTCTGCATTGGAGCAGCCGTTTGGGCGAAAAAGCGGAGGTGCAGACAAACCTCATTGGAGCCTACAATATAGACAATGTACTGGCGGCAGTTGCTATGGGACTTCATTTCGGTGTGGCCCCAGCCGCCATTTGTCAGGCGCTGACGGACTACGCCCCCAGCTTAGGACGCTCCGAGTATCGCAAAACAACCCACAATGAGCTCATCATCGATGCCTACAACGCCAACCTGACCTCTATGCAGGCCGCTTTGGACAATTTCAGCCACATCCGTCACGCACACAAGATGCTCATCCTCGGCGACATGAAAGAGTTGGGTGCTGTCAGCGAGGAAGCGCACCAGAAAATAGCCTCCCTGGCCCTTGCGCTCAACCCCGAAGCAGCGTGGTTTGTGGGCGAGGAGTTCCGCAAAGCCCTAACAACGATAAAGCCCCAAGCAGAGACAGATCTCCGCATTTTCGCAGACGTGGATGCTGTCAAGGCGGCCATTGCTGAACAGCTCCCATCGGAGCGCCTCATCCTCATCAAAGGTTCCAATAGCACCAAGCTGCATCAGCTTCCGGAGCTCCTTTAGAACGACGCATGAAAATCGTTTGCGACGATAAAATCCCGTTCATTCAGCCAGCCCTTCAGGAGCTGGCCGACGAACTCGTAATGAAGGCTGGTAGCTCTATCAGCGCCGCCGACGTGCGCGATGCCGACATCCTCGTTGTGCGCACGCGTACGCATTGCAATCAAGCCCTCTTAGCAGGTAGTCAGGTGCGACTGATTGTGACAGCCACCATCGGCTACGATCATCTCGACACCAACTATCTGGAGTCCGTTGGCATCCAATGGGCCAATTGTCCAGGCTGTAATGCCACCAGTGTAGCCCAGTATGTCCGCAACAGCCTCATCGCGCTCCAACAAGATCGTCACAGGCCACTTGCAGGCAGCACACTTGGCATCATCGGCGTGGGTCACGTCGGGACTGCTGTCTGGGAGGCTTTGCGCGATGATACTTGCGTAGGTCCTTTCCGACGCATCCTCCTGAACGATCCGCTTTGCACGCATTTTCCTTTGGAAGGCTACCCCAACACCTCATGGTGCGACCTGCCCCAGCTGTTGGAGGAGGCCGATATCATCACCTTCCATACCCCGCTGACGGTTAACGGTCCAGCGCCAACCCGTCACCTCGCCGACGCCGCTTTCTTCCAACGGTTGCGCCAACGCCCCATCATCATCAATGCGGCCCGCGGAGGTGTCGTTGATGAGCAGGCTTTACTACAAGCGATGGACGCCCAGCTCGTGGACGATGTCATGATCGACACCTGGGAGGGCGAACCGCACATCCGGACAGAGCTGCTTCGTCGCGCCTATATTGCCACACCACACGTCGCAGGCTATAGTGCCGACGGCAAAGCAAATGCCACCCGCATGACACTTGCCACCATCTGCCGCTTCCTCCATCAGCCCATGACTTTCGACATCAAGCCCCCTACCCTGCCTGATGCCGAAAAGCTCTCCAGCGACCCCATCTCGCGTGCCCTGCAACTGTATGATCCCCGTCACGACAGCCAACGATTGAAAGCCGAGCCAGACAAATTTGAATGGTTGCGCGGCCATTATCATTTGCGTCGTGAGCATGCCTCATAAACCTAAAAAATGCCCTTTGTTGCACACGTGTGCTATTAAAAATCGTTAATTATTGCACACTTGAGGCCTTTTTGTGCAATTTCCGTCATTTTTTTCTCCAATAATTTGGCAGTCTGACAAAAAAACACGACCTTTGCACCCTGAAAAGAAAAAGAGTATTCATATAAACCATTTTAAAGTTTTACGACTATGTCTGAAATTGAAAGCAAAGTAAAAGATATCATCGTCGACAAGCTTGGCGTTGATGAAGCAGAAGTAAGCGCAGAGAAGAGCTTCACCGGTGACCTCGGTGCAGACTCCCTTGACACTGTTGAGCTCATCATGGAGTTCGAGAAGGAATTCGGTCTCACCATTCCCGATGACGAAGCTGAGAAGATTGCCACCGTTGGCGACGCAATCGCTTACATCGAGGCTCATCTTTAATCACGCCTAAGTACTGGTTGACGAGTTAACAAGTTGACGACAGGCTCGTCTTCTTGTTAGCTCGTTTTCTTTATCTAATTACTTTACTTACACCTAATTCAATATATGGAATTGAAAAGAGTTGTGGTAACAGGCCTTGGTGCCGTCACTCCCCTGGGTAATTCTGCCGAGGAGACTTGGAAGAACCTTCTGGCTGGCGTGAGCGGAGCAGGACCTATTACTCGTTTTGATAGTTCAAAGTTCAAGACTCAGTTCGCTTGCGAAGTGAAGAACTTCAATGGTGAGGACTTTGGCATCGATCGCAAGGAGGCTCGCAAGATGGACCTCTATTGCCAGTATGCTGTCGCTGCTGCCAAGCAGGCCATCACGGACAGCGCCCTCGACGTGGAGGCTGTGGACAAGAACCGTGTAGGCGTTGTCTTCGGCGTCGGTATTGGTGGTATCAAGACCTTCGAGGAGGAGATCCGTGCCTACGAGCGTTGCGCTGAGACCGTTGGTCCCAAGTTCGGTCCTTTCTTCATCCCCAAGATGATTGCCGACATCGCTGCTGGTCACATCAGCATCATGTATGGCTTCCACGGACCCAACTACGTAACTACCTCAGCTTGTGCTTCCAGCACACACGCTTTGGCCGATGCCTTCAACCTCATCCGTCTGGGCAAAGCTGACATGATTGTCAGCGGTGGTGCAGAGGCTGCTATCACCGAAGGTGGTGTTGGCGGTTTCACAGCCATGAAGGCCCTTTCCACGCGCAACGATGAGCCCCAGAAGGCCAGCCGCCCCTTCAGCGGTAGCCGCGACGGCTTCATCATGGGCGAAGGTGCAGGCTGCCTGATTCTCGAGGAACTGGAGCACGCGAAGGCTCGTGGCGCCAAGATCTACGCAGAAATGGTAGGTGAGGGCATGAGCGCTGATGCACACCACATCACCGCTTCCCACCCCGAAGGTTTGGGTGCTATCCTCGTGATGAAGAATGCCCTTGAGGACGCTGGCATGCAGCCCGAGGACATCGACTATATCAACGTTCATGGCACATCCACCCACGTTGGCGACATCTCCGAGGCCAAGGCCATCAAGGAAGTGTTTGGCGCTCACGCTTACAAGCTCAACATCTCCAGCACCAAGTCTATGACTGGTCACCTGCTGGGTGCTGCTGGTGCTGTCGAGGCTATGGCCAGCGTGCTGACCGTCAAGAATGATATCGTTCCGCCCACCATCAACCACGAGGATGACGATCGCGATGAGGAGATTGACTACGATCTCAACTTCACCTTCAATGCGCCCCAGAAGCGTACCGTTCGTGCTGCTTTGAGCAACACTTTCGGCTTCGGCGGCCACAACGCTTGCGTCATCTTCAAGAAATACGAGGATTAACCGTGTTTCTTCGAACCAATTTTATAGATCGCCTGAAGCTCCCTTTCCGCAAGGATAGGGAGCTTTATGCATCTTTCTATGAGATTCTGGGCTTTTACCCACATCGTCTGCGCTATTACAAGCTCGCCTTGCAGCATAAATCTGTCAGTTCCCACGGCAAGAACAGTCCCTCAGAGCACAACGAGCGCCTGGAGTATCTGGGCGATGCTGTTTTGGAGTCTATTGTGAGCGATATCCTCTATCACCGCTACACCAACCGCCGTGAAGGATTCCTCACCAATACGCGCAGCAAGATTGTACAACGCGACACGCTGAACCGGCTGGCGCAACAGATCGGTCTCGACCAACTCATACACTCTAACAGCCACTCCAACAGCCACAACCGCTATATGGGCGGCAATGCTTTTGAGGCGCTGATGGGTGCCATTTATCTGGATCGCGGCTATGATGCCTGCATGAACTTTATCAGCCAGCGCATCTTAGGGCGTTTCATCAACCTCGACTCGATGGCTGCCCAAGAGGTGAATTTCAAGTCAAAACTCATCGAATGGGCCCAGAAGAACCACATTCAGGTGGATTTCAGGCTCATCGAGGAGAAACATGAGGGCAAGGAATCACCGGTCTTCATCACCCGCATCATCCTTGAGGGCCTTGATGGCGAGACCGGCAAGGGTTATTCCAAGAAAGAAAGCCATCAGATGGCCGCCAAGGCCACCCTACGTTCCTTGCAGCGAGACAAGCAGTTCACACAAGCCGTCTTCGATGCCAAGACCCAACGTACAGCACAGGAGGAAATGCCTGTGACAGATGTCCCTGAAACCTAACGTAACTCAATGAGTCTTACTAATATTATACGTCCCATTCTGATGCCGCGCTACGGAAAGATCGAGCGCTACGCAACCGCCGCCGAAGCGATTCAGCGACGCGTGCTGCAGCGCCTCATCACGCAGGCCGCCGACACCGAATGGGGTCTGAACCACCATTTCAACAACGTCAACAGCTACGAGCAGTTTGCTGCCGCCTGTCCTGTCAGCAACTACGACGATCTCAAGGCCGACATAGACCGCATGCGCCACGGTGAGCGCGATATTCTCTGGCCAGGACGTGTGCGCTGGTACGCCAAATCCAGCGGTACGACCAGCGACAAGAGCAAGTTCATCCCCGTCTCGCCGCAAGGCCTGCAAGATACGCATTATCAAGGCGGCACAGATGCCGTCGTGCTCTACCTGCACAACCACCCCGAGAGCCGCATCTTCGACGGTCGCGCCCTCATCCTGGGTGGGTCCCATGCGCCCAACTACAACCTCAAGCACTCGCTTGTTGGTGACTTGAGTGCCATCTTGATTGAGAATATCAATCCGCTCGTCAATCTCGTGCGCATTCCTAAAAAGGAGACCGCGTTACTCGCTGATTTCGAGCAGAAACGCGACCGTATCGCCCACGAGGCGCTGCATCGCAACGTCAGCAACCTCAGCGGCGTTCCCTCATGGATGCTCTCCGTGCTCACACGCGTCATGGAGCTCTCCGGCAAGCAATACCTCAACGAGGTATGGCCCAACCTCGAGGTCTTCTTCCACGGCGGCGTCGCCTTTACGCCTTATCGTGAGCAGTATCGCCATCTGTTGCCTACCGACCGGATGAACTACATGGAGACTTACAATGCCTCCGAGGGCTTCTTCGGTCTGCAGAGCGACCCCGCAGACCCTGCTATGCTGTTGATGATTGACTACGGCGTTTTCTTCGAATTCATCCCGATGGACGAGATTGAGAAGGAGCAGCCCACCGTCGTACCCCTCTGGGGCGTCCAGCCGGACAAGAACTATGCGATGGTAATTACTACCTCCAGCGGCCTGTGGCGTTACATGATAGGCGACACCGTCCGCTTCACCAGCACCAATCCCTACAAGTTCATCATCACTGGGCGCACCAAGTTCTTCATCAACGCCTTTGGCGAGGAACTCATTGTGGACAACGCAGAGCGCGGCCTCGCAGAGGCTTGTCGCCAGACGGGTGCTATCGTCAGCGAATATACGGCAGCTCCCATCTTCATGGATGAGCACGGCAAGTGTCGCCACCAATGGCTCATCGAGTTCTCGCGCCTGCCCGCTGATATTGAAGTATTTGCTACCGCACTCGACAACGCCTTGCAACAGGTCAACTCCGACTACGAGGCCAAGCGCTACAAGGATATCACGCTCCAGCGCCTGGAGCTCATCCCAGCCCGCCAAGGACTCTTCAACGACTGGCTCAAGAGTCAGGGCAAACTCGGTGGACAGCACAAGGTGCCCCGTCTCAGCAATACCCGCACATTCATTGAGCAGATGCTGGAGCTTAATCAGCAATGAAATGATAAATAATAAATAATAAATGATAAATGATAAATAAGAGATTCCATAAGAGCTATCAGGATCATGAGACCCATGAGACCCATATGCCCCATGTGGCCCATAGGCCCCATCTCTCTTATTTTTCACTTTTCATTCTTTCATTTTTCACTCTCTCCCTCTTCACTCTACTCTCCGGCTGTGCCAGTATGAGCTCGCCCGATGGTGGTCCCTATGATGAGACACCACCGCGTGTGGTGCGTAGTACGCCTGATAATCAGGCCGTCAACGCCGACAAGAAGAATATCCGCATCGACTTCGACGAGTACATCAAGATTGAGAATGCCAGCGAGAAGGTGATCGTTTCGCCCCCCCAACGCGAGATGCCAAATGTCCGTGCTGTAGGCAAGCACGTCCAGATCGAGCTCTTTGACAGCCTGCGCCCCAATACGACCTACACCATTGATTTCTCCGATGCGATTGTCGATAACAACGAGGGCAATCCGATGGGTAACTACGCCTTCTCTTTCTCTACAGGCCCCACGATTGACACGATGGAGGTCTCCGGCTACGTGCTCAACGCAGAGGATTTGGAGCCGATTAAGGGTATTCAGGTGGGACTGTATCTGGCTGACGACGACAGTATTGTGCCCGATAGCGTCATACGTACGCGTCCCTTCGACCGCGTCAGTCGCACCAATGGTAGTGGCCGCTTTGTCATCAAGGGTGTAGCCCGCGACCGTAAATATCGCGCCTTTGCGCTCAAGGATATGGACGGCGACCAGCTCTTCTCGCAGAAGAGCGAGCAAGTAGCAGCTGACACCGCTCTGTTCAGCGCCACCTGCGGCCCAGACATCCGCCTGGATACCATCTGGCATGATGAGACGCACTATGACAGTATCACCCCCGTCCGTTACATCCATTTCTACCCCGATGACCTGGTGCTCCGCGCCTTCATCGAGGAGGGACAGGACCGCCACCTGCTGAAGATCCAGCGCGATGTGCCCGAGAAGTTCACCGCCTTCTTCACAGCACCTTCCGACTCGCTCCCCATCGTGCGTGGCGTCCATTTCGAGGGCGATGGCGGCTTCATTCTCGAGCCGTCCGCGAAGGCCGATACCATCACCTACTGGATTACAGACACCACGCTGGCTTACGCAGATACGCTTGCCCTCTACTATACCTATCAGGAATCCGACACGCTGCATCAGCTCTATTGGAAGACTGATACGCTCAATATCGTGCCCAAGACCTCCCACGCCAAGCAGCTCAAGGAGCTGGCGCAGAAGACCGAGGAATGGGAGAAGGAGCAGAAGAAGAAACGCAAGCGTAATCCCTCCCTGCCGCCAGAGGAGAACCCACATCTGGCCACGTTCCTCAAGATGGAATGTAAGCCTGGCACTACGATAGCGCCCAATCAGACGCCCTTGCTGGTATTCTCCGAGCCCGTAGCCCCCTTGGACAGCAACACCGTCCATTTCCAGATTAAAGTCGATTCACTGTGGGAAGAGGAGCCTTTCGAGCTCCTTCCCGTGCCCAATCAGCCTCGCCAGTACCGTCTCTATGCCGACTGGGAGTCTGCGCAACAATACCGTCTGGAGATTGACAGCGCCACCGTTCAGGGCTTGCTCGGTCACACCAATAAGCCGATCTCCGAGGAGTTTCGCGTGCGCAAGGAGGAAGAGTTTGGTGCGCTGTTTGTTCACGTTCTCCTGCCCGACACCAACGTCATCGTGCAGCTCATGAACAGCAGCGACAAGCCCATCACCTCGCAACACGTCAACGACGACGGCCGTGCCGACTTCTTCTACCTCAAGCCCGGTCCCTACTACCTGCGCTGCTTCATCGACAGCAACCACGACGGCGTATGGACTACAGGTGACTACGACGCCGGCCAGCGCCCCGAGGAGACCTTCTATTTCCCCCAGGCCATCACCGTAAAGGCGCGCATCGAAGTCTCTCAGGACTGGGACGTGCGCGGCATCCCCGCCATGAAGCAGAAGCCCTTGAAGATCACCAAGCAGAAGCCTGACAAGGAGAAGAAGATCAAGCAGCGCAATCAGCAGCGCGAAGCCTCCATGCAGCGCGAGTCGCGACGCCGACAGTAATCCCCTCCCACCCCTCTGCGTTAAACCTTCCAGAGGTGCCGGTGTCATACCTGCACAAGCTTCAATGTGCGAATAACGATTTTAAAGATGAATAACATGAAAAAGAAATTCTTCCATACACGTCCGAGTCTGTTCGTCCTCTACTTTCTGTTGGGTATGACCTCGGCCCACGCCCAATGCCCGATGGTGAACACCGCCTTCAACCCGGGCGAGGAACTGAACTATCAGCTGTATTTCAACTGGAAATTCATCTGGATCAAAGCCGGCACCGCCAACCTCAGCATCCAACAGTCCAAGTACGATGGTCGCGATGCCTATCGCTGCCACCTGATTACGCGCGGCAGCAAGCGAACTGACAAGTTCTTCATGATGCGCGACACCCTCGTCAGTTATATCACCCCCCAGTTGGAGCCCCTCTACTACCGTAAGGGCGCGCTCGAGGGCAAGCGCTACAATGTGGACGAGGTATGGTACTCCTACCCCGGCGGCGGCAAGGTGCAGCTCAAGCAGCGCTTCATCAACTGGGAAGGTAATGTCCGCAACCACGACTACAGCTCCACGGAGTGCGTCTTCGATATGGTGAGTATGCTCATGCGTGCCCGTTCCTTCGACCCAGCGTCCTACAAGGACGGCCAGCGCATACGCTTCAAGATGGCCGATGGTGACAACGTCAGCGAACAGACCCTCATCTATCGTGGTCGCAAGAAATTCAAGATGGAGGACACGGGCGTGACCTATCGCTGCCTCGTCTTCTCCTTCGTGGAGCGCGTGGGCAAGAAGGACAAGGAAGTGGTGACTTTCTATATCACGGATGACATGAACCACATGCCCGTGCGCCTTGACCTGTTCCTCAACTTCGGCACCGCCAAGGCCTTCCTCTGCAACCACACGCCCCTGCGCAATCCGCAGACCTCGATTATCCAGTAATATGAGAAAAACTACGATTTTATCGGCCTTTGTGGCCTTGTTATTCAGCCTGTGCGCCTCCGCGCAGGAGACCTATCGCTTTGCGGAGCGCGACACGTGCGCCCTCTATCTGGACATCTTCCGTCCCGACTCCAGCGCGCAGACCACCTTCAAGGGCGTAGCCAAGCCCGCCATCCTCTTCGTCTTCGGCGGCGGCTTCATCTCGGGCTCCCGTAGCGACGAGGACATTCGCGGTTGGTTCCATCGGCTGAATGCCAACGGCTACACCGTTGTGGCCATCGACTACCGTTTGGGCATGAAGGGCTACAAGATGGGTAAGGGACTACGTGGCGCTGTCAAGGCGCTGGACCGCTTTGTCCTGTCGCAGCAGATAGGCGTGGAGGATGTCTTCTCCGCCGTCTCGTACCTCGCAGCCCACCCTGAGCTGAACGTGCCTGCCAACAATATCGTTATCTCAGGCAGCTCGGCTGGCGCCATCATCTCGCTGGCTTGTGCCCACGCCATCGCCAACGGCCAGACCGAAGGTCTTCCCGCAGGTTTCACGTTCAAGGGTGTGATGAGCTTCGCCGGCGGCATCATCAGCAAGAATGGCGCCCCCAAGTTCAAGAACGCGCCGTGCCCCCTCCTCCTCTTCCACGGCACTGCCGACAAGATTGTAGCCTACAAGCACTACGGCCTCGGCGGTCGCGGCCTCTGGGGCAGCAGCTACATCGCCTCGCGCCTGGAGGATCAGGACGGCTGTAACTACAGCATCTGGCGCGTGAAAGACCGCGCCCACGAGGTAGCCTCCTACATGGCCGAGATGTGGTACGTAGAGAAAGCGTTCCTGGAGAAAAACGTCATGCAGGGCATCCCCTGTCAGGTGGATGCGATGGTGGATGACCCCTCGCTCCCAACCTGGAAATCGTGGGGCAAGACCAAGACCGCCGACCTGTATCAGTAATGATATATGATGATTAATCGGCTCAAAAATCATTACGACAATGTGATTTTTCAGCTCAAATTGAGCCGATAATTGAAATATTATGCATACCTTTGCGCCGATTTCAAACGCAAAGGTATGGATATATCAAGAGCAATATTGCAGTTTCTGCACTATCATCCGCTGTCGTCGCGCGACGAGATAGCGCGTGGAACAGTTTTCGAGGGTAGCGACGCTACTATGAAACGACTGCTTGCTGCGGCTGTGGCCAACGGCAATGTAGTGGTCGAAGGTAAGGCGCGTGCCACAAGGTACAGACTGTCGGACCAGGCTCATCTGCTGATGCCGCTGAATCTGGACACCTACTTCGCGCAGGATGTGGACGAGCGCGAGGTGCAGACGTCGTTCAACTTCGACTTGATACGCCAGCAGTTGCCTGCCGTGCACTTGTTTACCGACGAGGATATGGAGCGTCTGAACGCGCTACAGGAGGAATTCCGCCAGCATGTGAACGAGATGACGGAGAACGAGTATCGCAAGGAGATGGAGCGGCTGGGCATTGACCTGAGCTGGAAATCGTCGCAGATAGAGGGTAACACCTATTCGCTGCTGGAGACGGAGCGACTGCTTCGCGAGAGCAAGACTGCCGACGGCAAGACGAAGGAGGAGGCGGTGATGCTGCTGAACCATAAGGATGCGCTGCGATTTGTACTGGACAATCCTGACTACTTGCAGCAGTTGACGGTGAGCCATATTGAGGATATCCACCAACTGCTGACCAAAGAGCTGTCGGTGGACAGGGGAATCCGTCATCGTCGTGTGGGTATCACAGGCACCAACTATCATCCGCTGGACAACGAGTTCCAGATTCGCGAGGCTATGCACGACACCTGCGACCTGATAAACGGCAAGGAGAACGTGTTCGAGAAGGCGCTGCTGGCGCTGGTGCTCCTGTCGTATATCCAGGCTTTCTCTGACGGCAACAAGCGCACGGCTCGCATCACCAGCAACGCCATTCTGATAGCTAATGGCTACTGTCCGCTGAGTTTCCGTTCGGTTGATTCCATCGACTACAAGAAGGCAATGCTGATCTTCTACGAGCAGAACAATCTGTATGCTTTCAAGCAGATATTCATCGACCAGTTTGACTTTGCGGTAAGAGAGTACTTTTAGCTGCAAATGTACATAAATATTGATACGCGCGCAAAAAATGAAAAAAAAAATTCCAGGCCCTGCGGAATGCAAGGTCTGGAATTCCATTATTTGTAATTTTTTAGCTTAGAACACGAACGGTCCGTGACCGGTGCACGACGTAGTCGTGAGTGCGGTGATGAAAGCTGTGAGTGCGGCTACTACCATCTTCGCCACTACCTCCCAAATTCGTTCCTTTTTCATACAATAGAGGTTTAAGGGTTTAAAAGTTCCAGAGTTTAAGTTTTGTTTGACAAAAACCTTAAAAACCCCGCTGCGCCGTCTGAGGCCGTTGGCCAATCGTGTTTGTTTCGTCTGTCTGTGCCTGAAAGCGAGCTTTCACACAACAGCCTAAACATCCACTGTGATGTTCCATCACTC
>JAILQO010000011.1 GCA_024698925.1 Bacteroidaceae bacterium | reverse complement strand
TTGGTTCATAGCCATCTTCATTAACAGGTTACCTTTAATTTTGATGACTTTGCTCGCTTTCATTTTCTTGAAATTCTTAATCTGCTCGTATTCTTCAACAAAATGACGAATAAGAGAGAGCGAATCGCCGAATTCAAAAGTTTCAGCCACTTTCACACGTTGAGCATCAGGAACGGAATCCAACAAGTTCACATATTCTATCGCAGGATTATTCCTGTATTTCTGAAACAAGTTTTCTAAATCTTGATTCTGCGCCTGCCCCGCCAACACAACGAGGGCAAACAGGATGGTGATGATGGTTTGCTTGCTCATTTTCTTTCTTCTTGTCCAAGGATGCCTTTCAATTTTCGTCTGGCAAACTCAAGACTGCCATTAAAGATAACTGTACGCTTTTTGTCAAGGATAAGGACTCGTGGATAAGAGTTAATATCACAGCGGCTCAATAAAGGATTGTCTTTTTCAATGGCATAGATAGGTATTTCGCACCCCAACTCATTCAAGATGCGATATCCGTCGGCAAAACGTTCACCCTCTATCAGACAAGCAAACAAAGACACCACTTCCACCCTGTCATCGCCCTTGTATTCATTATGCAGAGCCTCCACTTCGGGCATTTCCCTAAGACAAACTCCGCACTGGCTGTACCATACATCCAGCATGAGGTATTCAGCATCAAACTCAGTCAATTTGAATGTATGTATGCTATCAGACACAGTACAGTCTGCCAAATTCACAGATAGAGGATTCTCGCCAAAGACAATCCATTCAACCCATTGCCGATGGCTTTCAGTAACACCAAACAACCACAATGCTGCACAGAGTAGCAAAAGCCAGATTTTGCGATAACGATAGAAAAGGGCAACTGTGACTACAGACCATAATGGCATGAAGGATATAAGTAGCGAAAACATGGCAGAATCCAAAACAAAGTGCAAAAGCAGCTCGAATATCCAAGGTATCACCACGGGAATCAGTGGTCGCCAGAACCCCGTTTTCGGCACGTATTTCCTCAAGGTCCACCATGTCAGTATAGCAAATGCTATGCTGTGAATAACCATTGCCCATTGCAGGCTATAGGCTCTTATCGGCATGAGGATTCCCCAAAGGGCTAAAGCCAACAGCCAAAGCAGAAACTGTTCTTTCCTGTTCATTGTTCGTTTCTTATTTGTTTCTTCTATTATAACGCACAAAGATGCGTTTTCATTACGTTGGAGTTGAAGATTTATGAAGAATTAACGGGAAGGGGAGTTTAGCGTTTACTTGAAGACGTCTGGTCATGACTTAGGCATCATGCCCTTGAAGTAAGTCTTCTTGCCGTTGATGAAGGACTTGAGTGATGGCCAGTAAAAGGGCACCCATAATGATCCTTGGGTTTGGGCCACGAGGAAGTGGTATCCGAAATCGTCACGCTCGATATCAATAACGTAACAATCCTCCCGCTTAGTAGCTTCAAGGCTTAGAAGAATCAGGTGAGTGTGTTCCTCAAAGGAGAGACCATAGTTGTATTGGAACCAATGATCCTGCGGGCTATTGGTGTAGTGTTGCGCCAGACTGTCGATTGTCGCCAGCAGTTGCTTCGCCGTCGATTCTTGGGAGAGTGGAACGGTATAGATTGTAGCATCCGTCACGCCAACAGGACTGTTGTCATCATTATCGAAAGTGACGTTGCCAATGCCCATAGTAATGCCCCAATCTGTTGTGAAGTGCAAATCATCGCGAAGCGAATCTGGTTTTGACAAATATTCTGTTAAGGCTGTTGATACGGAGTCAGAATAAGCCTTGTCGTGTCGCCATATAGCCTTTCGAGGCTTGATGCGATGTTGCTTGAAGAGACGGTCAATGTCGGCAGTCAGATTCTCACGAGTGTAAGGCTCACCTGTAGGGGCAGGAAGAGCTACATTGTAGGCGAGGCTTGCCGTATAAGACCCTTCTTGCTTATGTGGTTGGAGACGGAAAGAGAGGTATTCGTCTGAGGCGTAATACGGATGATTATCCGCTTGGAACTTATAGATGCGTGTGGTATCCTGGCAGAGATTCATGGAATAGAGGATGGTGTCCTGCCCACCGTTGTGGTACTCATAGTGGTAGCTTTCCTGCGCCTCTTCCTGCAGGTCGTCAAGCGTGTGCCGGATGGCCTTAACCTGCTGTCTCAGTTTGCTCCTGTCTTCTTGCAGCAAACTGTCTAATGCTGGACCATCAATGCCGCTGTACATATCTGGGCTATAATAAAGGTAAACCGCCATTCTGAGGCGTATGGGGTTGCCTTGTCCGCCAGTCTTATCCTTTGTGAAAGGCTTTTCGCCCAGCGCTGTGAGCTGTTCGAAGAGGGCTTGCATCTTGGGATTAATCTGACTCTGTGATGTTACACAGAAGAGAGCGAACATCAGGGAAAGGATTGTCTTTTTCATCTGTATTGTAAGTTTAGAATTGAATACTTGCTTGCTGTAAATGCTGTTGTACGTCGGCAGTCAGCCGGACTCCACGGGCGCGAAGTTCACTCACTGAAGGCATTTCCACGGAAGGCGGCTGATTCGAGACCTCTAAAACATACATCACTTGGCCTGGAGCGATGTGAACAGTTCTTATCTGTTCGCGGATTGCAGGCTCGACAGCTGCTACGAGTTGTGGGTCGTCTGTTGAGATTATCGATTGGAGGGCGTCGGGGGCTGGTGTTCTGGGCTTGCTGGCTATGCGTTGCGGCTTTGAAACTACAGCATCGGACTTTTGCTTTGGAACTGTCTGCGTTTGTAGCACTGGAGTTTCTGCCTCAACCTTTTCCATCGGCACAGATTCTGGCGGTGTCATCTCAGCAATGACCGGTTGCTGCTCCGACTGCTTTATCGGAGCCTCATGACTCTCAGGCCAAAGCAGGAAGGCGAGAATGATGGCAGCGGCGATACAGACCCACCCCCAACCCCTCCCGTAATGGAGGGGAGTGCTAACGCGATGCTGGTTCGCATTTTCTTTGCGAGCATTCATCTTGTTCATCACCTGTTGGGCGAAGTCGTCAGGCAGTGACGGCACCTTTGCTGCGCGGCGTTCCATGGCTGCGCGCAAAGCCGTTTCTATATGATTGTCTGTCATTGTCTTCATGATTTGATTAGTTTCCTTAGTTTCTGTTTGATTCGTTGCAGCCGGTTGGCCAGCGGGCCCGTTGCCACCTCCATCACCTCTGCAATCTCGCCGAGTGAGCGTTCTTCGTAGTAACGCAGGTGCAGCAATGTCCGCTCTTCAGGGCGCAGGCGGTTGATGGCTTTGTCAAGGAGCGAGAGGCGTTCGGCTTCGTTCGTTTGCTCCTCATCGTCCTGCGCCCAGGGCACCGCATCGGGCGGAGCGTATTGTTCCTCGTCGAGAGAAAGTGGCGCATAGTCATGACTGCGCAAGTGGTTCAGGGCGGCGTTGTACGCGATGCGACTGATCCATGTGCCGAAGGTGGCTCGCAGAGGGTCGAAGTCCGGGAGGTGTTCAAAGGCACGGACGAATACATCCTGCGTCAGCTCTTCCACATCCCTCATGTCAGAAACGAACTGCGCCACGATCAGTTGCACCTGCCGCCCGTACCTGTTCATCAGGTAGTGGTAGCCTTGTGCCCGGCCCTGTCGGGCAGCGAGTATCATTTCTTGTTCCAGTTCTGTCATGAGTCTGTCTTCTTACCCTTATATACACACCGATGACGAAAATATGTCGGTAAAAACGGGAAAAAAGCCGTTATTGCAAATAATATAAAAAGAAGCCTCCCCGCTGCTTGTTGCTGATGCATGCGGGGAGGCACGATTCCTTATTACAATCCAGACATCAGGAACTGGAAGAGGCCCATGTGTCTGATGCCGTGGTCATCGGTATATTCCGCGATATCATTCGGATTATGCTGCAAAAATACAGTAAATTCCGAATATATCCAATTTTTTATTCGGATTATTGTGTAATAATATGGAATATCCTATTATTTATTGTTTTCTACCCGATGATGGTGTTTTCGCTGCATTATTATGGAGGCTTGCCCTGCCAACCTGTTGCAGGCGGGCGGAGCAGACGTGCGGTTATGGAAAGATGTGAGGGCGATAACAGCCCATTAGCATGTAATCTGCTTCCCCCTCATCAACAGGATGTCCTGAATGTTGGCGATGATGCTGGCAAGGCCGAAGCTCATCAACAGGGCGAGGGCGGAGGATGTGATGAGTCGGGAGTTATTGAACAGCCACTGTAGGATGTCACTCTGTACATCAAAGGTGAATAAGGGAGCTTCGACAGGCATCGAAAGCAAAAACACCATAGCGCCTGCGCCGCTGATGATGCCTACGACAAATGCTGCAACCGTAGCCATCTTATAGCGGCGGATGGTGGCTTCTTGATGCTGCTTGATATATTCTACGGCATCTAGACGCTTGGTGAGTTTGGCCATGAAGTCGGCATTGTCGTCGAAATGCGGCGTCTGTGCGAGGAACAGTTCCTCAAGGGCTTTATCTTTTGTCATAACGTTTTCAATTTTCAATTCTCAATTCTCAATTTTTAATTGCTCTCTGAGCTTGTCTCGTCCCCGTGAGAGTTGCTTCTTGACAGCATCCTCAGAGGTTTCCGTAATGGTAGCAATCTCTTTGATACTATATCCGCTGAGGTAGAATAGCGTGATAGCAGAACGTTCCTTGGGAGGAAGGGTACGCAAAGCAAGAAAGAGATCTTGGTGCTCAAAAGGGGCATCTGCAGCAGCGTTGCTGACAAGTGTTCGTGTCTCGTCGATGCTTTCCATTGTGCGCATACTTGCCTTATGATTAAGGAAAGTGTTGTGGGCAATCTTGAAAAGCCACGAACGGAAACGCCCCTTGTCCTGATAGCCTGCCGACGAGAGATAGGCCTTCACCAGCGTGTCCTGCGCCAGGTCGTCGGCATCGCTCTTGTTGCCGCAGCAGAGGGCGAGCAAGAAACCTCTGAGGGCCTCCTGCTCGCGCTCCACTTGCGATATGAAATCTTCACGTGTCACGGGTTACGCCTGTGTGGTCATTTTCTTTTCCTCGGCCTCAATCTCCTTGGCTAAAAGTTTCTTGCCGACAAGGTAGGTAACGAGGAAGGCGATGCCTACAGCAAGGATGCTACCTCCTAACCAGTATTGTAAAGCAAGGTCATTGGTGGAAACTCCGCCTTTGAAGTCGAGGAAGAGTGCGATGGCCATACAACTTAAACCTAATAGCGAGATGATTCCTCCCCAGAGCAGTTTGCTGAGCAGCTTTTCTTTCAGCAACTTCTTTTGCGGAGCCATCTTCTTGAGCAAGTCCTCAACGTCTGTCTCTGCATTCTTCTCGATGGCAGCCAGCACGATTTGGGTGCGTTGGTTCGTCTCGTTGATCTTTTTGCGGTTCTTCAGCCATACGATTAAGACGGGGAGTGCAACAGCACCAAGGAGAAAAAAGATCTTAACGATCATCTCCATGAATTGGAGTTGGTAATACATAATTCTTGTTTTTATTATAGGTTAAACTTTTGTTTCTTGAACCAATTGATTCCATCGAGTTCCGTCGCGATTCGGCCATCTAAGCAAGCTTAACGGCTCTCATTGCTCCGTCACTTCATCAATATAACAGTTCCAGAAAGCAAAAGGTGACGTGACATAAGAAAAAATTTCATCTTGATCCGCTGGTCTTGCGATAAGATGCGTGGCAGGATTACTGCAAAGGTATGCCGTTTATTCGAGAGTAGTTAGAAAGATTATGCGTATCAAATATGTTCTTTCCATTCATCCTTATAGAAGATCTTGGTGTTGTGGGTGCGCATCACGACCCACCAGTTGAGGGGGATGGTGAGGCGAGGAGCCTCGGCAGTATTGAGTTCCAGGATGTGGAGGGCGTTGCTATAGCCCTCCGTAGTATTATTGCCAAATCCTTGTGTTTCCAATTGGTAAACCAACTGCCTTTTTCCCTGGATGGTGGAATACTGCCAGTAATGCTGCAACCTCCTCTTTTCACAGCCTGGAAGGGCCGCAGTCTGCAGGACGGAACCGACGACGGGTTGCTCTGTGGAAAGCCGAATCATACGATTGCAGAGCTCATTCTCCAACTCTTGCACTTGTTCATATCCCTTGACGGGAATGACGTAGTGGGTGCCTGTGACCAACGAGGCGGCCAGGGAGTCGGCACCGCGCCCCATGCGCATGGTGAACGAATTGCAAAACTCCCCTTCGCTGGGGAAAGGCACACCCTGCTCCCACTCGTAGTGGACTGGATACTGCCTGACGCCCTTCTGTTCGTCCAGGAATCGTTTCAGCAATGTCTGCATAGGCTTGGGATTACCCTGTTTCGGTACGGCCTTTGTGGGCTTCTGTATGGTATAGAACAGGACCATGCAATCTGCATTCCGCTCACCCCTGTAGTGTCTGAAAGTCATCATCTTTCGCGGTTCTTTTGCTATCGTAATGCTATAGTCCACAGAGTCAGGTGTGGTGTAACGATAACTTTCTTGTGCACTCCGGCACAGCTTTTCCACCAGATACGTGGCGTTGCGCAACAGGAAACGCTGGTTGTCAGCAGCGTGCCGATGCCAATCCTTATCAGTCTTATCTGTCATTTGCGTCGTATCTTCAATAACCGTGAAGATGGTATATTCGTCCGTCATTGTCGAATCCCGAAAACAACGAAGCGTATGTGACACGGGAGTTCCTCGGTTTGTCAGGCTGTCGAACAGTTCGGCAAGAGTCTCTACTTCGTGGTCTGGCTTTTCGGCAACACGATGTGTGCACGAGGTGATGCTCATGGCGGCGAGCATCATATATATATATAGGTGTATTTTTTTCATAATCTTAATATGGTTCGTTTATGAGTTCTTGTTGTTCTTGAATGTAAGCGGCCAACCGCTCACCTTTTCTCTTGATCTCCCGTTGATAGGCAAGTTGTATATCCAACGCCGATTGCCTGTCTTCATATTGCCACATCTGCTGCTTTTTGAACAATGATTCCTTTGTAGTGAATAGGGGAGAAACCTCTTTTGTTGCTTTAGGAGGAGTGAGAAAGATGGCAATGATTCCTGCCACACAGGCGGCAGCCGCCAGAGGCCAGAGGCGCAGGATGCGTGGCCGCGGCGAACAGAGGCGCTCGTACTCCGCTGTCAAGTCTTCCTCGAAGATGTCTATGTCCTCTGCTGCTTGGTGTATCAGTTTCTTGTCAATCATCGTTAGTTCTTATTAAGATGTTCATTAATCGTTTCTTCGCTGTGCTCAGCATGACGCTGACCGAGCGTTTAGGGATGCCTGTCTGCTCTGATATTTCGTCCAGACTCAGGTCATTGCCTTTCATGCGGACGAGCCTTTGTTCAGAGTGGCGCAACTGAAGAATGGCATTTTCTAAAGCAGCCTGCTTTTCTGCTTGTAGGAGATGCGAATCAGCAGCCTGATGTTCTACCGGCTCAACGATACTCTCCAAAGTCTCTGTCTCTCGCAAACGCTGTCGTCGCCACACGCTGACGCATAGATTCTTGGTGGCTCGGACGAGCAGAGCTTCCAAGTCATCGCCCTCGCGCCAGCCACGTCGGAGCATCCGTTCATAGACCTCCTGAACAATGTCCTCAGCATCCTCCTCGTTATGAAAGAAGTCTGTGGCTACGCGCAGCATTTTAGTGCGCGTCTTCAGGATTGTATATTCGAATTCTATCCGTGTCATCTGTATATATAACGCACGAGACCTCGAAATGTTAAGTCGGAACTGAAGATTTATGAATGATTAACGGGAGGCAATGGTTGTTCGTTCTTCACGGAATTGCCCCACCACGTAATCACGACGTAGCGGGGCGATGAAGAAAATTTACCTTTGATTTTGGCTCATTTGATTTGTTCCAGTTCCAGCAACGCTTGCTGCAGGTAGTAGAGCACGGCCTTGTCGTTGGACCCCATGCTGATCAGCTCGCGGACTTCGTTCTTCATCTGCTTGAGCATCACCTCCGAATCCTCACTTTTGAAGTACCCGAAGCTGCGAGCACGCTTGCAGAGGAGATAGATGGAGATGGCGTGGAAACTGTGGTTATCGCCGTTGATGTACTGATCCTTTAGCTTCGAGAAGGTGAGCAGGATGTTGTCGTCGCTTAGAAGTTCGTCGAATGCGAAGTCCCTACCCCACAGTTCTCGTCCTTTTCTTACCATGTTCGTCACCTCATCGGCGAGGGAGGAAGGTTGCATTGTGGCGGTATAGGCAGTCGGTATTTGGGCGTAGGTGACGATATAGCGGACGTCAATAGCCCCTTTCTCAGAAGTACCGATCTGTTCGCGCCATTCAAGGGCATAGGCATAGCGGTGCGTATTCGTAGTGTCCTTCGTGTCCAGGATGTTCACATTAATGAAATTGTTGTAGTCTTTCCCAATGGTGACGTAACGGTTAGGATCGTCACCGACAATAAGGTTACGCAGGCTTTCCTTGCCTGTCAGATCGTTCATACTGTTTACGCTGTAGCAGTTTTTGTCGCGTCCTGCTCCCTCGAAGCAATCCTTCATACCCTTGAAGACCTTCTCCTGCTGTTTCTTGGTGAGCGTGAAGGTATAGATTTCGCAGCGCGACTTGAGCGGACGTCCCTCCTTCAGCACGTCGCGTTCCTGATTGATGGACTTCTTCAGTTCGATGCTGAACTCCTTTTGCAGCATCTCAGGCAATGCCTCCAACAGTTCACTTTGTGCAGAGGCGGTCATTGAAGCGAGCAGCAAGCTCACAATCATTAAGCTTTTCTGAATTGTTTTCATAAAAGTAAAGGAATTATGGGTTGTGAATTGTATATTTCTAAAGTGTTATGATGGGTTTGGCGGGTTCTTCACCTGTGAGGCTGGCGGCATAGGCACGGATAGCTTCCTGTTGGCCTCGTATCTCATAGGCGACCTGTAACGCTTCTTCTGCGAGGTAGATGTCAGCGAGGGCTTGCTTGTCGGCAGGGATGACGGGAACTCCCTCTTCCTGCTTCCTTAGCGGCTCTGTTTGTGCAAGCACAGGCTCTTCTATTGGAGCACTCTGTTTCTTGCCCGCCTTCCTATGCTTCTTAACAGGCTGTGGCGTAGGCTGCACTACAGCCATCACCGTTTCTTCTGTCTTCTCTTCAACGACGGGCAGGGGAACGGGCTGGGGATTTGCCTCTGCAACAACGGGCTTCACCTCTGTCTGTGTCGTTGTTTCCTTATGACTCTCAGGCCAAAGCAGGAAGGCGAGAATGATGGCAGCGGCGATGCCGATGACTGCGAATGATGAATGGCGAATGATGACTGAGGGATGATGATTGATGAAGGACGAATCAGCTCTGTCGGCAGAGGTCGTCAGCTCGATGTCCACCTTGCCGCTGTCGAACAGGGCGAACATCTCCTTGTATTCACGCCACTCGTCGTTCACCTCGTGAGTACGGAAATAGTCAGCCAATAGCTGCTCTTCTGCCAAACTGGTCTCGCCAGCCATAAACCTGTCGAGGATATGGGTTATTTCCTCTTTGCTATACTGCTTTCTCATAGTTCGTTTCTCCTCTTTAGTTTGGTTATCAATTCACGCCGTGCTCGAGCGAGCAACGTGGAGACAGAGGCCTGCCGGATGCCCAAAATGTCGGCAATCTCGCTGAGTTCGCGATGTTCCAGCTGTCGCATGGTCAGTACGATTCGACTTGTAGTGGGTAGGCGGTCAATCTGCTCGTTCATCCATTGTTCCAGCTCTGCGTACTCCAGTTGATCATATAGCGAATGCTCGTCCACTAGCGGCATTGCGGAGTCCACATCTGCATTCAAGTGCGTCGTGCGCCATCTGTCGATGCACACGTGCTTTGTGGTGATAGCCACTGAGGCCTTCAGTCGTGCCGCATCGTCTATCTTCTCATGCAGGCACCACAGCTTCAGCATCACGTCCTGCGCAACGTCCTCGGCATCGTCTGATGCATACCCAAAACGTTGGGCTACGGTTACGGCCTTGGTGCGCATTTCGCCAGCAATATGTGTGAACTCTTCTTGTGTCATTACACTTATATAACGAAAAAACGGCCCAAAATTAAACAAAGTACACCAACTTTTTTTCACTTTCCCCTCATATTTCTCCAAAAGCCCCGTCCCCAAAGTGTCCAGGTGCGTTATCAAAACTTTTCTAGACCCTGAAATAAAAAGCATTTTTGCGCGAGAAAAACTTTATTTTACGACGAGAAATTTATATTTCACGTCGAGAAATATAAGTTTTACGTCGTAAAATATATAATTTACGTCGAGAAATAAAGTTTTTCAGGGATAATCATTATCTTTGCAGCCGCAAACAAACTTTTTTCCTATGGCAAGGTATATTAAAAAGGAAATTGCCGACCTGAACGGCACAGGCAAGACTCAGGCCTACTACACCATTCAGACGTGGCGCAAGATGAGTCATGACGAGTTTATTGATAAGTGTGCTTTCGCAGGCAGCGGTGTGACGCGTGCCATGATGGACGCCGTACTGGCGACGTTGGCTGACCAGCTGCCGCGTCTGCTGGGAATGGGCTACTCCGTGAGTCTTGATGGACTTGGAACATTCCGTGCTAAGCTCGGCTTGAAGAAGGACAAGGAGCAGGACACCTTTGAGGAGGGCGAACAGAAACGTAACGCCCAGTCCATCGCTGTCAGCGGCATCCGCTTCAGGGCTTCCAAAGAGCTGATTCGCAAGACGGACCGCGAGTGTGATCTGGAGCGAGGCGAGGACTGCCGTCTGCGGACATCGCAGTATTCGCTGGAGGAGCGCATGGCGCTGGCTAAGGAATATGTGACGCAGCGCCCTTTCATGCGGGTCAAGGATTATGCAGCCCTCACGGGCCTGTCGCAATCCAAAGCATCCATCGAATTGCGACAGCTCGCTCAGCGACCTGATGCAGGCTTCAAGGCACAGGGACGCGGCACTCACATGGTCTATGTCAGCCGTGAAACAGCTTAGGAGGCAGCAATTAATGATAATTAACCCTCAGGAGTGCGCTCGAGAGCGAATATGTTGTAACTTTGCAACGTCTTCTCGCTCTTACGCGCGCGAACATTATTCTATATTTATGTTTCATCAACGAAAGTAATCATAAACAGACAGTCATATGGCAAATAACAACGAACAGCAGAAACAGGGTCAGGTACAGGTGAATATGACCCCGGAAGTGGAAAAAGGAGTTTACTCGAACCTGACGATTATGGGCTTCACACCAACGGAATTTATCATGGATTTCGTGTTCCATCATCCAGGAATGCCTCGCGCCAACGTGCAGAGTAGGGTAGTGATGGCTCCGGCACACGCCAAGCGCCTGATGCGTCTTTTGGAACAGAATATTGCCAACTACGAGCAGGCAAACGGCATCATCAATTTGCCCGAAGATCTGCAACAAAAAGGTCCTATTTCGCCCTTCAAAGTGAACTGAATAAGTTAAAGTTTCTTAAATATTGCCCTTTTTGACCCTTTTTGATGCCCTTGGAGCGTTTTTCAGGCTCTGAGGGCATTGCTATATGGTAGATTTTATCTACCTTTGCAGCCCGAATGGGCATAATATGCCCTTTTGAGGTGTGCGCAAGCCCCTCTGGAACTGCTTATAATACACAATAATATAATAATTAAAAACTAAAAGAAAATGCCAACAATCCAACAACTCGTGCGGAAAGGCCGCAAGGTGCTTGTTGACAAGAGCAAGAGCCCCGCTCTGGACAGCTGTCCTCAGCGTCGCGGTGTCTGTGTTCGTGTCTATACAACCACACCTAAGAAGCCTAACTCCGCCATGCGTAAGGTTGCTCGTGTGCGCCTTACCAACTCAAAGGAAGTTAACAGCTACATTCCCGGAGAGGGTCACAACCTGCAGGAGCACAGCATCGTGCTGGTGCGCGGCGGTCGTGTGAAGGACCTTCCAGGTGTACGTTACCACATCGTTCGTGGAACACTCGATACCGCAGGTGTTGCTAACCGCACACAGCGTCGTTCCAAGTATGGTGCAAAGCGTCCGAAGGCTGCTAAGAAGTAAATTCAGTTAAAGATTTAAGGATTTGAAGATTTAAGGATAAGCACGGTCGGAATCCAAAACTCCAGGCAGCAATCATTAAATATAAAATCGCTAAATCATTAAATTTAATCGTTTTGTGCTAGTATAAACGCGGTTGAGTAAATGCACTGGTCCCTCGTGATGAGGCGGAAGCGCGTTGAAGAAAACAAACGAATACAGCCAAACAGTAAAAATCACAAAACAATGCGTAAAGCAAAACCAAAAAAGCGTGTCGTCCTTCCCGATCCCGTGTATGGCGACGTGAAGGTGTCCAAGTTCGTCAATCACTTGATGTATGACGGCAAGAAGAGCATCTCTTATCGTATTTTCTACGATGCTCTCGAGATTGTAAAGAACAAGATGCAGAACGAAGAGAAGTCTTCCCTCGAAATCTGGAAGGAAGCTCTTCAGAAAGTTACCCCTCAGGTGGAGGTTAAGAGCCGCCGTATCGGTGGCGCTACGTTCCAGGTTCCTACGGAGATCCGTCCGAGCCGTAAGGAGAGCGTGTCTATGAAGAACCTCATCCTCTTTGCCCGCAAGCGCGGCGGTAAGACCATGGCTGACAAGCTCGCAGCTGAAATCATGGACGCTTACAACGAGCAGGGCGGCGCCTTCAAGCGTAAGGAGGATATGCACCGCATGGCTGAGGCTAACCGTGCATTCGCACACTTCCGCTTCTAATCTCACTCTAACACATCAAGTAAACAATGGCAAAACAAGATTTGCATTTGACCCGTAACATCGGCATCATGGCTCACATCGATGCTGGTAAGACCACTACGTCTGAGCGTATCCTCTTCTATACGGGTCTGACCCATAAGATTGGTGAGGTGCACGACGGCGCTGCCACCATGGACTGGATGGCCCAGGAGCAGGAGCGCGGTATCACCATCACCTCCGCTGCCACCACGACGTTCTGGAACTGGAACGGTAACAAGTATAAGATCAACCTCATTGACACCCCGGGACACGTGGACTTCACCGCTGAGGTAGAGCGTTCACTCCGTGTGCTGGACGGCGCTGTTGCTGCCTACTGTGCTGTAGGTGGTGTAGAGCCCCAGTCCGAGACCGTTTGGCGTCAGGCTGATAAGTACAATGTTCCCCGTATTGGTTACGTCAACAAGATGGACCGTAGCGGTGCTGACTTCTTCGAGGTTGTCCGCCAGATGAAGGATGTCCTGGGTGCTAAGGCTGTGCCCGTGGTAATCCCCGTCGGCGCTGAGGAGAACTTCAAGGGTGTCGTTGACCTGATCAAGATGAAGGCTATCCTGTGGCACGACGAGACCATGGGTGCTGAATACTCCGTTGAGGAGATTCCCGCTAACTTGGTTGACGAGGCTCAGGAGTGGCGCGACAAGATGCTGGAGACTGTTGCTGAGTATGACGAGGCGCTCATGGAGAAGTTCTTCGACGATCCCAACAGCATCACCGAGGAGGAAATCCTCGCCGGCCTGCGCGCAGCTACCGTCAGCATGGAGATCACTCCTATGCTCTGCGGTTCCAGCTTCAAGAACAAGGGCGTACAGACGCTGCTTGACTACGTCTGCGCTTTCCTGCCCAGCCCGCTGGATACTCCCAACGTGATTGGTACCAATCCTGAGACTGGTGAAGAGGAAGACCGTAAGCCCAGCGAGGACGAGAAGACCTCCGCTTTGGCCTTTAAGATCGCTACAGACCCGTATGTGGGCCGTCTGACCTTCATCCGCGTTTATTCCGGTAAGGTTGAGGCTGGTAGCTACATCTACAATACCCGTTCCGGCAAGAAGGAGCGCGTAAGCCGTCTGTTCCAGATGCACTCCAACCACCAGAATCCTGTAGAGGTCATCGGTGCTGGTGATATCGGCGCAGGTGTCGGCTTCAAGGATATCCGCACAGGTGATACCCTTTGCGACGAGGATGCACCCATCGTACTTGAGAGCATGGACTTCCCCGATCCCGTTATCGGTATCGCGGTGGAGCCCAAGACTCAGAAGGACCTCGACAAGCTCAGTAACGGCCTCGCCAAGCTGGCAGAAGAGGATCCTACCTTCACCGTCCGCACAGACGAGCAGAGCGGCCAGACCGTTATCAGCGGTATGGGTGAGCTTCACCTCGATATCATCATCGACCGTCTGAAGCGTGAGTTCAAGGTAGAGTGCAACCAGGGTAAGCCCCAGGTGAACTACAAGGAAGCTATCACCAAGACAGTCAACCTCCGCGAGGTTTACAAGAAGCAGTCCGGTGGTCGCGGTAAGTTCGCTGACATCATTGTCAACGTTGGTCCTATCGACGAAGACTTCGAGGGCACAGGCTTGCAGTTCATCAACAGCGTCACTGGTGGTAACATCCCCAAGGAGTTCATCCCCGCTGTGCAGAAGGGCTTCGAGAGCGCCATGAAGAATGGTATCCTCGGTGGCTTCCCCATGGACAGCCTCAAGGTTGAGCTCGTGGATGGTTCTTTCCACCCCGTTGACTCTGACCAGCTCTCCTTCGAAATCTGCGCTATCCAGGCTTACAAGAACGCCTGCTCTCAAGCTAAGCCCGTACTGATGGAGCCCATCATGAAGCTCGAGGTGGTAACACCCGAGGAGAACATGGGTGATGTCATCGGCGACTTGAACAAGCGTCGCGGACAGGTCGAGGGTATGGATACCAGCCGCAGCGGTGCCCGTATCGTGAAGGCTATGGTTCCCCTGGGCGAGATGTTCGGCTACGTGACGGCACTCCGTACCATCACTTCCGGCCGTGCTACCTCCAGCATGACGTATGATCACCACGCACCTGTAAGCTCCAGCATCGCTAAGGCTGTGCTCGAGGAGATCAAGGGCCGTGTGGATCTGGTCTAACACTTAAAACAACAAGGCAGGGGGCTGCCAAGCAAATGACTCTTTGGCAGTCACCCACCTTTAAATAAATGAAAATTGTAAATCATTAAATCGTCAATTACATCATGAGTCAGAAGATCAGAATCAAACTGAAGTCCTACGACCACAACTTGGTGGACAAGTCTGCCGAGAAGATTGTTAAGACCGTGAAGGCTACAGGTGCTATCGTGAGCGGACCCATTCCCCTCCCCACCCACAAGCGTATCTTCACCGTCAACCGCTCCACCTTCGTCAACAAGAAGTCTCGCGAGCAGTTCCAACTCAGCAGCTACAAGCGCCTCATCGATATCTACAGCAGCACGGCACAGACCGTTGACGCTCTGATGAAGCTCGAATTGCCCAGCGGCGTGGAAGTAGAGATCAAAGTCTAATCAACTAGTAGAACTAGTAAGTCTAGTAGAACTAGAAAATCAATAACAAAACAAAAATTAAAGAAATGCCAGGATTATTAGGAAAGAAAATCGGAATGACTTCCGTTTTCAGTGCCGACGGCAAGAACGTGCCGTGCACTGTTATCGAATTAGGTCCTTGCGTAGTTACCCAGGTGAAGAGCGTTGAGAAGGACGGCTATGCAGCTGTTCAGCTCGGCTTCGAGGAGGCTAAGGAAAAGAATACCACAAAGCCTATGCTCGGTCACTTCGCCAAGAGCGGTACAACACCCAAGCGCCACTTGGCCGAGTTCACAGGTTTCGAAGATGTGAATCTGGGAGACACCATCACGGTGGATCTCTTCGCTGACACTGCTTACGTCGATGTTATCGGCACGAGCAAGGGTAAGGGCTTCCAGGGCGTCGTGAAGCGCCACGGCTTCGGCGGCGTCGGTCAGAGCACACACGGTCAGGACGACCGTCTGCGCAAGCCGGGTTCAATCGGTGCCTGCTCCTATCCCGCTAAGGTCTTCAAAGGCCTGCGTATGGGTGGCCAGATGGGCAATGCCCGCGTGACTACGCACAACCTGCAAGTGTTAAAGGTGATTCCCGAGCACAACCTGCTCCTCATCAAGGGCAGCATTCCGGGTTTCAAAGGTTCAATCGTAAGCGTTATTAAGTAAGATGGAAGTCAGTGTATTGAATATCAAAGGTCAGGACACCGGTCGTAAGGTCGTCCTCGACGATGCGGTTTACGGCATTGAGCCCAATGACCACGCAATCTATCTCGATGTCAAGCTCTTCCTCGCTAACCAGCGCCAGGGTACTGCCAAGTCCAAGGAGCGCTCCGAGATCAGCGGTTCTACCCGCAAGCTCGGTCGTCAGAAGGGCGGCGGCGGTGCACGTCGTGGTGACATCAACTCCCCCGTGCTCGTGGGTGGTGCCCGTGTATTCGGTCCTCAGCCCCGCGACTATGGCTTTAAGCTCAACAAGAAAGTGCGCCGTCTGGCCCGCAAGAGCGCTCTCGCCTACAAGGCTCAGGAGAACGCAATTGTGGTCGTTGAAGACTTCACTTTCGAGGCTCCGAAGACCAAAAACTTCATTGAAGTCATAAATAATCTTAAAGTTGATGGCAAGAAGGCCCTCTTCGTTTTGCCAGGTGCGGATAAAGCCGTATATTTGTCGGCTCGTAATCTCGAGCGTGCCAATGTCATGGCTGCATCTGCACTGAACACCTACAAGGTGCTCGATGCAGACGTGCTTGTGCTCACTGAGGGCGCTCTGGGTGTCATCGCCGAAAATCTTAACAAGTAACGGGCAAGACAACTATGGGATATATTATCAAACCTCTGGTCACTGAGAAGATGACCAACATCACGGAGAAGCAGAACAAGTTCGGCTTCATCGTCCGTCCTGAGGCTAACAAGGTCGAGATCAAGAATGAGGTGGAGGCTCTCTACAACGTGACCGTCACCGACATCAGCACTTGCCGCTACGCTGGCAAGAACAAGACCCGCTACACGAAGGCTGGCCTCATCAAGGGCCGCACCAATGCCTTCAAGAAAGCTATCGTCACACTCAAGGAGGGCGATACAATCGATTTCTACGCTAACATTTAAAAAGAAAGATGGCAGTACGTAAATTAAAGCCCACAACACCGGGCCAAAGACACAAGATTATAGGTACATTCGAAGAGATTACTGCATCTGTACCTGAGAAGTCTCTTACATTCGGTAAGCGCAGCACCGGCGGTCGTAACAACGTCGGTAAGATGACTGTCCGCTACATCGGCGGTGGTCACAAGCGTAAGTTCCGCTTCATCGACTTCAAGAGAGAGAAAGATGGTGTTCCCGCAGTCGTGAAGACCATTGAGTACGATCCGAACCGTTCGGCTCGCATCGCTCTTCTCTTCTACGCTGACGGTGAGAAGCGTTATATCATTGCTCCCAACGGCCTGCAGGTCGGCATGACGTTGATGTCAGGCGCCGAGGCAGCCCCCGAGGTCGGTAACGCTCTTCCCCTGCAGAACATTCCCGTCGGTACGGTTATCCACAACATCGAGCTGCGTCCCGGTCAGGGCGCTCTGCTGGTTCGTTCCGCAGGTAACTTCGCTCAATTAACATCCCGTGAAGGTCGCTATTGCGTCATCAAGCTCCCCTCGGGTGAGACGCGCAAGATCCTCAGCGCCTGCAAGGCAACTATTGGTAGCGTCGGCAACAGCGATCACGCTCTCGAAAGTTCTGGTAAGGCTGGCCGTAGCCGCTGGCTCGGACGTCGCCCCCACAACCGTGGTGTCGTTATGAATCCCCATGATCACCCGATGGGTGGTGGTGAAGGCCGTCAGAGCGGTGGACATCCCCGTTCACGTAAGGGCCTCTACGCTAAGGGACTCAAGACACGTGCTCCGAAGAAGCAGTCCAACAAGTACATCATTGAAAGAGCCAATAAAAAGTAATCACAGTTAATTGAAGAAACATTATGAGTCGTTCACTTAAGAAAGGTCCATACATCGCAGTAAGCCTCGAAAAGAAGGTGCTCGCCATGAACGAGAGCGGCAAGAAGAACGTCGTGAAGACTTGGGCTCGCGCTTCAATGATCAGCCCCGACTTCGTCGGTCACACGATTGCCGTGCACAACGGAAACAAGTTCATTCCTGTCTATGTCACTGAGAACATGGTAGGTCACAAGCTGGGTGAGTTCGCTCCTACCCGCAAGTTCGGCGGCCATGCAGGTCAGAAGAAGAAGTAAGCAGGACCTCGGATTCAACAATTGAATAAAAAGAGTAAAATATAATGGGAAAAAGAAAAAGACTTGCAGCTGAAGCAAGAAAGGCTGCACAGAAGACCCAGTACTTTGCCAAGGCTAAGAGCGTGCCTTCCTCCCCGCGTAAGATGCGTTATGTGGTGGATTTGATTCGCGGCATGGAGGTCAACCGCGCTCTGGCTACCCTGCGCTTCAATAAGAAGGCTGCAGCAGCCGACGTAGAGAAACTTCTCCGTTCGGCTATTGCAAACTGGGAACAGAAGAACGATCGCAAGGCCGAGGATGGCGAACTGATCGTTTCGAGAGTATTCGTTGACGAGGGCGCTACCCTCAAGCGCATGCGTCCGGCTCCTCAGGGCCGCGGCTATCGCATCCGCAAGCGCAGCAACCACGTCACATTGTTCGTTGACACTAAAACTAATGATTAAGCAGTAGAAGTATGGGACAGAAAGTTAATCCTATCAGCAACCGTCTCGGCATCGTCCGTGGTTGGGATTCCAATTGGTATGGAGGCAAGGACTTCGGCGATTCCATCCTCGAGGACAGCAAGATCCGCAAGTACCTTATGGTTCGCCTGGGTGATGCCAACATCTCCCGCATTGTCATCGAACGTACATTGAAGCTCGTGACCATCACGATCTGCACTTCACGTCCGGGTTTGATCATTGGTAAAGGTGGTGAGAAAGTTGACGCTCTGAAGAAGGAGCTCAAGAAAATCACCGACAAGGATATTCAGATTAACATCTTCGAGGTGAAGAAGCCCGATCTGGATGCCAACATCGTAGGTGCCAACATCGCAAAGCAGGTCGAGGGTAAGATCGCTTACCGTCGTGCTATCAAGATGGCTATCGCCAACACCATGCGCGCTGGTGCCGAGGGTATCAAGGTGCTTATCTCCGGTCGTCTGAACGGTGCTGAAATCGCCCGTTCTGAGATGTTCAAGGAAGGCCGTACTCCCCTGCACACTTTCCGCGCTGACATTGACTACTGCCAGACTGAGGCCCTCACAAAGGTCGGTCTGCTCGGTATCAAGGTGTGGATCTGCCGTGGCGAGGTCTATGGCAAGAAGGACCTGGCTCCGAACTTTGCACAGCAGAAGGACAACGGCCGCTTTGGCGGTAACGACCGTGGCGGTCGTCGTGGTCCCCGTCGTGCACGCAACAACAATCGTTAAACAAACTGAAAGAACGTAATTATGTTACAGCCGAAAAGAACTAAATATAGAAGACCGCAAAAAGGTCGTTGCAAGGGCAACGCCCAGCGCGGCAATCAGCTTGCTTTCGGATCGTTCGGTATCAAGAGCCTCGATACACACTGGATCACCGGTCGTCAGATCGAAGCTGCCCGTGTCGCCGTGACACGTTACATGCAGCGTGAAGGTCAGGTATGGATCCGCATCTTCCCGGACAAGCCAATCACTAAGAAGCCTGCCGATGTGCGTATGGGTAAAGGTAAGGGTGATCCCGTAGGCTACGTGTTCCCCATCACTCCCGGTCGCATCATCTTCGAGGTAGAAGGTGTACCCTATGAGACAGCTAAAGAAGCTCTGCGCCTCGCAGCCCAGAAGCTTCCCGTGACTACAAAGTTCATTGTTAGACGAGATTACGACAAAAACGCTTGATTATGAAGACTGCAGAAGTAAGAGCCCTCACCATTGAAGAGCTCGCCGAGAAGATTGAGACGGCAAAGGCACAGTACAATCAGATGTTGCTCAACCATGCCGTAGCTCCCCTGGAGAATCCTTCCGAGATCAAGAAGGCACGTCGTGACATCGCCCGCATGATGACGATTCTCACGGAGAAAAAGAACGCTAATTAATAATGGTCTTAAACATGGAAGTTAGAAACTTAAGAAAGACAAGAACCGGTGTTGTCATCAGCGACAAGATGGATAAGACCATTGTAGTGGCTGCCAAGTATAAGGAAAGACACCCGATCTATGGTAAGTTCGTCCAGAAGACGAAGAAATACCACGCTCACGACGAGAAGAACGACTGCCACAAGGGCGATACCGTTCTTATCATGGAAACCCGTCCCCTGAGCAAAACCAAGAGATGGAGAGTAGTAGAAATCGTAGAAAGAGCTAAGTAATTATGATACAGGCAGAATCTAGATTAGTAGTTGCAGACAACAGCGGTGCCAAGGAGTGCCTCTGCATCCGCGTGTTGGGTGGCACACGTCGCCGTTATGCAACCGTTGGGGACGTTATCGTCGTCTCTGTGAAGAGCGTCATCCCCTCCAGTGATATTAAAAAGGGTGCTGTGTCGAAGGCTTTGATCGTCCGCACAAGTAAGGAAGTCCGTCGTGCCGATGGCTCCTATATCCGTTTCGACGACAACGCTTGCGTACTGTTGAACAATGCTGGTGAGCTTCGTGGAAGCCGTATCTTCGGTCCTGTGGCCCGTGAGTTGCGTGCTGCCAATATGAAGGTGGTATCACTTGCACCCGAGGTACTTTAATCATCTAAAGATTCATTTACAGTAATGGCAAAGTTACATATTAAGAAAGGCGACACTGTACAGATCCTCGCTGGAAACAGCAAGGGCCAGACCGGTAAGGTCCTGAAGGTGTTCGTCAAGGAGCAGAGGGCTATCGTGGAAGGCCAGAACATGGTCTCCAAGAGCCAGAAGCCCAGTGCCAAGAACCCTCAGGGTGGCATCGTGAAGCAGGAAGCCCCCATCCACATCTCTAATCTGAATGTGGTGGACCCCAAGTCCGGTAAGGCAACCCGCATTGGTCGTAAGTTAAACGCAGAGGGCAAACTTGTCCGTTATGCAAAAAAATCAGGAGAGGAGATTAAGTAATGGCAAATACAGCAAGACTGAAGCAGGAGTATACTGAGCGTATTGCTCCCGCATTGAAAGAAAAGTTCGGCTATACTTCTGCTATGCAGATCCCCGTTCTGAAGAAGATTGTTATCAACCAGGGCCTTGGCATCGCTACCGCAGATAAGAAGATTATCGAGGTGGCTATGAACGAGCTCACCGCTATCACGGGTCAGAAGGCAGTCGCTACCGTCTCCAAGAAGGACGTCGCCAACTTCAAGCTCCGCAAGAAGATGCCCATCGGCGTGATGGTAACTCTGCGCCGCGAGCGCATGTACGAGTTCCTTGAGAAGCTCGTGAAGGTGGCCCTTCCCCGTATCCGTGACTTCAAGGGTATTGAGAGCAAGCTCGATGGCCGTGGTAACTATACCCTCGGTATCCAGGAGCAGATCATCTTCCCTGAAATCAACATCGATGCCATCGACCGCATTGTCGGTATGAACATCACTTTTGTGACTACCGCTAACACCGATGAGGAGGGCTTCGCACTGCTCAAGGAGTTCGGTCTTCCCTTCAAAAACGCTAAAGACTAAGGAAATATGGCAAAAGAATCTATGAAGGCCCGCGAGGTCAAGCGCGCCAAGCTCGTTGCCAAGTATGCTGCAAAGCGTGCTGCCCTGAAGAAGATTGTCAACACGGGTGATCCCGTAGAGGCTTTCGAGGCTGCACAGAAACTGCAGAGCATTCCCCGCAACGCCAACCCCATCCGTTTGCACAACCGTTGCAAGATTACGGGTCGTCCCAAAGGTTATATCCGCCAGTTCGGAATCTCTCGTATCCAGTTCCGCGAGATGGCATCACAGGGTCTCATCCCTGGCGTGAAGAAGGCTAGCTGGTAACATCCCCCGCAAACCCTATTACAATTATCTTTTAATATTGTCGGCAGCGTGCCGATCAATTAAATCTTAAACAAAATGACAGATCCTATTGCAGACTATCTGACGCGAGTGCGCAACGCCATCATGGCAAAGCACAGAGTGGTGGAAATCCCCGCGTCGAATCTGAAGAAGGAGATCACCAAGATCCTCTTCGAAAAGGGTTACATCCTCAACTACAAGTTCGTTGAGGACGGCCCTCAGGGCACCATCAAGGTGGCCTTGAAGTACGATGCTGTTAACAAGGTTAACGCCATCAAGAAACTGATCCGCGTGTCCAAGCCCGGTATGCGTAAGTACACTGGTTATAAGGACATGCCCCGTGTTATCAACGGACTGGGTATCGCTATCATCTCCACTTCTCGTGGTGTGATGACGAACAAAGAAGCTGCCGAGCAGAAGATCGGTGGTGAGGTCCTGTGCTACGTTTATTAATCTAAAGGAGGAATTAACATGTCAAGAATTGGTAAATTGCCCATAAACATCCCCGCTGGTGTTGAGATTTCCATTGATGGCAACAAGGTTACCGTCAAAGGTAAGGAGGGTGTTTTAACCCAAGAGGTGAATCCTTCCATTAAAGTTAATTACGACAAGGAGAAGGCTGAGATTACCTTCACTATCGATGAAGAGTATGATCCCATCAACATCTCCCTGAAGCAGAAACAGGCTTATCATGGTCTCTATCGCTCTCTCATCCACAACATGGTTGTTGGCGTGAGCGAGGGTTATACCAAGCAGATGGAGCTCGTTGGTGTCGGTTATCGTGTGAGCAACAAGGGCAACCTGCTCGAGTTCGCACTCGGCTACACCCACCCCATCCTCATCCAGCTTCCTGCTGAGATCAAGGTCGAGACCAAGTCTGAGCGTAACCAGAACCCCCAGATTATCCTGAAGTCTTGCGACAAACAGCTCCTCGGACAAGTTTGTGCCAAGATTCGTTCTTTCCGTAAGCCCGAGCCTTACAAGGGTAAAGGTATCTTGTTCGTTGGCGAACAGATTCGCAGAAAGTCTGGTAAGTCAGCAGGTGCTAAGTAATAGTAACTCTAAAATCGCGTAATCATGACAACGAAAATAGAAAGACGAATCAAGATCAAGTATAGAGTTCGTAACAAGATCTCCGGTACTGCAGAACGTCCCCGCATGTCGGTGTTCCGCAGCAACAAGCAGATTTATGTTCAGATCATCAACGACGAGAACGGCACCACACTGTGTGCAGCCTCTTCTCTCGGTCTGGAGGCTTGCCCCAAGAAGGAGCAGGCAGCCAAGGTTGGTGAGCTCATTGCGAAGAAGGCGCTTGAAGCCGGTATCACTACTGTCGTTTTCGACCGTAACGGTTATCTCTACCATGGTAGAGTCAAGGAAGTTGCAGATGCAGCACGTAACGGTGGACTTAAATTCTAATCATTATGGCAATCAAGAATGTAAAGATCAATAGCGATGTTGAATTGAAGGACC
>JAILQO010000004.1 GCA_024698925.1 Bacteroidaceae bacterium | reverse complement strand
CCTGCGGATTTGGAGGTTGTTCAAACGATTAAAACAAGAATACGATAAATGAGCGAGATAAGGATGAATAATATAGAACAGTTGTTAAAGACCTATTACGGGTATGATGAGTTCCGGCCTTTGCAGAAGGACATCATCATGCACACCATTGGCGGTGGCGACTCGCTGGTGCTGATGCCTACGGGTGGCGGCAAGTCGTTGTGCTTTCAGATGGCGGCGCTGATGATGGACGGAATGGCGGTTATCGTGTCTCCGTTGATTTCGTTGATGAAAGATCAGGTGGAGGGTTTGCGGATGAACGGTATTGCGGCGGAGGCTTTGAACAGCAGCAATGACGAGGGGTATAACCGCGATATCATTAATCGTTGTGTGGACAGGAAAGTGAAGATGCTCTATATCTCGCCTGAACGATTGGTGGGCGGTGTGCTGACAATACTACAGAATGTAAAGGTGTCGCTCTTTGCTATCGATGAGGCGCATTGCATATCGGGCTGGGGCCACGATTTCCGACCTGAATATACGCAACTGGGGCAGTTGAAGCAGTTGTTCCCCCATGTGCCGATTATGGCCCTGACGGCTACTGCCGACAAGATTACCAAGGAGGATATTCTGGCGCAACTGAATATCAAGGATGCCAAGACTTACATCAGCAGTTTTGACCGCCCGAACCTGAGCCTTGACGTGAAACGTGGCTATTCTGCGAGGGACAAGCTGCGTTCTATCGAGGAGCTTATTCGCAGACATCCTGGTGAGAGCGGTATCATCTACTGTCTGGCTCGAAAAACGACGGAAGCGCTTGCTGCGAAGTTGAAGCAGGATGGTTTCTCCGTAGGTGTGTATCATGCAGGCATGCCTAACTCTGAGCGTAACCAAGTGCAGGATGATTTCCAGAACGACCGAGTGCAGGTCATCTGTGCCACCATCGCTTTTGGCATGGGCATCGACAAGAGCAATGTGCGTTTTGTGGTTCATTACAATCTGCCCAAGAGCATTGAGAGTTTCTATCAGGAAATAGGGCGTGGTGGGCGCGACGGTCTGCCTTGCGAGACGATTCTGTTCTACAACCTGCAGAACATTATCACCCTGCGGAAGTTTGCGGATGAGAGTGGTCAGCGGGAAATCAATTTCGACAAACTGAAGCGTATGCAGGAGTATGCCGAGGCACAGGTATGTAGGCGACGGATATTGCTGAACTATTTTGGTGAGACAAGCGATAAAGGCTGCGGTAATTGCGATGTGTGTCATACGCCACCTCAGATGTTTGACGGAACGACCATCGTACAGAAAGCCCTATCGGCCATTGTCCGTACGGAGGAGAAAATCGGATTCACGCTGATGGTTGATATTCTGCGAGGCACGCTGTCGCCTGATGTGGTGAGCAACAAGTATAACGAGATTAAGACTTTTGGGGCAGGACGCGACATTTCTGCTCGTGACTGGCACGACTATCTGCTGCAGATGCTACAGATGGGATTTTTCGAGATAGCTTATAACGAAGACCGGCATCTGCATATCACGCAATTGGGGCAAGAGGTGCTATATGGGAGGAGAAATGTGCAGCTCGCCATCATCAACCGCGAGGAATTTACCGTGAAATCTCGCAGGAAGAAGCAACGTGAGGAGCGGGAGATGGAATGGGCTACAGTTGGACAAGGACAATCGGGCGATTTGTTCAGTCGGCTGCGTGAAGTGCGACGTCAAGTGGCAGCAGAGATAGGTAAGCCTGCCTTTATTGTCATGTCCGACAAATCGCTGCAGGACCTTGTGCTGAAACGGCCTACGACATTGGAGGCGATGGCGGATGTGTATGGCTTTGGCGAGTATAAGGCCAAAGCTTACGGAAAGCCATTCATCGAGGCTATCAGGCAGTATGCAAGTGATAACGTGGATTTGCCGTTTCCTGATGTTGTGGAATTTGCAGATGTGCCTTCTGCTTCAAAGAAAAAAGAGAACGATTAATATATGCAGGAATTGGACCGGCTTATTGAGATGCAAGCGGACATCAATAGGCAAATTGAGGAATTGCGAAAGAAAATGAAGTAATAGCTATTTGAACACTTATGGATAAACTCTCAGCACAACAAAGACACGCCAACATGGCGGCGATTCGGTCGAAGGACACGAAGCCTGAGATGATTGTGCGTCGTGGGTTGTGGAAGAGAGGGTTCCGGTATAGGTTGAATCATAAGCGGTTGCCTGGACATCCGGACTTGGTGCTGAGAAAGTATCGGACGTGCATCTTTGTGAATGGGTGCTTCTGGCATGGACACAAGTTGACGGAGTCAACGGTTCAAGGTTCAACGGTTCAAGGTTCAGGGACCATAATGGAGGGTTCGGAGTGCTGCAAGATACCTAAGACGAATCGTGAGTTCTGGGTGGCGAAGATACGGAGGAACAAGGAGCGCGATAAGGAGGAACTGCGCAAGTTGGCTGAGATGGGATGGCATTGCATCACCGTCTGGGAATGTGAGCTGAAGCCGTCGAAGCGGGAAGAGACGCTGGACTCCATCGCTTTCACCCTGAATCATATCTGGTTGCAGGACCACCACACCAAAGTGGTGCAATACCCAGCATTTGATGAAGATAACATGCAGATGCCTATGGCAGCAGAAGGGGAGAGAGAATGGAAAATGGAAAATGGAAAATGGAAAATGGAAAATTGAGAATTGACAGATTGATTTCCTAATTCTACTTAAGGGAAGTTCTAAAAATTTGGTGATTCAAGAGATAATCCATATTTTTGCGGCGAAAAAAAGAAAAAAGTGGATAACTAAAACAGCAATTATGAATAGACTATACAGACAACTATCACTCGTGATGGTTATCACATTCCTCGTTGGTGGCATCATGGCTTGTTCGCCAACTGGCACCAGTGAAAAGACTTTTGTGCCTGAGGCACCAGACTATAACGACGCTACGATGTGGATTACCGTAGATGGTGATTCAACGGGCACTGGGGCCGACGTGTTCTATGTGGTATCTACATGGGAGGAAGACTGGAGTAAGATGGTAGATGGTGATACAGTCCAATGCCATTATGCCGATGTGTGGAATCCCGTTCATCGCGAACACATGGCTACGGAAATCAATAAGGTCGCGGCTTATATGTCGCCAGGCAACCGCTTCTATGCACCTTACTATCGTCATACGACCATAGAGGCGTTTATGCTTAACGATGAGGACAGCACTCGTGCCAGAGCCCGCCTGGCGATGAGCGATGTCTGCAAGGCTTTCGATTACTTTCAGGCGCATCGCGACACATTGCGCCCCCTCATCATCGCAGGCTTCAGTCAGGGCGGTATGGCAGTTGTAGAGCTATTGAAACATATCGATGCGGCTACCTATCGCCAGTTAGCGGCGGCCTATGTGCTGGGGTATAAAGTGACGCCAGCGGATACGCTGCATTGTCCCAGTATCAAGGCGGCACAAGGGGATACGGATACAGGCGTTACCATCTGTTATAATACGGTGAAGGACGTCAAATACATGAATCCTGTGATTGCAGCCACCTGTATGGCCATCAATCCTGTGAACTGGCGCACTGATGCCACACCTGCGACGCTCCACGACACCATCACCGTAACACTCTCGCCAGAGCATCATGTATTAGTTGTCACGGGCTATAGCGGTGCTGAATATCATCCTTACAAGGGATTCATCAATGTGGGCGATATTCACAGCTGCGAGCCTTGGCTCTATAGCAACTGCCTGGCCCAGAATATCAACGCCAGAGCCAAAGCGTGGCGTCAAGCCGAGCAGATTGAAAAAGAATGATGATGATGAAAATTGCAATATATACCTTAACATCAGAACTCCACGATGAAAAAGCTGTGGAGTCTATGACACGCGAGTTTCTGGAAAGTCTTGGCATTGAATACCTTTTCCGAGGAAGCGACTATGCTGACTACGGCAGCCTTCCGCTCTCGCTCATCTATGTGCGGACAGGTGGAACAGAGGGAATCTTCTTGCGCCTGTTGCCTATGCTGATGGAAAAATCGCGTCAGCCGTTCTACCTCCTCACTTCCGGCAAGAGCAATTCACTGGCGGCTTCGATGGAAATCCTGTCGTATCTGCGGCAAAAGGGGATTCAAGGAGAAATACTGCACGGCAGCAGAGAATATATCAACCAACGTATTCTGACGCTGACGCGCGTGGAAGAAGCCCGTCGGCAACTGAGCCATTGCAGGCTTGGCGTCATCGGGAGGCCCTCGGATTGGCTCATTTCCAGCAACGCAGATTATGGTATCGTCAAAGAGCGCCTTGGCATAGAGCTCGTGGATATATCCATGCAGGAATTGCTTGATGCCATTGATAATGGCACCATTTACGAAGGACTGAAAAAGATGATCTGCTCGTACCAATTGAACGGTTTTACCTTGCGCTGCTTTGACCTGCTGACAGCTTTGAAGAGCACGGGTTGCCTGGCCTTGGCGAAACTGAACAGCGAGGGCTATGTGGCAGGCTGTGAGGGTGATGTACCGGCTATGCTGTCGATGATGATAGCCCGCTCGCTGACGGGTGTCTCGGGCTTCCAGGCTAATCCGGCACGCATCAATCCCGATACGGGCGAGCTGCTCTTAGCTCATTGCACGATTCCGCTGGATATGGTGGAGCGCTACGAACTGGACACCCATTTCGAGTCGGGTATCGGCGTGGGTGTCCGTGGATATATGAAGGAGGGACCCGTCACGCTGTTCAAGGTCTCGGGCGACCTCAAGCGGAGTTTCGTGGCTGAAGGAACGTTGGTGAGGAATACAGCGGAGCCCGACCTCTGTCGCACGCAACAGGTCATTCAACTCTCTGACCCCAGCCAGGCATCCTATTTCCTGACTGACCCGATTGGGAATCACCACATCGTCATACCCGGGCATATTGGTTCATTACTGAAAGAAGTGTTGAAATAGTACAGAAATCGAAAACGAAATAAAAATATGAAACAAATTCGGTTATCATGGATGCGAGCTACCATCTTTGCTGCTGCGGCCATGTGTGGCGTGCTGCTGTCGTGCCAGTCTGGCGGCTGGACGGCAGCGGAAAAGAAGATTATCTGCGAAGCGGACTCTGTAATGTGCGTCATGACGATGCCGCAGGATAGCGCCGTACTGCGCACACCAAGCGTGGATGTCAGTCCAAGGGACCTGAAATCCGAGGAGCTGAAGGCGCTGATGGCGAAGATGTACAAGACCGTTACGGATCCCACGCAGGACGGCGTAGGAATAGCGGCACCACAGGTGGGCATCAACAGACGCATCATCTGGGTACAACGTCTGGACAAGGCGGGAGAGCCCTTTGAGTGCTATATCAACATACGGATAGACAGCCTCTACGGCGATACCACGAGGGGACGCGAGGGCTGTCTATCTATTCCTGGTTACTGGGGCATCGTCCCAAGAAGGTCGGATGTCACGGTGACGTATGTAAATCCTGAATCAGGACAAAGCCTGAAGGAGCATATTCACGGCTTCACGGCCGTCATCTTCCAGCATGAGTGTGATCATCTGGAAGGGATTCTCTACACGGACAAGGCTGATTCCCTATTTGCCGATCAGTAAATGACGGCGGCGCACTGGGGCTGAAGGGTCAGCGTGAGGCGGCCCTTCTTATCCAGCTTGAGGGGTTGCTGCTGCGGCGTCTGACCGTCTGCACCATCGGTGAGGAGGACGGCCTTGTCTGCAGCAAAACCGCTGAGCACGCCCGGCTCAATGGTGATTGTCTTGGCGGCTGGCTCGGCATTCATGGCCGCAAGATACCAGCGGTTGCCGTTGCGACGGGCCATCACGACGTACTTGCCAGGATAACCGTCCAGGAAGCAGGTCTCGTCCCATGTAGTGGGCACCTGACGCATGAAATCGAGCTCGAACTGAGGCTGCTCAGTCAGGTTGCGAGGCGTGAGGGCGAAGTTCTGACCGCTGCTCTGGAAGACGATGGCAGTAGCCAACTCGAAGATATCTGAGGTGCGACGAGTATTGCCCTTGTTCGGTTCTTTGTGGAGACGCTTCTGGAGCACTGTGCCACCATATTCCATTGAGGCGGTAGTGTTGCGCACGAAGGGATGGAGGCAGGCGTGGCGTGCTTCCATATTACAGAAGTCCTGACTGAAATAGAGGTTCTCAGAGGCGAGCACGGCCTCGGAGCTGCAGTAGTTGGGGTACATGCGCTCCCAACCGCGAGGCAGGGTGCAACCGTGACAAATCACCTGAATACCATAGTCGTTGGCATCGGAGAGGAGGCCCTCATAGACGCGCATGGTCTCCTGTTTGTCGCCAGCAAAGAAATCGACCTTGATACCGGCTACGCCGTTGTCACGCAACCACTTCATCTCCTTCTTGCGGACGATGGGGTTGTGCATGGCCTGACGGGCACATTGGGGAGCGTCGTTCCAAGCGCCGTTGGAGTTGTACCACACCCAAGGACGCACACCTTTCTGCTTGCAGTAGGCAAAGAGACGTTCCATACCTTCGCGACCGATATTCTCATACCACCCGCCATCAATCAAGCAACCTTCCCAGCCAAGGGCGGCAGCGAGGTCGATGAACTTCACCTGATCGTCATAGTTGATGCTGGGATCTTGCCACAGAATCCAGGACCACGTGTTGCGCGAGCCTTTATAGTCGATGCTGGGCTCGTAGAGGGGCTCTACGACATCCCAAGCGATAGTGGTCTCCACGATGGGCTTCAACGTAGGACCGAAAGTGATGGTGCGCCAAGGGGTCACGCCTGCCTGATCGGCATTGGGAGAGATCTTAGCGTCGGCCAGACCGAGCTGGGCACCTGTGCTGCCAAAGCCGTTGTTCTCACCTTCCATGGGGAAAGCGATGGTGAAGAGACCGTCGGGGGTGGCATCGGAGAGATGGCTACCGCAGTAGCTGCCGCTAACGCCAGTCTCGGAAATCAGAACCCAACCTTTGTCGCCTTCATGGAACAGACAGGGGAAGGTCCAGCCGTGACCGTAGTTGCTACGCTTGGTAATGGGCTCGTCCCAGATGTAGCCTTCCTCGTAGCTGGGCTTGGTGCGCTTCCAACCTATCATGGGGTCGCTCTGCGGGCAGATAAAGGCGGTAGCATCAGTGGGGAGGCGGAAGCCAGAGGCCTCGCCAGTAACCACGATCGCACCCGTCTCGCCTGTCTGTATGAAGCTATAGCAGTAGGCGATGTTGTTATTGAAGACGCGGAAGTGAACGGCCATCTGCACACCACCATTGCGACGCTGGGGCGTAGAGAGCAGGACGTTGTAGTCGTTGTTCTCGGTGGTAATCACGCTCTGCTTGCCCTGACGGAGGTGATAGGTCTGCTTGACGGGTTCGTCAGACTGGCTATCCTGAATCAACGTGAGGTTCTTCGAGAAGTCGGCCACATTGGTATAGACACCAAGGGGAGAATCAAGAATCATAGGCACATCGAGGGTATCTGCCTTCACGCCTTTCTTCTTGGCCTTCACGACGGTGCGATAGCCGGCGGAGTAACTGAGCTGACCATCTGCAAACTTCACGTCAAGATAAGTCAGCTTATCAGGAGACAAGACGCGTGTGGTCTGCTGGGCAGACACACACGGAGAAATGATAAATAATAAATAATAAATAATAAATGATAATTTGACTCTTGTTTTCATAAGTCGTTTTCTTTTGATGATTTTATAGTCGCTGTTAATATTTTTATAAGTTCTTCACAATCATCATGAAGAGAAGTGAACAATCGTTCATCTAAATAATCGGTTTTGTATAAGAGTTTTAACCAGTATGATGTTTCACCTGCTTCCTTTAAAGCAATACTAAGTTTAGAGATAAAATCTGGTTTACTCTGAGCAAAGATGCCTTCATGAATATTCGCGCCTACGCTGGTTCCACTTCGATATATCTGTTTAGATAGAATAAATTCTTTCTTTTCTTTACATAAGAAATGATGACATCTGACGATTCTTGCACCGAAATCAATGCTCTTCTCTGCCAATATATTATTTTGTATCATATCTTTATCATTTATTATTTATTATTTATCATTTATCATTTCTATGTCCAAATTGCCATCCGCGGAACAACTTTCCGCTTTCTTCGAGTTCCGCACCGAAGTAGAAACCGACATTGGTGGGCTGGTTGTAGCCCACATTCTGCATCACGAGACTGTGACGATAGACGGGATCGGCAAGGAAGGTGTGGAAGCGGTACTTGGTGGGAAGGGGTGTGAGGTAAAGGCGCAGATGGCGGTTGTCCGACGTACGTGTCAGCACCTCTTCACGCCAGTCACCAAGGACATCGGCACAAAGGGCTGGGTTGGACTTGGTACCATTGTTAAAGGCACAATCGTCCATCTTCATCAACGTGACACAAGCACTACTTCCGCTAAAATCATAAGGAGTCCCAGTCAGCGTCTCCTCGCTGCTCTCCCCCCCACGGGGGGAGTTAGAGAGGGGCTTATACTTGCTTACCGCCTCGTGATCCAGAAACTCCCGCAGCAGATCGCCATCCCACCAGATACCGAAATTGATGGGAACGCGAGCGGTTGAGTCTATGACCTCGCCACGCGTGTTACAGATACCGCCTGAAGCCGACGACCACATTTCGAGACCTGGGTTAACGGGATTGATATCGGCTGCCATGCAGCGGCCTACGTCCTTATTGGAGAGAACCTGAAAGAGGATCTTGCCGGTGCGGGCATCACGGAAGTCGCTACCATCACGTTTGTTCTCGTGGCAGTCCCATAGCTGAAGGGCATCATCGTTAGGGAAGAAGGCGGTCAGATGCATCGCATCGCCGTGTCCCATACCCGTATTATAGAGACCACGACCATCGTGGTCAAGGGCCATCGAGCCGTAGGTAATCTCATCGAAGCCGTCGCCATCGACATCCGCGATGCGGAGATTGTGGTTACCCTGTCCTGCATAACGGTGCCACTCAGGCGTATTGGTGTCGAATGTCCAACGGACCTTCAACTCATGTCCATCAAAATCATAAGCGGTAATGCCTGTACGCGTGTAGTAACCGCGACAGAAGATGGCGCTGAGGTGTTCCCCGTCAAGGTAGCCACAGGCGGCGAGAAAACGGTCGGAACGGTTGGCGTAGTTGTCGCCCCAGTCCTTGATTTCGCCTCGTGCTGGGATGTAATCGACTGTACTAACTGCACGACCGGTCTTACCATCAAAGCAAGTCACCCATTCCGGACCCTTATAGATAAAGCCTCCACGCGGTGTCCTGCGATTCATATTGTTGGGCCAACCGGGACCACGGAACTGCTCGCCAGGATTGCCATTCGCCTGATAGACATTGGTATCCAGTTGTCGGACATGATTCGCCTCTGGGTCTCCAATCGTGCGGCCTTCGCCATCGATAGTGCCATCGCTGGTACGGACGACAAGTTCTGCACAACCGTCGCCATCCAAGTCGGCCACGATGAAGGGGGTATAGTGGGCGCCACTACGGATATTGGGGCCAAGGTTGACACGCCACATGGAAGTGCCATCCAGTCGAAGCGCCTCGAGGATGGTGGGTGAGGTTATGCCACTCTGGCTATTGTCACGACTGTTGGAAGGGTCCCATTTGAGGACAATCTCCATCTGACCATCGCCATCAAGATCGGCCATCGTGGCATCGTTGGCCGTATAGAAAGCCCTCTCCCCTGCCCCTTCAAGCATAGTGGGTGGCGTAAGGGGAATATCAAGGTAGCCGATGGGCGCATGGGCAGGTAGTGTCCAGGAAAAGTTCAGGAGGGCGATATCGGAGGTCTTGAGGCCCTTAGGTACAAGGCCATTGCGATAGACGGGACGGACTTGATAAACAGCGGACTCACTCACGGGATTGTAGTCCATCAGGAAGGTAGGCTCGGTGGCCGAGGTACGACCGATCACCTTGCCATCACGCAACACCTCGAACGAAAGGTCCTGAGGATCTGACGGGAGGTAGCGCCACTGGACACAGACACTATCGGGAGAGGTGCGAAAGGCTACCGTGCCACGATTCAGACGCTCACCACGAAGGCGGGAGTAGTCGTAAGCAGTCTGAGCAAAAGCAGACCATGTAATCGCTAAAAAAGCAATCATCAGAAAGAGGACAGAAGACACACGCCTCGCCCTGCTCATAACGGAGGGAGCATATACTTCTGCGAATAGTTGTCTAAAAAAAGAGATTTGCATGGATGGATTATTTGTGTTTGAATCAATTCATTATTTCATGTTGCGTATCTGTTTCTTCACTTTTTGGAGTGGTCACGGAAGAAGTCTTGAGGAATGACTGGATTTTGGCATGAACCTGCTCCATCTGGGGCGCATCACGGAAGTCTGTGCTCTTCTTCAACACCACATCAATAGGCATTACGCTGTGCTGGTAGCTGGAAAGTTCACATTGACGCTGCTTGGCGTGCATCGCGAGGGACTTGATCTCGCGCTCGCGTTCCTTGCGGAGCATCGCACAGATGGGTTCCAAGAGGGGTAGCACGACATTCTCAAAAAGCGTGTGGCCCTGTATATATAAATAGGTGGTTTCGGGAGTGAGGCCCAACTGCTCCTGAAGCGAGGTGCGCAGCGGAGCATAATCCTTCTTAGCCTCAGGGAAACGGCGCTGCAGCCAGGCCATCTTCTGATTGACGCGACGGCGCAACTGAGCCAGCGACTCCTCGGGATTGTGGATATTGATACTGCGGAAAGAGACAAAGCCGCAGAAATCCATCATCGTGAAATGCGAATAGCGATCGTGGCGATAGCACCAGATGTTCCATACGAACAGCGGCCAGATAATCTCGCTATAGCTACGCAGGAACTCCTGGTAATTGAGAACGGGACGATCGTTGAGCGTGGCCGAGACAACAGAACGATGAAGGGAGGGCGCCCAACATTGATAGTTCTCGATGGCATATACAAAGGTGTGGATAACGTAGGGAGAGTGGTTGATGAAATAGCTCTCCTGCGAGGTATCCTGCAACAGATAGTCATAATCCGCATCCACACAGGCAATCATAGCGCCACCAAGCTGGTCGGCATTAACCAGATTCATCAACGCCTGACGTTTGCCTTTGCCAAGGGTAGTACGTGAGGGTAGCTTAATCTCGAAATAACGGGTATCATCCTCGTAATCGTTGAGGATGGTACGCCAGAAAGCGACATCATCAAAGCTCTCCACGTAGGCCACGATACGGCGACGCGCCCGCGACGGACGCAGGCGATTAGCCGCTTCGAAGTAGGCCGAATTGAGATTATGTGTGAGACGCTTCATTCCACTATGATGTCTTCCACATCCGTGACACAATCCGTCCAACCGCTCATGATGACGGCGGGAGAATGGGTGGTGAGGATGATCTGGGCATTGGGATTAAGGTCTGTGATGAGTTCAAGCAGGCGCTGCTGCCACTCTACATGGAGGCTAATCTCCGGCTCGTCCATGAGAAGGACGTAGGGCTCACGGTTCTCCACGAGGACTGTGAGAAGGATAATCAACATCTGCTTCTCGCCACTGGAAAGGACATAAGGCGGGATACGCTCGTCCAGCTGGTGGAAGAAAATTTCGTTGCTAGTGCGATCTATCTTCTTACCCGTAGCCTCGAAAAGTTCATCCACAAGATCCTGGAAATGACTCTTTTCAGCAGCAATCTCAGCAGCCTTAGCCTGCGCATCGGGATCTGCTGCCGTGAAGAGCGCTACGATACGATTGCTCTGATTGACCTGAAAGTCCAAGTAACGGCGCTGCAACTGGTAGAGTTGCCAATCCAGTTCGGTCGTGAGGCGCGCTTCCATCACTTTGTTGAGGATGTCTGCACTCACGAGGGGACGGTCCACACCACGAATGACATCGAAGCGGACACAATCCGCATTCTCAGGTTCAAAGGTGAGGTGTACGCCGAGTTGGTTATAATCCCGTTCCAGTTCGTCCTTACCCTGAGTAAGACGACGCACGGTCTTGCGCAGAATGGTACTTTTACCGACACCATTGATGCCACTAAGGACGTTTACACCCGGACGTAGGTTCCAGATGATATGATGAACACCACGCCATAACGAATCTATCTCGATACGTTTAATGTAGTTACCAGTCATAGGCAAATGAAATGTGTTTGTTTTGGGTACAAAGATAGGGAATTAGTTTAAGGTTTGGCATTGAAAGTTGAAAGTTTTTGCATTTCACCGCCCATTTTTCTGCTATTTCGTCACTTTTTTCGTACTTTTGCAGCCAAAATAAGTATGAAGCCCATGGATTATATCTTCGAAACAACGATGGAAGTGCGCGATTACGAGTGCGACATCGAGGGCATTGTCAACAATGCCAATTACCTTCATTATGCTGAACACACACGCCATTTGTTCCTGCGCAGCATCGGGGTCAGCTTTGCACAACTGCACGAGCAGGGCTATGATGCCGTAGTGGCAAGAATGAAACTGGATTTTAAGACGCCGCTGCGCTGCGACGACCGCTTTGTCTCGCGACTGGCGCTGGAGAAAGACGGACTGAAATTCATCTTCCATCAGGCAATCTATCGCGAATCGGACATGCAACTGGCCTTCCGCGGCGATATCTCGCTGGTGTGCCTTTACCAAGGACAACTGGCCCGCACGTCTCCATACGACGAAGCCTTCCAGCGCTTCCTGCAATAATCCACGAGAGCATGCCCGAGAGTCCCATCACCATACTCCAACGCCAACGAGCCCTCTTGCAGGCGGAATATGCCTACGAGAAGGCTGAATTCCAGCGCCTCACCGAGGCTACGGGCATAGAGCGCAAGGTACAGCGAGGGGTGGCGTGGTACCCGCTCACGCTGGGACGAAGCTATCACAACTCACTGGACCAGCTTGTGGTGGAAGTGGAAAGGAGCACCACGGTCATCTCACATCAGGGAGAAGAGTTGGACGCTGACGAGCCCGCGCTATTTGAACCAGGTAAACCAGTATGCTTTTTCTCGCAGGATGCCTCAGGTGACTTTCATGGAACGGGTGGTCTGCTACATTATTATAAGTTTGTAGCGCAAGTGAGCTACGTGGAGGACAACCGTATGGTGATTGCCCTACCCTCGCCCGATGCCCTGGAACAAATTCGTGAGGCTTACAGATTAGGAGTTCAACTCTATCTGGACGAGCAAACCTACCGCCTGATGTTTGAGGCGCTGGACGATGTAATCAATGCAAAAACGGGGCGTCTGGCAGAGCTACGCGAGATATTTCATTCTACCCTACCGTGCAGCAAATACACTTTCGATGCCGTTCGCTTTCCGTGGCTCAACACCAGCCAGCAGGCTGCAGTCAATGAGGTTTTATGGACCAAGGACGTAGCTGTCGTACACGGCCCTCCGGGTACAGGCAAGACAACGACGCTCGTGGAGGCGGTATATGAGACGCTACGACGCGAGACACAGGTGCTGGTCTGCGCACAGTCGAACATGGCGGTTGATTGGATTGCCGAGAAATTGGTGGATCGCGGTGTCAGCGTCCTGAGAATCGGGAACCCAACACGCGTGACGGACAAGATGTTGTCATTCACCTATGAGCGCCGCTTCGAGAGCCATCCGCTCTACACCGAACTGTGGGCAGTACGCAAGGCCATCCGAGACATCTACGCCTCCAAAAGCGGAAGCAGCGACAGTCGCCACCAAAAGATTGCACGACTCAAGGACCGAGCTACCGATCTGGAATACAGCATCAACCAAGCGCTGTTTGACGATGCAAAGGTCATTGCCTGCACATTGGCTGGTTCAGCCAACCGCCTGCTGACAGGAATGAAATTCGGGACGTTGTTCATTGATGAAGCCGCACAGGCGCTGGAGGCTGCTTGCTGGATTGCTATCCGCAAGGCGCACCGCGTCATTCTTGCTGGTGACCATCGACAACTGCCACCCACCATCAAATCACCCGAGGCGATGCACGGTGGGCTGGACAAAACGTTGATGCAGTACATCGTTGAAAACAAGCCAAAAGCCGTATCGCTACTGACCGTACAATATCGCATGTGCGACACCATCATGCAGTTTCCCAACCAGGAGTTCTATGAGGGCAAACTGGAGAGCGCGCCAGAGGTGAAGTATCGTGGGATCCTGGATTGGGACACGGCCGTGGAATGGGTGGAACAAGACGGAGAGGCTGGAGAGTCGGCTTCAGGCTTATCCAAAGTGAATCTCGCCGAAGCGCAACTGACGCTTGCGACCCTGCAACGCTATTTCGAAAAGATAGGAAAAGACCGGCTTTTGGAAGAACGGGTAGATGTAGGCATCATCTCACCCTACAAGGGTCAGGTAGCGCTCTTGCGACGATTCATCAGACAAGACAGATACTGGAAGCCTTTCCGCAGCCTCATCACCGTCAATACCGTGGACGGATTCCAAGGGCAGGAACGCGACGTGATTGTCATCAGCCTCGTGCGCAGCAATGCAGAAGGCAATCTCGGTTTCCTTCGAGACCTGCGACGCATGAATGTGGCCATCACGCGAGCTCGGATGAAACTAATCGTTATCGGTGACCGTTCCACCCTGTGCCGGATGCCTTTCTACAAACGCCTGGCAGCCTACATTGATGAGCAGTGGTGAGAGGCACAACTGCTTTATTTCTCAAAATGCTGATAATCTTTTAGGGAGCGCCATGCGCCACCCCAGCGGAAGCCGTGGGCCACAAACAAGCGATAGCATAAATCCTTACTGTCTATCTTCTGCGGGAAACGACGACCGCGATTGGTAAAAGCCTTTGCTGTAGCAGGTTGCACCATCTGTTTCCCATCACGTCCCTTGCGGACACAAGGATTGTACAAGGGATTCACGTCAACGGCCATTCCCAAGGCATGACGGGACAAGGACTTGGAGCCCGCTACACGACGATAACAGAAACAAGATGTGTTATTGGCACGCATGGAGGCCTCATCATCAGCGTTGAAATCATCTATCAATCGGATGCTCTCGACGACGTAATGGGCCTCATACAGTTGACGGAAAATATCTAATAAATCCTGAGCGATAGCCTTATTACAAACCATCTCCCCCACTCGTTCGCTATCGTTCGAAGTCCAATGGGAAAGGCGCAAGTAGCGAAGATCTGCAAGCGGGACCGTGCAATCCTCGGGATAAGACCATTCCCTCATCCGTGCAAGCACAGAGTCAGGGATCTCGGATATCGTGAAGGTTTGGGCAGGAACAAGGGTGGATGCCAACAGACAAGCTGTCAGCAGCCACCCTCGCATATTATTCAAAAGATATTTCAAAACACTTTAGGTTAAGCCACTTTCTCCAACTTCTTGAGGATGGAGAAGATGAAGAGCGCGCTAAGCAGACAGATACCTGCAAGCACAGCCCAAATATAGACGAGATCTACATTAGCACCCCAGAGCAGGCCAGGAATCTGGACAAGGAAGTTGCCGATAGCCGTGGAGGCAAACCAAAGTCCCATCATCAAGCCTGCATACTTGGGAGGAGCGACCTTTGAGACAAAGGAAATACCAATGGGCGAAAGCAACAGTTCAGCAAAAGTTAAGACGAGATACGTGGAGACAAGCCAATTAGCACTGACACGTGCCACATCACCACCAGCCTCAATCGCTGCCGTTTGAGCATCAGGTGCAAGCAGACCGATGGAAGCTCCAATCATGATGAAGAAGCCACAGGCTGCAACCAACATACCAAAGCCAATCTTCTTGGGACTGCTGGGCTCCTTACCTTTCTTGGCAAGCCAGCTGAAGACGCCTACGCTAACAGGTGTAAGCATCACCACAAAGCAAGGATTGAACTGTTGGAAAATAGGAGCATAAACAGGAACGTCACCATTTAAATTGGAATACTGCCAAACCAGATAGCCTATTGCGACAGCCGTAATGATGCCAGAAAACCAAACGCCTTTGCGGGTCTTGCTCTGAAAGAGTCCGAAGAGACCATAAACAATAAAGATACAGGCTACGAGATTGGTGACATCGAACATCATGGACTGGATACCAGTTGAACTGGTTTGGGTGTAGTCACGTGCAAACAGAGTTAATGTGGCACCGTTCTGGTGGAAAGCCATCCAGAAGAAGATGACCACAGCAAAAACAAGACAGAGGCAAATGATGCGTTCCTTGGTCTCCGCAGGCGTAAGGTTATCTACAACCTGCGCCTTCTCATCCTTCTTGCCTTCACCCTCCAGCACA
>JAILQO010000003.1 GCA_024698925.1 Bacteroidaceae bacterium | reverse complement strand
ATGGTGCGGCCCATGCCGAATGGAAATCCCCAACATCATTGCCGCCTACAACAAGTACAAAGACCGCGGCTTGCAAGTCATCGGCATCGCCGCATGGGACAAGCCCGAAGACACGCTGAAAGCCATCAAGGACGACGGCGTGCCCTATCCGCAAATCATCAACTCCCAGGAGATCGCCACCAGTACCTACAATCTCCAAGGCATTCCTCATATCATTCTTTTCGCTCCAGACGGCACCATCCTCGCCCGAGGACTACGTGGTGAGGACATCAATAAGAAACTCGAAGAGATATTCCCCAATAACAAATGAAACGAAACAAAATATGAACAAGAAAACCATCATCACCATCCTGCTCGCCCTCGTCGCAATGGCGGGGCAGGCGCAAGAAATCAAGAAAGTAGCAGCTACGCCCGAAGACTTCATGGAGCACATGGCCTTGTGTGGCTACGAAGTTTACACCTACGACATTTCTTCTCTGCGCGACTCCGTGTCGGGCTTCACCATCGTCATCCGCGAGTATAATCAGCAGGGGATGATTGACGAGAAGAAACTCTACGGTTTCAGGACAAAGACCATGATTTCCGATTTCAACGAGAAAGACCAACAGGAAATCTATGCGGAGAACGATGCCGACGACATGGAGCGCGGCATCTATCGCCTGGCCAAGACCCTCGCTGTTGGTTTCTCTCCCGTTCAGTCGGACTCCATCGAGACCATCACCCTGCGTTCTTCTCGCAATGATGCCTCGTCATGGAAACTGACACTGAAACCTATTGCAGGAGCACCGCAAACCGTTTACCGCTATCAGAAAGCGCCATACCAGCCCACTTCGTTCTCCCTTGACACCTTCATTCCCCTTGTCTTCTACGGCTCTTTCTGGTGGGACGAGCAATCAAAAGGATGGCGTTTCTGTGGTGAGAACGAACTGACTGAGGAAAAAGCCAAGACCAGCCAATACTTCAAATACTCGCCTCATTACTACATCATCGGGGCAATATTCCACAAATAAAACGAAACAAATATGAACATACAAAGCGAAGCGACTAAAAAAATTAATAATTTATGATGAAGGTGGCCAAATCGGCTCAAATAAGGTACGATTTACGCATTTTTTAGCTCATAGTGAGCCGATAATTGAATAATATTTATTATTTTTGCACCGATTAAACACTCAAAGTTATGGATATATCAAGAGAGATACTACAATTTCTGCACTATCATCCGCTGTCTTCGCGCGATGAAATAACAAAGGGTACAGTTTTCGAGGGTAGCGATGCTACCATGAAACGACTATTGGCAGCAGGTGTTCAGGATGGGGATATCGTGGTAGAAGGTAAGGCTCGTGCTACTCGCTATCGTCTTTCTGATCAGGCACATTTGTTGATGCCGCTCAATCTGGATACCTATTTCGCACAGAATGTAGATGAGCGACAGGTACAGACGTCTTTTAACTTTGAACTGATTCGCGAGCAATTGCCTGCCGTCAAGCTTTTCACTGACGAAGAAAATGCACGTCTGCAAGAGTTACAGGCAGAGTTTCGCAAGCATGTGAGCGAAATGACCGAGAACGAATACCGTAAAGAGATGGAACGTTTAGGCATTGACCTCAGTTGGAAGTCGTCGCAGATAGAGGGCAATACCTATTCGCTGTTGGAAACAGAACGTCTGCTTCGTGAGAGTAAGACTGCTGACGGCAAAACCAAGGAAGAAGCTGTGATGCTGCTCAATCATAAGGATGCCTTGCGTTTCATCCTCGACAATCCTGACTATCTGCAGACCTTGACGGTCAGCCACATTGAGGATATCCATCAATTGCTCACCAAGGAACTATCTGTTGACAGAGGTATCCGCCATCGTCGTGTGGGTATCACGGGTACCAACTACCATCCGCTGGAGAATGAATTCCAGATTCGTGAGGCCTTGCAAGACACTTGCGACCTGGTAAACAGCAAGGAAAGCATCTTTGAGAAAGCGTTGCTGACGCTGGTTCTGTTGTCGTATATTCAGGCATTCTCTGACGGCAACAAGCGAACAGCCCGCATCACCAGCAATGCCATACTGATTGCTAATGGCTATTGCCCGTTGAGTTTCCGCTCTGTCAATTCTATCGATTACAAGAAGGCGATGCTCATCTTCTACGAACAAAACAATCTGTACGCCTTCAAGCAGATATTCATCGACCAGTTTGAGTTTGCGGTAGGAGAGTATTTTTAAAGTTGAATAAATTGAATTGAACAATGAATAAGCAAACAATCATATCCCTTCTCCTTGCCCTTGTTGCTATGACGGGATGGGGACAGACCATCAAAATGAACGATCCATCGTTCAGTGACTATCTTCCGTTACTCAACATTAAAGGGTACAAGGCTTATAGTTTTGACACAAGTGCGTTTAAAGGAAAATGGGCTGAACTTGTAGTGAAGGAATATGTGAATGGAGAAATAATAACGAATTCTATGTCAGATTATGGCATTGCTTTAGGAATAAAAGACAAGCTTATCATGGGTTTTGCACCGTCTGACAACGATTCCACTACAATTTTCTCTTTCCATTCCAGTGATAACGGAGCATTCAGTTGTCAATTACCGTTAAAGCCGATAGTTGACCCGAATAACCCTGGTAAGAAAGAGTTTCAATACGAGACTCGTCCTTTTGAAATTGTTGAGCCATCTTCCGTGGGGCAGTTTATTCCCCTCGTACTTTATGGCTCCTGGTGGTATGATGTAGATATTCCTGGCACTCGTTTCTGTGGAGAAAACTTCATCAAGCCAGACCTTTCGTCGGACATTGTGCAATTTATACCTCATTACTTCGTTCTCGGTATCAAAATAAAGTAAAACAATGAATAAGCAAACAATCATATCCCTTCTCCTTGCCCTCGTTGCTATGACGGGATGGGGACAAGTGAAATGCCACGTCGAGGGAACATTAGAGACCGATGCATGGGGCGACGAAATCATCATCTGCGAGGCAGGGACAGACCTGCGCGTGGTGGACGAGCCACGCCTTCACGTGAAAGCCAAGGACAGACATTTCACTTACGACATCGAGACTGACTTCCCAAAACTCTATGAGGTATTCTTCTTGAAGCAATATGAGACGGGACGCAGCTTCACGGGCAAGTTCATCGCCGAGAACTGCAACGTGAATGTCACGATGTATAAAGACAAGAGGCCACGTATTGTTACCAGTGGCGAGGAAGGCCGTAAGCACGCGGTGAAGGACAGCATCGAGGACGTGCGCTTCTGGA
>JAILQO010000065.1 GCA_024698925.1 Bacteroidaceae bacterium | reverse complement strand
CAACAACGCCATCTACGGCATGACGGGCGGACAGATGGCTCCCACGACGCTCATCGGCCAGAAGACCTCTACGTGCCCCTACGGCCGCGACCCGCAGCTGCACGGCTATCCCCTGAAGATTGCCGACATCGCCGCCCAGCTCGAAGGCACCTGCTACGTCACCCGCCAGTCGGTGGAGTCGGTGGGCAGCATCCTGAAGGCCAAGAAGGCGCTGCGCAAGGCTTTCCAGGCTTCGATGGACGGCAAGGGCTCGAGCCTCGTGGAGTTCGTCTCTACCTGCAACAGCGGCTGGAAGCTCACGCCCGCCAAGGCTAACGAATGGATGAAGGAGAACATGTTCCCCTTCTATCCCAAAGGAGACTTAAAAGATACAACGGACAAATGAAGAAAGAAATTATCATATCAGGTTTCGGCGGTCAGGGCGTGCTCTCGATGGGTAAGATTCTGGCCTATAGTGGACTGATGGAGGACAAGGAAGTGACGTGGATGCCCGCCTACGGTCCTGAGCAGCGCGGCGGCACGGCCAACGTGACCGTCATCGTCAGCGACGAGCGCATCTCGTCGCCCATCCTCAGCCGCTACGACATCGCCGTGGTGCTCAACCAGCCCTCACTCGAGAAGTTCGAGCCGAAGATCAAGCCCGGCGGCATACTCATCTACGACGGCTTCGGCATCATCAATCCCCCGACTCGCAAGGACATCACCGTCTATCGCATCGACGCTATGGACAAGGCAGCCGAGATGAAGAACGGCAAGGTCTTTAATATGATTGTCCTCGGCGGACTGCTCAAGGTGGCTCCCGTGGTCAGCAACCACGGCGTTGAGAAGGCGCTGAAGAAGACACTGCCTGAGCGCCATCACGACCTCATCCCCCTGAACATGCAGGCTGTGGAAGAGGGTGCCAAGATTATCGAGGAAGTGAAGTAAAACTTTCCCGCACATACCGTCATACCCTGAAAGGTGTTGTTCCCCCGCGTCAACGTCTTTCAGGGTAATTTCTTTCTCATTTATTTGGCACTTTCACATTTTCTTTTTATCTTTGCAGAGGTGTAATGAAAGAAGACGCAAGAAAGCTGTTGTTTCGTAAGCTGAAAAAGGAGAACTGTTTTTGGTCTTACGACGTATCGAAAATGAAATCCATTTCCGATGAATCGCTTATTGAGCACGTCCTTCTATATCTTGATATCGAAGACATTAATCAGCTTTTCCTCCTCTTTGGCTATAAAAAGGTAAAGCGTGTGTGGTTAGACCGTGTTGCCCCTCAAGGAGCGATGTTCAGACCCTACAACATCCTCTATGCCTGGTATTACTTTGGAGCCAAGCGTCCAGAAGCCTACGTCAAGAGTATTGAAACCCGTCACATGAACCGAATAATGACAATCTGAATATGGAACAATCAAAGTCGTTGGCACCACATACAGGTCAGGCGTTTGAGGCGATATCCAAATTAGAATGTATCAGACCGTTCACACTTGTAGGTGGAACTGCGTTGTCATTGCAGATAGAGAAACGCCAGAGTGAAGATTTGGATTTTATGAAATGGCTGACAAAACGTAATGAGAAGCCTGATGTTAACTGGCCGTCCATCTTAAAAGAACTGGAGAGTATAGGTACTGTCAGAGACTATGATGTGTCGGGATTTGACCATGTGGTATTCAACTTCGAAGGCGTCAAGTTGTCATTTTATGCAGCACCACGTAAGGCCATCCCCTCCATGAAGCGGATTCCTTATCTTAATAACCTCTATATTGCAGACATAGAGTCCATAGGTGCGATGAAAATGGAGGCGATGCTCCGTCGTGCAAAATTCAGGGACTATTACGACATCTACTCTATAATAAAAGAAGGTGGTGACCTTAACAAGATGATAGCTGCAGCGCTTGAACATTCTGACCACAAGCTGCGTACACGTGGCTTGCTCAATATGTTGACGACCGGACAGCATTTCATCAAGGACAAGGGGTTCGAGGAACTGATGCCCGTCTACGATGTCTCTTCCGTTGACATTCAGGAGTATATCAAGGCAAAACTGCTGGAAATAAAAACACTTAACCAGTGATATCTGTCACCCCCTCTTTTCTAATGTCTTTTTCAAGTTCTCCGCATAGCTTTTACCGGCATCAAGCCCAAAGAAGTCGAATAGGCGGCGCTTGAGTTCTGCATATTTCGGATTGCGTAAATCAACGTCACGGCTATAATGACGAGTCTGCCAATATGGTTCATTAGACTGCATAGCTATACATTGACGCAAGCTGGAGAAATGAAGTTGGAAGCCAATACCTTCATTACGAAATTGCCCGGAGTCTATGTCAGGAAACTCCTTTGGGAACTGCCCTATCGTTGTTTCACGATAAATAAGGCCATATTGTAAGTAGACGGTCAGTGAATCTCTTCTCCAATCGAGACTCCGCCCAAGCGATATCAATGGTTCATACTCATCTGCAGACAAAGGCAAATTGCCTATGACAGGATACTCGCCATAGAAGAAACGATTATCCATAACAGCCTGAGCGGGCATCGTCTTCAGATGGCTCAGTTCCTCTACGGATATGTCAGGCGAAGTTCCAATTTTGTGGTAGAGATGAACAATCAGCGCTCGCCCCATCAGATTGGTCAGTCCGTAATTCTTGTTGGCAACGAAATGTGGGTCTTTCCGCAGTTCACTGACATCTATAAGAATACGCCCATAGCCCCACTCCCGTCGGCTAATCTTGAATGCGAAGAAGTCGCCGGCCTTATATTGCTGGTGCTTGCGCTTAGCGGTCTTGAAGCGTTCTAACTCTTCCATATCTTGTTCCGTAGTGTCAGCTATCCACTGATGGAGCCACGTCTGAACACTCTCGCGCAGAGAACCCTTTCCGTGAAAATCTTCGAAGATGTATGTCTGCTGCGTAGTATAGTTGGCAATGCCGACAGAACACGTTTCTCCACCACCCCAGGCATAAAAATAGGTTCCTTCACCCGCCATAGCCTGTGCTGCCGTGAAATTCAGCGTTTTCGGTTTGCCCCGTTTTGTTTTGGGTAAGACGATGGTCCGGTTTTCTGCCGTCAACACCTGTAGCTGATCTTCTTGATATGTAGATGGATTCACAATAATTCTCCTGCGAACCATATCGCCGTCAAACAACAAGTAGATATGGTCGTTACTGTTCTGACGATTACAGTATTCCACCAAATCCCACTGATCGCCTATCGGTTCAAGCCCAAGATAGCGTCGCTGTTCATTTGTGATTATCTTTTCCATATACAGATAAATAATCTTTTGAGTTAATAAATTCGGCACAAAAATAGTGTTTTTTCTGCAAACTTCCAAACGTTTGGCCGAGTAACAACGTCTTTAAGGGTATTTTGTTGTCTTAATGCATACGATTCTGTTTTTCTTCCATTATTATTTGGAGGTATCAGAATTATTGTTTGTTTTTGCAGGCAGATGGCGATAGTATTTACATGGATATGTGCAAGATTAAAGGAGTGACATTAGGAATTAAAGATTTGAACTTTACGTCTCATCGTGGCAAGATGGCTGTACGTCTGACTGATGGACGCGAGGTAATTGTTCCTGTTTCGTTTTTTCCAGACATTCAGCAGATGTCGGTGAAAGAGCGTAATAAGTGGATGGTGCTCGATGATCAGTACTTCACATTCAAGAATATGACGAGGGTATATTCGGTATTGGATTTGTTGAAGGTAGCATAATACAGAAGAGGTCGTTTTGAGGTGCCTTGGGATGAAATAAAAGACAAAGATAAACGAAGACAATAAAGAATCTTGGAAATAAAGTCTTCGCCAACCATCTATGTCATAGAGTCTGAGATGGAGAACATCAAGGTCTTATACAAAGGGCTGGTACTTTCGTTGTAAAACTCCCTCCAAAAAGTTAAAAAACGTAAGGAACCTTGAGGAAACAGACAGAAACTGACAAGAGGTATAAGATATATTGTATTTTTGCACCCGAAAACAGGAAGCGTTGACGGTGAATCAGAGTGACGGATGACAGATGACGGAGGAATTCTACAAAAGCTACCCGTACCGCGCGTGCACACGGTACGCAATAACTCTATAAAAATTATCTGTCATCCGTCATCTGTCACCAAAGGTAAACCATAAAGCCGATACAGATACAGATAATACAGATGATTTCTAAGGAGTCCTCGCGTACCGCGCACACGCGGTACGCGTGAGAAATCTATAAAAAACAAGTGTATACATCTGTATCTGTATTGATTCCGAAAGCGCCGCTTTTCACCTCGAATAGCGCCTCCAAACGACCCGAATAGTGCCGCTTTTCACTCCGTTTGGAGGCTCCAAACGACCCAGCAGCAGTTGGTGGTGGTTGGATAAAGATTAACTCCGTGTGGTGATAAGTTCCTAAAAGTTTGTGTACCTCGGGAAAAGTGAGTACCTTTGCGGCAAAATCATAAGTTATGCTGCTCAGTCAATTCGAATATCGTTTTCCTACAGAGGACAGTTGTATAGATTATTTC
>JAILQO010000058.1 GCA_024698925.1 Bacteroidaceae bacterium | reverse complement strand
ATCTGCAGGAATCTGACCCTTCAGGGCGCGCCATGCGAGGTGGCCGTGACCAATCTCACGACGGCCTACGCCGCGCTGAGCCTTGGCCTCACCCGTGGAGAAGGGAGGGAAGTTGTAGTGCAGAAGGAAACGCATATAGGAACGGTCGAGGACATCGTCCACGAGTTTCTCGTCGAGTTTGGTGCCGAGGGTGACGGTGGACAGCGACTGTGTCTCGCCACGGGTGAAGATGCTGCTTCCGTGAGGTCCGGGCAGGGGGCTCACCTCACACCAGATGGGACGGATGTCGGTGGTGCCACGTCCGTCGAGACGGATGCCTTCGTCGAGGATGCAACGGCGCATGGCGTCGCGCTCCACGTCGTGGTAGTAGCGGTCCACGAGGGCGTTCTTCTCTTCGAGCTCAGCAACCTCCATGTCGGCATGAGCCTCAGCATAGCGGGTCTTGAAGTCCTCGCGAATCTTCTCGAAGGCCTCAGCACGTGCGTGCTTCTCCAGAGCCTGCTTCGTCACGTCGTAGGCGGGCTGGTAGCACTCCTTGTTCACCTGCTCGCGCAGTTCCTCGTCGTTGACCTCGTGGCAATATTCGCGCTTGACGTCGGTGCCGAGTTCCTTGCTGAGTTCCTTCTGCAGGCGGCACATGGGCTTGATGGCATCGTGGGCTACTTTCAGAGCCTGGAGCAAATCCTGCTCAGAGACTTCCTTCATCTCGCCCTCCACCATCATGATGTTCTCTTCGGTGGCGCCGACCATGATGTCCATGTCGGCTTCCTTCATCTGTTCGAAGGTGGGGTCAACGATATACTCGCCGTTGAGACGGATGACGCGGACCTCAGAGATGGGGCCCTCGAAGGGGATGTCGGAGCAGCTGAGTGCGGCACTGGCGGCAAAGCCGGCGAGTGCGTCGGGCATATCCACGCCGTCGGCAGAGTACAGGTTCACATTCACATACACCTCAGCGTGGTAGTTGCTGGGGAAGAGGGGACGAAGTGCGCGGTCGACGAGGCGACAGGTGAGGATTTCGTCATCGTTAGCCTTTCCTTCGCGCTTCGTGAAGCCACCGGGGAAACGGCCGGCAGCGGCATATTTCTCGCGATATTCTACTTGAAGGGGCATGAAATCTGTGCCAGGCACAGCATCCTTTGCGGCACACACAGTTGCCAGTAGCATGGTGTTGCCCATGCGCAGCATCACGGCACCGTCAGCTTGCTTGGCAAGCTTGCCAGTCTCGATGGAGATTTCACGACCATCGGGCAGCTGGACTGTCTTTGTGATTACGTTCATCTTGGGTGTCAAAAAATTAATAATTGCGTCAAATAAATAGTCTCAAACGTCTAAATTGCGTCAAAAACGCCGCAAAGGTACAGATTTTACTTCAAATGATTAGGCTTTAAGCTTTAAAGTTTTTTCGGAAAGGGGAGTAAATGGGAGATATTTAACTTTTTTTAATTAATGACGGGCGCGATGCGATGTGCCCACGCCCACGCGAAGACGGAAATACGGATGCCGGGAATGTGCTCCAACGCCTCGATGGCACCGAGCATTGTCGTGCCTGTAGTGATGACATCGTCGATGAGCATGATGTGTTTGCCCTCAAGCCCCTCGGAACGTAGCAACTTGAAGACGTGGGCGGCGTTGCCCATGCGCTGAGACAGGTTGAAATGCGTCTGTGATTCGCGACTGGCCTCACGCCGCAACAGGTCTGTGCGAACGGGAATGCCTAAGATTTCTGATATACCGCGGGCGATGGCCTCGGCCTGGTTGAAGCCGCGCTGACGCTGGCGCGCTGCTGAGAGCGGGATGGGTAGTAGGTAGTCAACTCCCTCAAACAGACCTGTTCCGCATAGCCGCTGCACCATTGTACGACCCATCCAGCCGCCCAGCTCGTAGCGGCGGAAGAACTTCAGATTATGTACCATCTGGGCGGAGATGTTGGTGCGCTCGTAGCGTGTTAGGGCAGCCACATTGGCCACGCAAGGGTGGTCGCTCCAACTGGCGCGCCGCCGGTTGAACAGCCAGTCGTGGTTGGTTTCCAGCGGCAGTTGCATCTGGCAGTGACTGCATACCAGCTGTTCATCTAAACCCAACCGTTCTCCGCAACCACAACAAGTCCGTGGGAACAGCAGGTCCATTAAACTTCGCCACCAGAGGTTATTCATCATTCATCTTGCTATTTGTCTCCCATCGCCGTGAGGTACTCGTCCCACAGCTCGTCAATCGTATAGCCCTTTCCGAGGGCATATTCCAGTGCTCCGTTCCAGGACCAAGGGATAACTTCGAGACACGAGCGGTTCATTTTGCGGATGAAGTTAGGTTCTTTGGTCTCGCATACCCAGTTAAAGAAATAACCGATATGGCGATAGCCATCGTGGTAGCTGCCGCCTTTGGGACGGTCCGGCTCACCGCGGAAACCGCCGCAGGCTACGCGAACGGCATCTGCGGTACCCTCAATCATCTCCCATACGGCAGGATTGGGGCCGCCGTAAGGCCCAATACCCTGGGGCTCCAGTTGGAAGGCGTGGGTTAGCTCATGGAGCAGGACGCCGCGTGTCTCGAAATCGACACAAGCGGTGTCGTTCTTCGCAAAGGATTTCTCGATGTGGCCTGTGGTGTAGGTGATGCTCACGAAGCCGTTGCCGCCGTCCTTCCACGAAACGCCGTCAGCATTCTCTAAAATGTAGTCGAGGCGTCGCAGCAAGGGCATACTGTCCTCGGGTGTGAAATACAAACATTTCATCACCTCGCGCGCTACGCTCCGGATATAGGGATCGGGATTGGGAATCAAGGCGTGGTAGATCTTCGAGCCTTTTGCAGCGGGTGCTTTATCCGTGAAGCGTATATTCAATAAATGACGATTCCATCGTTGATCCTCGGGTGTGAGGTTGGTACTCATGCGACGTGCAATGGAGGCGCTGGAGGACTGTAGCTCGTCAGTCAGCGAGTAGGGCTTGTCCGAGGCCGCAAGGCCGCGCTTCTTGTTGGGCTTTGCGGACATCTCGAACTCCAGCACGCAGCCTTGTGTCAGCTGGCCGTGCGTGATGTATAGCTTGCTATAGGGCTTGCCGTTAAGGCGCACGGACTGGACGTAACGGTTCTTGTCGCTCACTTTGGGTGCACGAATCTCAATCGTGCGGCCGTTCTCGAGTGTAACCTTCATGTAGGGCATGTAGGGAGCCCCCAGGACATACTGATCAGAACCCGGACAGACGGGATAGAAGCCCATCGCCGAGAAGATATACCAGGCGGACATCTGACCGCAGTCATCGTTGCCGCCGAGACCGCGGATATGGTTGCGGTACATCTTGTTCATGATGGTGCGCAGCCACTGCTGCGTCTTCCAGGGCTGTGAGGTCCAGGCGTAAAGATAGGGCACATGGTGGCTGGGCTCGTTGCCGTGGACATAGCCGCCGACCAGACACTCTGCTGTGATGTCCTCGTTGTCTGCATAGTATTTCTCGGGCAGGTTCATGCCGAAAAGCTGGTCCAGTTTCTGCACAAACTGCTGCTCGCCACCCATGCATTGTATCAAGCCGCGAACATCGTGGGGCACGTGGAAGGAGAAGTTCCAGGAATTACCCTCGATAAAGCCCTCGCCATAGGTCTGATAGGGGTCGAGGTCGGTCTTAAAACTACCATCGCGCTTGCGCGGTGAGGCAAAGCCAATGGTGGGATCATAGACATTCTTGTAATTCTGCGCACGCGTGCGGAATTGAATGGCGATATCATCGCACTTTAGCTGCTGTGCAGCATGATAAACGGTCCAGTCATCGTAGGCATACTCCAGTGTGTTGGACGCTGCTGTACCGTCCTTGTCATAGAGGGCATAGCCGAAGCGGCGGTAGTCACCGATGCTGGGGAAGTAGGTGTTGTTGGCCGTGGCGACCATGGCCTGCAGGGCCTCGGCACCATCTACGTTGGCGCCTTTGGCTAGCGCGTCGGAGAGGACGCTGACGGCGTGATAGCCTGTCATGCACCAACCTTCATTGCCCATCAGACTCCACACGGGCAGCATACCGACAATGTTCTGCTGCTGGTGCTTGATCATGGACTGGATCATGTCGGTGTTGCGCGAGGGCTTCAGCAGGCCCAACAGCGGGTGCTCGGCGCGATAGGTATCCCAGATGGAGAAGACGGTGTAGTTATCGAACCCCTTGGCTATGTGGATGTTGCCGTCGAGACCGCGATACCGGCGATCTACATCCATGTAGATGGAGGGATTGATCATCGTGTGATAGAGTGATGTGTAGAGCATCGCTTTCTGGTCATCGCTGCCCTCGCAGTCGATGACGGCCAGCTCGCGCTCCCACGCGTTGCGCGTATTACATGCGATATCATCGAAACTGTACCCTGCGGCCTCTGCCTCCAGATTCTTCTTAGCACCTTCTGTAGAAACTGCCGACAGCGCCACCTTCACTTCCAACGTGCGCTCCTGCGTTGGAAATTCAAAGTAGGCCACAACGGAGCGTCCGGCGATATCGGGGAAGTTGTTGTATCTGTCAAACTTGCCCCAGAAGCCGCCGTAGAGTTCCTTCTTGCGGTCGCGGTAACCATAGTTCTTGATGGGCTTGCTGAAAGATATGGCGAAGTAGGTGTAGTTGGATCGTGCCCAACCATCTGTGATGCGATAGCCTGTCAACAGCGTGTCGTTCTCTACGCGGAGCGAGGACCACAGCACTTTGCCGTCGTAATTATAAATGCCGTGGAGCAGGTCGATAATCAGCCGTTGTGTGTCAGCCCCTTCTGGGAATGTATAGCGATGGACGCCTACGCGGGGTGTCGCTGTAAGCTGGGCGCGCACGCCGTTGTCGGCAAGCGTCACCTCGTAGTAGCCGGCACGTGCCTGTTCCGTATCGTGAGAGAAGCGTTGGCGGTAGCCGCCGTCAGGATTGTCCTTGGTGCCGGGATTCAATTGGAGCTTGCCTGTCTGCGGCATCACGAGAATGTCGCCGAGGTCGGAGTGCCCTGTACCGCTGAGGTGTGTATGGCTGAAGCCCACAATGGTGTTATCCGTGTGTTGGTAGCCGGCGCAGTAGTCATAGACCTTGCTTTGATAGTGGCCGTCAACATTATGGGGGATGGTGTCTGTCTCTGGTGACAGTTGTACAATGCCGAAGGGAGCGCAGGCTCCTGGGAACGTGTGGCCCATCCCTTCTGTGCCAATCATGGGGTTCACAAAATCGGTCTTTGCACGAGGCGTTTGTGCAGTGATCGTCAGCGCCAGAGACGAGAGCGCCAAAAGAAATGCAATGTGTTTTTGCATAGGGAATACGGTTATTATTTGGTTGAAAATTCCGCGCAAAGGTACGAACAATTTTTTTAAACGCAAATATTCTTATCAGTTTTCTTCGCGTGTTTTTGGTATATGAGTATGTTCTTGTGACAAATGTGTAGTCATTCATGTAATCGTACATTTTATTCGGAATCTGAAGCAATCTTATGCGCATATTACCTTACCTTTGCAGTGCATTTCAAACAAATTAGCAACAACACTAAATCTCGTTATGATATTCCGAGCCCATAGCCTTGCTATTATTCTAGCGTTGGTGGCAACTGCCGCGTCAGCAGATGACTATACGCTGTTTGTCAATCCGCTTATTGGTACGCAGACGGATGCGACGGGCGCATTGAGTGGTAGCACATTCCCTGGAGCCACGATGCCTCAGGGTATGGTCCAGTTGAGCCCTGAAACCGAGAATATGGTCACTTGGGACCCCTGCTCGGGCTATGACTACAATAAAGACAAGATTTACGGATTTACCCACACGCACCTCAGCGGAACGGGCTGCACGGATTTGATAGACGTGAGCCTAATGCCGTTGACGATGGCTGTCACGCCAGCGCAGTTGCAGAAGGCCGACTTCGGTCAGACCTTCAGCCATGAGAAAGAGTCGGCACGACCTGGTTATTACAGCGTGTTGCTGCAGGAGAGTGGGGTCGAGGTGGAGCTGTCTGCAACGACCCGAACTGGCATCCACCGCTATCACTTCCCGCAAGGCAAGGCGCAGACGGTAGTGTTGGATTTGGATCGTGGCACCTATCGCGGCGAGGCTTATTATTCAGGCCGTCGCGCGTACGATATTATACAAGGTCAGTTGCGTCTCGTGAATGATCATACCATAGAGGGTTATCGCGTCATCACGGGATGGGCCAAGTTGCGCAAAGTCTATTTCCGCGCGGAGTTCTCGCGTCGCTTCTCCAACCACTTGCTGATGGACAACGGGCGTTCCGCAGGGAAGAGTGATGTCGTCAATGGAAGAACGCTTCGTGCAGCCCTGACCTTTGATCCCGCCGAAGGCGAGGAACTGATGATTAAAGTGGCGATTTCACCGGTGGATATTGATGGCGCACGTGGTAATATGGAAACCGAGGCAAAGAGCTGGCGATTCGACGATTACGTGCGCGGTGCACACGACGTCTGGGCTCGTGAGTTGCAGCGTATCGAGATTGAGGGTACCGATGAACAAAAGACAATCTTCTACACAGGACTCTATCATGTCATGATGCAGCCCAACACGATGAGTGATGTGGACGGCCGCTATATGGATACGAATTTTGAAATCCGCAAGATGCCTGCAGGACAGGCCTACCACAGCACATTCAGCCTGTGGGATACCTTCCGCGCCGCTCATCCGCTATATACGCTCATCGCCCCCGATATCGCGGCTCAATTTGTCCGCGACATGATTCTTCACCACAAATCCTACGGCTACCTGCCCATCTGGGACCTGTGGGGACAGGATAATTACTGCATGATTGGTAATCACGCCATTCCCGTCCTATCCGATGCCATCCTCGCTGAGCTGCCTGGCATTGATGTGGAAATGGCCTACCAGGCAATGGTGGAGAGTAGCACACGCAGTCATCCCAATTCGCCGTTCGAGGTGTGGGAACAATATGGCTATTATCCTCAGAATTTACAAGGAACGAGCGTCAGCATCACGCTGGAACAGGCCTTTGACGATGCCTGCGTAGCGGCGGTGGCCAAAAAGCTGGGACGTCAGGAAGACTATGAACGCTTCCATCGCCGCAGCCTCTTTTACCGTAACCTGTTCGATGCGGAGACGGGCTTCTTCCGTCCGAAAGATGATCAAGGGCGCTGGCTAGACGATTTTGATCCGCTCTCCTATGAGCAGCCTTGCTTCATCGAGGGTAACGCCTGGCAGTATATGTGGTTTGTGCCCCACGATCCGCAGGGACTTATTAACCTGTTTGGTGGTACGAAGGGGTTCCTCAAGAAGCTCGATGAGAATTTCACCCTGACAGCCACCAGTGGTGAACGTAATGGCAATGCCAGTGGATTCATTGGACAATATGCTCACGGGAATGAACCCAGCCACCACACGGTGTATTTCTATAATTTCGCGGGTAAGCCTGAGCGCACGCAAGAATTAGTAAATCAGGTCCGGAACTCATTCTATAACGCTACGCCCTGTGGCTATGCAGGCAATGATGACTGTGGTCAGATGTCTGCGTGGTATATCTTCTCCGCACTTGGCTTCTATCCTTTCCATGCGGGTAATGCCACCTACACGCTTGGTACACCACTTTATCGCCGTGCTGTCCTTCACCTGGCAGGAGGACGCGACTTTGAAATATTAGCACCAAACAAAACGGATGCACGCATCCATGTTAAAAATATACACCTCAATGGAAAACCGTTGCGCGGCCTGCAATTGACACATCATGAGATTATGGCAGGCGGCAAATTGGAGTTTATCATGAAATAGACTCCTCAATCTTGTTAATCTCGGAATAGGCGATTCCATCGGGCAACTGAGTCCGAATGGGGTCGCCTTTCTTGATGTCTTTGATGGAGCGGACAAGACGTCCGTCGGTGGTAAAAGTCAACGTGTAGCCACGGCGAAGAAGTCGCACAGGGTCAAGTGTAGAGAGGCGTCCTTCGAGTCGCTCCAGATTTAATTTCTCTTTTTCAAGGCGTAGCTGGGTCGTTTGCAGGAGACGCGTCTCTAAGCCTGTTGCTTTCAGACGGATTTGTTCAATGCTCGTGCGTGCCCCGTGCGTGAGCCGTCCTTCCATCCGTTCTGCATGCAACTTCTCACTCTCCACGCGCATCCTAACAGCTTGTAGCAGGCGGTTCCCCCAACTCTGGATTCGCAAGACTCCATTTTCGACACGTAGCCGTACACCTTGTGTGAGGCGTCGTTGCAATTCGTCGATGATGGCCAGTTGCTCGCTGCCGTGATCAATTAGGAAGGCAGCAGCAGCAGTGGGTGTCTTGACGCGGGTGTGGGCGATATAGTCCAATACGGTCTCATCACGTTCGTGACCGATTCCAACAATCACGGGTATGGGCATTTGTGCGACAGCGGCCGCGAGAGAATAGGTGTCAAAATCGGCAAGATCGCTGGTGGCACCTCCACCACGAATGATGACGGCACAATCCCATTGGTCTGCCTCGTCGGCAATGGCAGCAAGTGCCGCAAGCACACTCTCTTCGACGTTTGCGCCTTGCATGACGGCAGGGAACAGACGTACATCAAAGGCGAGACCATAGTCGTTGTTCTTCAGTTGGTCGCAAAAATCACCATACCCTGCAGCGCTCACGGAAGACACTACGGCGATACGTCTCAGCAAGGATGGCAAGGGCAGTTGCTGGTTGTCGTGCAGAATGCCGTCGGCTTCTAACTGGTCAAGAATCTCGCGACGGCGGCGTGCCATATCACCGAGCGTGAACGATGGGTCGATGTTGACGATGTTCAAGGAGTAACCGTATAGCTCATGGAATACAACGCCAACCTCCACACGCACCTTCATTCCAGCTCGCAGACGTTCACCCGTAGCTTTCTCAAAAAGTGGGGCCAGCATGGAGTAGGTACGCGCCCACATCGTGCCACGGGCCTTCGCTAAGAAAGAGCGCCCTGTAGCGTCCTTTTGTACAAATTCTACATAGAAATGGCCATTCGAGGCAAGATGCGCCTCGGAGAGTTCTGCCTCCAACCAATAGGTGTCCGGAAGCTCTGCTTCCAAGAGTGAACGTATGAGGTTATTCAGCTCAAAAAGACTCAGCGATTCCATGCTTTCTGACGATTTGTGTGCAAAGATAGGCAAACTTTCTGCCTTTTAGACGTTTTTTCCAATTTATTTACGCGAAAATTGCAAAAAAAGCAGTACTTTTGCTTCCGTTTTGAAAGAATGCATAAACAATCATCAATAAAAACGACATAAGTTATGAAGAAAAGAATCCAATTCAGCCTAGTCTATCGCGATATGTGGCAGAGCTCAGGCAAGTTCCAGCCTCGCAAGGATCAACTGGAGCGCATCGCACCCGCAATCATCGATATGGGTGTCTTTGACCGCGTGGAAACCAATGGCGGTGCCTTTGAACAGGTGAACCTCCTTGCCGGTGAGAATCCTAACGCTGCGGTGCGCGCTTTCTGCAAGCCTTTCAATGAGGTGGGCATTAAGACCCACATGTTGGATCGTGGCCTCAACGCATTGCGCATGTACCCTGTACCTGACGATGTGCGCGAGCTGCAGTACAAGGTGAAGCACGCGCAGGGCGTAGATATTCCCCGTATCTTCTGTGGCTTGAACGATGTCCGTAATATTATTCCGAGTGTGAAGTGGGCGAAGGCTGCCGGCATGACCCCGCAGGCTACACTCTGCATCACCACTTCTCCCGTCCATACGGTTGAGTACTATTCCGATATTGCTGACCAGGTGATTGCTGCAGGCGCTGAAGAAATCTGTCTTAAGGATATGGCTGGTATCGGTCAGCCTGCGCTGCTCGGTGCCCTTACGAAGGCGATCAAGACGAAGCACCCCGACATCATCATTCAATACCACGGTCACAGCGGTCCCGGTCTCTCTATGGCCAGCATTCTGGAGGTCTGCAATAATGGCGCAGATGTGATTGACACCGCCATCGAACCGCTCTCATGGGGTAAGGTCCATCCGGATATCATCTCTGTACAGTCTATGTTGAAGAACGAAGGCTTCGAGGTGAAAGAAATAAATATGAACGCGTACATGCGTGCGCGCGCACTAACGCAAGAGTTCATCGATGACTGGCTCGGCTACTTCATCAATCCGGGCAATAAGCACATGTCCTCTCTCCTGCTTGGCTGCGGACTTCCCGGCGGCATGATGGGCTCAATGATGGCTGATTTGGCTGGCATTCATGGTGTCATCAACCAGACATTGAAAGCTAAGGGTGAACCGGAACTCACGACGGATGAAATCCTTGTGAAGCTCTTCGATGAGGTGGCTTACGTATGGCCTCGTGTCGGTTATCCCCCATTGGTTACTCCGTTCTCTCAATATGTCAAGAATATCGCCCTCATGAATCTGCTTACCATTGCTCAGGGCAAGGGACGCTTCGTGATGATGGATGACAGCATGTGGGGCATGATTCTCGGTAAGAGCGGCAAGATTCCTGGAACCATCGATCCAGAGTTGGTGGAATTGGCCAAGAAGCAAGGACGCGAATTCACAACTGCCGATCCTCACACGTTGCTCAAGAATGCTCTCCCCGACTTCATCAAGGAGATGGAAGAGAATGGCTGGGATCGTGGACAAGACGACGAGGAACTCTACGAATTGGCTATGCACCCCGAGCAGTATCGCAACTACAAGAGCGGACAGGCCAAGAAGAACTTCCTTGCCGACTTGGAGAAAGCCAAGGTCGCAAAGGCTCAGTCCACAGCTGGTCCCAAGGTGTCACTGGAAGAACTCTCTGCCTTTAAGCACGCTAAGGCTGATGCCATCTCTGCACCTGAGAACGGACAGATTCTCTATGAAATCAGCGGCGATGCCGGCGTAACTCGTTGCACAGAGCCTGCCATAGGCACGAAGTACAAGGAAGGTGATACCGTCTGCTTCCTCCAGACGCAGTATGGTCAGTTCCTTCCTCTCAAGGCCGGCTTTGACGGTAAACTCGTCGATGTGACTGCCTTCCAAGGCAAGAAGGTCATCAAGGGACAGGCTGTTGCCTGGCTGGAGCGCGAGGGTGCATAACCCTTGCGCTTGCTAACCTTGGAAAAGAAAGGCTATCTCTAACTAACGAATTGGCTATGAATGTAAAATTGTTAATGCTTGTTATAACCTCGGCGCTTGTCACCTCTGCTTCGGCACAGGTGGCAGAGCCTGAGGATTATACGTTGCCCCATGCTTTTGTAAGCCTTCAAGGTGGTCTGCTCAAGAATTATAACAGCATGGATATGAATCGCAAGTGGGGGATGCAAGGTTCTCTTTCGTTGGGCTATTTCTTTACGGATGTTTTTGGCACCCGCTTACAAATAGGTCTTTCGGCTTGGGATGCCAAAATGTCAAATGGTGAAGACTTCGTTAGCAAGTTCTTGAATACTGATCTTGATTTCCTCTTTGATTTCTCTAATCTTTTCTTCCCTAATAATAACAACCGCCTCTCGGTGATTGGTGTTGCAGGAGTTCCCTTCAATTTAGTACTTCCACATGTCTGGATTGATAATGTTGCCCGCAACCAAGCTAATGGTGACTATTGGAATACAGGCTGGAAAGGTGGTGGTATTGTGGGCTATAGCCTCGACCGTAAATGGAATGTCAATCTTGAAGGCGGTGTTCATTATGTGCGGCAGACTTCCAGTTTAGTATCTCGTAACGAACGTTGGTGGCCATTTCTCATGGCGGGACTTACCTATCGTTTCGCCTATCCAAAAGTGAAGCAAGAAGACGTTGAAATACCAGCAACACTCTATGATCAAATGCAGGCTACTGTTCGCGAACGGATGGGTCACTGGATGAAACGCTTGAAGGGAGAGAGTAAGGCTGAGTATCAGACGCGTACCTCAGAAGAGTTCATCGCAACACAGCGTTTAGAGTATGTCAAGATGGTTTCCACAGAGATGGCAGGTGATCGAGCAAACTCAAATTTGCGTGATATTAGTTATAATCCAGAGAGTCAGTACCTTGGTTTGGAGTTTACAGATATGCCAACAATCTTTCTCAATGTGCCTCAATCGGATGTTAGGGATATCAAGGACTTGAAATTCACGAATACTGTATACCGCTTGAATCCTGGCGACCAATTTGAGATCTTATATACGGAGGCCGTCAATTCTGCAACAGGCAGAAAATTCCAATATGTCAGTACCCAAGAGGGGCGTCATGTGTCTTTAGATGGTTTTATACCCTTGACATCTGTACAGCAGGAAATGCCAAACGACACCCAGTTACAGCCAGCGTCTGTGCCGGCCGTGGCGGTGCAACCAGTTGTTGCCGTTCAACCCGTAGCCTCTAAGGTGGCATCTGTCAAAGAAGATGTCTTTTTTCAGATTGGCAGCGCTGTCGTGCGTTCTTCGGAAGAAATGAAGGTGCAACGTGTCATAGAGCGGATGAAAGCAAATCCTTCGACAACCACTACGATTACAGGACATGCAGATGCGGGAACTGGAACCCCTGCTGTCAATGCCCGCTGTTCTTTGCGTCGTGCAGAGGCTGTTGCTAAACAATTAACTAATGCAGGCATTGATGTCAGCCGTCTGACGGTAGATGCCAAAGGTGACACAGTGATGCCTTATGGAGATACCGCTAAGAGCCGTGTGGCAATTATAGTTGTGGAAGACAAATAGATCTGTTGTATGTAGTTCATATAACTTGAGACTTTGAATAAAAAGAAGTGGATGCTTATGCGTCCACTTCTTTTTTATTACACCTGCAACATTTGGGAGATTAAGGAGAAGAACAAAAGGAATCGGGAGAAGAAGGGGGAAACAGTAGGGTATAACAAGGGAAAAACCTTGCGGTTTTACAGGGAGAGAAGTGCCTTTTTGCTAAACGCGGCCGTTCGATCCAATATGTGCGGGCGGCCGGCCTGATATATGCGAGAGCTCGCCCAAATATCTGCTGGCGAACGCACGCATCCTTTTTTCTTACCCTTATGGGATGGTTTTCTATTCCTTGTGTTCGCTTTCCTTAGGGAAGTATAACCAGCGACGGCTTTCTCTTACTCTCCAGAGATGTGGATGTTCACCTTTGCAGAGACTATCGAGATAGCTTTTGGCAGAATCGCGCTTCAGGCCGCTATAGATCATGAACTCGGGAATGGTGGTGTAACCCAGCTTCATGCTACGTTTCAGGGCTTCTGCCATCATCGTCTCGTTGTACATCTGGCTATTGCCAACGGGCCCCAGGCTCTTGCGGAAGCCCTCTCTGTTGTTACCGCCTTTGCGAATAAAATCTTTGGAAGGGATGAAGTCGATGCCTGCGTAGATGACATCCTTGCCGCGAATGGTCTTGGGGTCGGTATGTTCGCCTAACAATTTCAGTTTTGGGGCGAATGAACCGATGGGCGTCTCCACACGATAACCGTATGACATCCACTGTCCAACCACATCCATCACCACGTCGAACGCGTGTTGGAGTTCTCCTGGCCGCATCCCGCGATATTTGTTGCAGAAGGTATCCAAGTCTCTGAAACTCTTCTTCATCCCTTTGGCCGGGCGCACATAAAGCAATGGTTTGCCATCTTCGCCCTTCGTGGGACGAGGATGAATCTCAAATTCTATTCCGTCAGTTTTTCTTGGCATAATTGTATCTCTAAAAACTGCTACAAAGGTACAAAAAAAGATTGACTAAAGCAACGGAATTTGATCATTATTTACGATTTACGATTTACAATTTATGTACCATCTAATCCATTTAATTATTTATCAGTTCAAAGGACCAGTAAATAGATTAAAGTTTCGGAAGTTCAGTTAGATATTATTCCTTGCAGAGCCTCCGCGCCTCTGCGTCTCTGCGGTGAAGAATAATAATCTCTCTGCGGTGAATATATTGTTATGGGGTCGGCCTGAAGGCCTCAAAATCTAACGCTCTACGAGCGAAAATCTGTTTCAAAATCAATCAATCATCCAATCAATGATCTTTCATACTTAGCTGAGAGATTTTCAAATATATTTTTGAGAGATTTTGAGGTCAATCGACCGACCACAAGAAAGAATAACGAACACGGATTGCACAGATCTGACGGATTATTAATTAAAGTTTCGGGAGTTCAGTAAATAGACATATCAGTTCGAAGGCCCCGTAAAATAACAAAGCCTCGCTGCATCATTTCGATGCGGCGAGGCCTTTCCTATAGGGTATAACGTTGATTAAGCTTAGCCGAGGAAGCTGAGGAGGATACCGGCTGCAACGGCAGAACCAATGACACCGGCAACGTTCGGTCCCATAGCGTGCATGAGGAGGAAGTTGCGTGGGTTGGCCTTCTGTCCTTCAGCCTGCGAGACGCGGGCTGCCATAGGTACGGCGCTGACGCCAGCAGAACCGATGAGCGGATTGATTTTCTCCTTCACGAAGAGGTTCATGAACTTGGCCAGGAGCACACCGCCAGCGGTGCCAACACCGAAGGCAATGATACCGAAGACAAGAATCTTAATGGTCTGGAAGTTCAGGAATGCCTCAGCAGTGGCAGTAGCACCCACCGTGGTGCCGAGGAAGATCACAACGATGTTGTTGAGCTCGTTCTGTGCGGCCTTGCTCAGACGCTCTACGACGCCACTCTCCTTCATCAGGTTACCCAGCATGAGGCAACCGATCAGGGTGGCTGCACTCGGCAGGATGAGGCTGACGATGATGGCCACGATGATGGGGAAGAGAATCTTCTCGCGCTTGCTGACCTCGCGCAGCTGCTTCATCTGAATCTTACGCTCTTTCTCCGTTGTTAAAGCACGCATGATGGGCGGCTGGATAACAGGAACGAGAGCCATGTAGCTATAGGCTGCTACGGCGATAGGACCAAGGAGATGAGGAGCCAGCTTGGAAGTCAGGAAGATGGCTGTAGGACCGTCTGCACCTCCAATAATGCCGATAGAGGCTGCCTCTTTCATGTCGAAGCCCATGAAATCGAGTTGCATGAAAAGGAAAGTAGCGAAGATACCCAGCTGTGCGGCAGCACCGAGCAACAGGCTCTTGGGGTTGGCAATCAGCGGACCGAAGTCAGTCATTGCACCAACACCGAGGAAGATGAGGCACGGATAGATGCCTGCCTTCACACCGATATAAAGGACATCAAGCAGACCACCCTCTGCCATCACATGGCGATAGCTGTGATAGAAGGGGCTATCGGGATTCAGGAACTCGTCGTTCCACATGGAGGTGTGGAAAAGGCCTGCAGAAGGAATGTTGCTGAGCAGCATACCGAATGCGATGGGCAAGAGCAACAGAGGCTCATACTGCTTTCTGATGGCGAGCCACAGAAGGAAGCAGGCGATGCAAATCATCACCGCATTCTTCCAGCCTTCGCCCACGAAGAAACTGGTGATAGCCATATCGTCCCAGAACTTAGCCATTGCGGAAGCAAAGTTAAAGTCCTGAGCAGATGCTATCATAGGCACCAGCATCAGCGCTGCTAAAAGGCTTAAATACTTGAGATATTGTTTCATCGTAATTGTCAATTATCAATTATCAAATACTTAAGCGGTTTCGACTAACGCCTGTCCACTTTGTACCTGGTCACCAACTGCAACTTTCACAGCAGTTACCTTGCCACCGAACTCAGCGGTGATATTGTTTTCCATCTTCATGGCTTCCATGACGACGACGGTTTCACCGGCGGCGATCTCCTGGCCAACGCTTACGAGCACCTGTTTGATGGTACCGGGCAGCGGAGCATCTACAGTGTGAGCGCCAGCAGCGGGTGCTGCGGGTGCAGCAGTGGGAGCTGTCTTTGGTGCCTCGGCGGGTGCTGCAGTTGGCTTAGGTGCAGGTGCAGCGGGCGCAGTCTGGGGTACAGCTAAGCCCTCGAAGTCCACAAGGGCATCGCCCTGATTGACGCTGGCGCCTACGCCAACATGAACTTTACGTACGATGCCGTCGGCCTCAGCTGTGATGCTATTCTCCATTTTCATGGCTTCCATGGTGAGGAGCGTATCGCCTTTCTTCACTTTGTCGCCTTCCTTAACAAGTACCTTGGTGATGGTTCCAGGAAGGGGAGCGGCTACAACGTTAGAGGCCACAGGAGCTGCAGCGATAGGTTTGGTAGCCACAGGCGCAGGAGCGGCAGCGTGGTTTACGACGGGACGTGGAGCCTGCTTCATCAGCTCAGGAACCTCGACAGTATAAGTAGTGTCGTTGAGGGTGACGGCCAGCGTACCGTCTTCCTGAGGTTCTACGGTAGCTTTGATCTCCTTGCCGTCGATATTGAATTTGAATTCTTTCATTGTTGTTTTGGATTAGAGTCGTTTGTTTAGCACAGCGTGCCAAGCAGAATTAGTATGACGGATAGTGAGTATGCCACTTTCTTCATCGTGGCGGCCTTGCATGTAGAGATAGACGGCGGTCGCAATAGCTGCATTGCGCGTGTTTTCGGCAAGCTCATCTTTCTCTACCACGTTTTCTACTACCGTCTTCACGGCCTCTACGCCTGTCAGGACCTTATCGCGTGTTTTGCGTGTCACCTTGCTGAAGACGGAGAGAATGAGGAAGAGTAGAATCAGGAGCACAAAGACAGTTCCGATACCCAAGCCCGTCATTGACCACACGGTGGACCAATTGGTTGTTAATAATGTAATCATAGGGCAAAGGGATTAGAGAGGAATATTTCCGTGCTTCTTTGCGGGGTTCTGCAAGCGTTTGTCGGCGAGTTGCTCAAGGGCGCGGATTACGCGGAAACGCGTATTGCGCGGCTCGATGACATCGTCGATGTAGCCGTACTTGGCAGCGTTATAGGGGTTGGCGAAGAGCTTGGTATATTCTGCCTCCTTCTCAGCGATGAACTCCTTAGCAGCCTCTGGACCTTTTTCTTCCTTGATAGCCTTAGCTTCTTTTGCGTAGAGCACAGCGGCAGCGCCTGCAGCACCCATCACAGCAATCTCAGCGCTAGGCCAAGCGTAGTTCATGTCACCACGCAACTGCTTGCAGCTCATTACAATGTGAGAACCACCATAGGACTTGCGCAGGGTCACAGTCACTTTAGGCACTGTGCACTCGCCGTAAGCGTAGAGCAATTTAGCACCATGCAGGATGACGGCGTTGTACTCCTGACCTGTACCAGGCAGGAAGCCGGGAACGTCAACCAATGTGACGATGGGAATATTGAAGGCGTCGCAGAAACGGACGAAGCGGGCACCCTTGCGGGAGGCGTTGCAATCAAGCACACCTGCCAACTGCTTGGGCTGGTTGGCGACAATACCAACACTCTGACCGTTGAAGCGGGCAAAGCCTACGATAATGTTCTTAGCGAAGTTGGGCTGAACCTCGAAGAACTCACCACCATCCACGATGCTGGCGATAACCTCGTACATGTCGTAAGGCATGTTGGGGTTGTCGGGGATAATCTCGTTGAGGTAGTCATCTTTGCGATCAATGGGGTCTGTGCACTCCACGCGGGGAGTCTTTTCCAAATTGTTCTGCGGGATATAGCTCAGCAACTGCTTGATCATCGCCATAGCTTCTTCCTCAGTCTTGGCCGTGAAGTGAGTTACACCAGACTTGGTGCTGTGTACGCTAGCGCCACCCAGTTCTTCTTGAGTGACCACTTCACCCAGCACGGTCTTTACAACGGCGGGACCAGTGAGGAACATGTAGCTTGTGCCTTCCATCATGAGCGTGAAGTCTGTCAGAGCAGGGCTATAGACAGCGCCGCCGGCACAGGGACCAAAGATGCCGCTGATTTGAGGAATGACACCACTGGCCATAATGTTGCGTTGGAAAATCTCCGAGTAACCGGCCAAGGCATTAATGCCCTCCTGAATACGGGCACCGCCAGAGTCGTTCAGGCCGATGACAGGCGCTCCCACCTTCATGGCTTGATCCATCACCTTGCAGATCTTCTGTGCCATTGTCTCGGATAGAGAACCTGCGTTGACGGTGAAGTCCTGTGCGAACACATAAACAAGGCGACCTGCAATCGTACCGCTACCGGTTACAACGCCGTCGCCCATATACTGCTTCTTCTCCATGCCGAAGTTGTGGCAGCGATGTGTTACGAACATGTCCATTTCTTCGAAGCTTCCTTCATCGAGCAACATAGCGATGCGCTCGCGAGCGGTGTATTTACCGCGTTCGTGCTGCTTCTCAATGGCTTTCTCGCCGCCACCCAAACGGGCTTTGGCACGGAGCTCAATCAGCTCCTGAATCTTTTCAGTTTGTTTGCTCATTGCAAAATGCGGTTATAAATATTATTGTTTGAATAATTTGCGGGTGCAAAGGTACACAATAAATAATTAATAGAGACTGTTCCGCGTGCTTTTTTTCCTTAAAAAGTAATATATTCCAGAAAAAGATGTACCTTTGTGACCGCAAATAAATTATCAATCAGATGAAGAACATCCTCCTCATGGCTCTGCTGGCAGCCTTCGCTCTAAAGGCCAGCGCGCAGGATTATCCTCCCAAACAGGCTCCGCAATTGGAATTTGCCATGCAACTGAAGGTGACGTTAGGCGAGGCCTTCGGGATAGAAAAGACGCAACATGGCCGCCGTACAGTAATTCCTATTACAGGCGGTACATTTCAAGGACCAGAACTAAAGGGTACGATTATCAATGGCGGAGCTGATTATCAGCTGAACACGGAGAATCGTACCGAATTGGAGGCCATCTATTGTATTAAAACTGATGATGGCGTTTATATTCATGTCCGTAATCGCGGCATCATCGCCAATGGAAAGGATGCTAATGGTCGTCCAACGTTCTACTTTCGAGCTGCTCCACAATTCGAGGCCCCTGCTGACAGCAAATATGGGTGGTTGAACAATGCGCTCTTTGTCTGTGCTCCGGAATTCACATCGGATTTCAAAGGTATTGTGCTCAATGTGTGGAAAATAAAGTAGAGCGCAGCGATGGCGGATTTACAATTTGTTAAGAAAAACTGTTCTTAGTACGCAGTTAATTTCTTAACGATGAGCTTTGCAGCATGAAGGGGCGCACCTGGCTCTCCTAGACGGGCTGCGACCTCTTCATAGCCAGCAATTTGTTTTTCGCGGGCTGCGCCTTCTGGAAGAATGGAAGCAAGGTGGCGGCGACAGTTCTCTACTGTCATTTGATGTGCGACTAACTCGGGCACAACCTCGCGGCCAGCAATAAGGTTCACGAGTGAAATATAGGGAACTTTCAGGAGTATCTTGCGGACAAGGATTATGAGATGGCGACCTTGCATGAAATAACATACGACCTGCGGTACGCGGAAGAGTGCCGTCTCCAAAGTGGCCGTTCCAGAAGTTACCAATGCAGCTGTGGCTTTCGAGAGAAGGTTATAGGTCTGGCCATAGACGATTTCTACATCCGCATCTCCTATATATTTCTTATATAATTCTGGTGCGATATTAGGGGCGCCGGCAATAACGAGTTTGTATTTGTCTGTGAAAGGCTGTGCGGCCTCAATCATCCGTGGCAGATTGTCGCGGATTTCATGAGTACGGCTACCGGCAAGAAGTGCAATGATTGATGCTTTTCTGTCTTCTTCATTATTCGTCTTTCTCAATTCATCATTGTACCTTGTCACCTCATCCATGGTCGGATTGCCAACGTAATGAATGGGATAGCCGTGTTTCTTCTCGAAAAAGTCAACCTCAAAGGGTAAGATGGAGAATATCTCGTCCACATAACGACGGATAGATTTGATGCGCCACTCCTTCCAAGCCCAAATCTTTGGCGCTATATAATAATAGACCGGACAAAGAGCAATGGAGTGAACATATTTTGCCATCTTCATGTTGAAGCCTGGATAGTCAACGAGAATAACAACATCAGGCTTCCAAGCCACCAAATCCTCCTTGCACTGCTTCATGCCAGCTAAAATAGTGCGAGCATGGAGTACAACAGCCACAACGCCCATAAAGGCAAGGTCGCGATAGTGGCGTACGAGAGTCATACCTTCAGCTTCCATGAGGTCGCCTCCGAAACCGCGAAACTTGGCTTCTGGGTCCTCCGCTTTCAGAGCGGCTATAAGATGGGAGGCATGGAGGTCACCGCTGGCCTCGCCGGCTATGAGGTAGTATTTCATTGATTCAAGAGTTGACGAAAATGGTTATATAGCTAATAATAGGTGAACAACTTAAGAGATGAGGGAGTTGATATCATTCATGGCAGCATAAGCGGTCATGTCGATGGTTATTGGAACGATGGAGCAGTAGCCGGCGCGAAGGGCAGAGAAGTCTGTGTCAGTGGCCTCTGGCTCGAGGTCTGTAAAAGTACCAGTGAGCCAAAAGGCACGCTGGCCGTGAGGATTCGTGGCATCTGCCCACTCAGAGGCCCACAATCCACGTGACTGGCGGCAAACCTGCCAACCCCGGAATGCATGGGAGGGTGGGATATTAATGTTCAGACAGATGTCCTGAGGCAAACCCTCTGTCGCTACACGTTGACACAGCGCGGTGAGGGCACTGAGCGTATCTTCGCAGACGGGAATGTCTTCATAGCGTTGGCCACGCTGCATCCAAAGCGATACGCCAATGGACGGAATTCCTTTCATGCATCCTTCAAGGACTGCGCCCATAGTGCCGCTGTAATGGACACTAATGCTGGCATTGTCGCCATGATTGATACCGCTGAGAATCAAGTCTGGCCTACGTGGAACTATTTGTTCCCATGCGAGTTTGATACAATCAACAGGTGTTCCTGTGCAGGCAAAGAGTTTAATAGAAGCTGGGTAGCCATTGGGTAGGGGTTTCACTTCGTGGAAGCTAACGGGTTGTGTGCTGCTAATGGAAGCTGCTGTGCCTGAACGAGCACCATCTGGTGCTACGACATAAACTTCTGCGAATGTGGAAACAGCGCAGGTTAGCGCTTGTATGCCTGCGGCTTGATAGCCGTCATCGTTGGTGATGAGGATGAGAGGAGTCTTCAAGATTTCGATGGATGAATGATGATTGATGGATTATTTGACCATTAACTCAGTAGAGGTCGCGTTGCCCCTATATTCAGGTGCATAGAGACATTGAATGGAGGTGATTCCGGAAGCGTAATGGCCCGTACGGTCAATGAATGCCTTCTCTTCGATGACGTATGTACCTTTGGGCAAGTGGCTGAAGAAATAGTCGGTGTGGGCATCATGGACTGCACGATAGTAGCCAAGACCGCCTTGATAGCGATAGCCAGATAGCTGTTCAGCTGGTTCGACAGCAGCAGCGCGCGGTGTGCGCAGGCAGACATATTCAAAGTCGCGATCAGCTGAGATGATATAGCGCGTGGTGAGTTGATCACCCAAACGAGGTGTCTGGCTGCTGAATTCCTGACGGACAGAGAGCCCGCTAGTATGGGCCGTAGCTTCTGCGATGGGTGTCAGATATTGTGCATAGACTGCTCCCCAGGCTTCGCTATTGCTGTTGCGGTGTATGGTAACACTCTTGGGGGCTGCGCCATCAGTATAGGTCTCGCAAATATAGCCGAGGGCAGCGGGGGAGGTGGATGTAACATGGGAAGTAGCATTCGATGACACGGAAACCTTGCGACGACCGTAGTTGAGTGTTAGCTTGTCTTTTGCGGTACTCTCAAGGTCGATGGCAGCATCGGAAAGTAGTGCATAAATGGCATCGATGGTACAAATGGAGGACTCCCACATTTGGGTGCGTTTCTGTTGGAGCAGCCAACGGCGCAGGCCGTTGTTGAGGCGTTTATCTTTGGAACCCAGTTCGCGGACGGCTTCCATTGCCGTTGCGTGGACACTAATCTTGTGGCCCGTCGGGGTGAAGCTTCCGCCGGCGTAGTCAAAGAATGTACCATGGGCGGAAGTAGTGGTAAGATGTTCGCGCATGGAGTCGAAATATAGCTGAGCCTCTTTGCTGCGCCCATCGTCATGTAGAACGATAGCTGCCATTGCGCGCTCATCATTACTCATGGAGGCCATTGAACCTTGAAGATGATCTAAGAGATAGCGCACATCTGCCTTTTGATCTTTGGTGAGTTGAACACCTGCGCGCTGGGTGATATAGATGTAATCCAAATTCATACGACTGCCTGTGTTAATGGTAGTGCCCTTGGACTCAGCTTTCCTCATTTCTTTGATCATACGTGCATTTTCTTTGGCAATGTATGCAAAGGCACGTTGCAGAATACTGTTTGCCTGTTGGGACGTCGTGCTAGTGAGGGAAGAATAACCACCAGTGAGATAGCGTAGGTGTGTGAGTTCGATGCAGACGAGGCGTGTCATGAGTTCGCTACTGTGCATTCCCGAGAACCATGCGAAACCGCCGTCCGCTTCTTGCCGCTGTGCCAAACGCTGTAATGTGCCGTCAATGCGACTCTCGATGAGATTGTCATTGAACAAATCGATGAGCTGCGCACGACGCTGACTGTCGTTGCTGGCCTCACGAAGCCAAGGTGTTTCGTCAAGAATCATCTGCTTCAGTTCCTCATTGTTGGCAAGAGGCGAGGGATTGGCTCCCTGCTGTTTCCATAAAGAAATGATTTCCTGTAGACGCGGAGTTGTTGACGCAATGTGTGCAGCGAGCGCGTTGGCATAGAATGCTGAGGTGAGCGAGAGTATGTCATCATGCTGAGGCTCGCGCAGGGTGGGGAGTGCTTGCACTACGTTCCAGATGGGGTGCGTTGTATATTCAATCGTGAGGCGGCGTTGTGTGGCCGTCGGACTGTCGTTGTTGAAGAGAGAAGAGAGGTCCGTCGTGAAAACGCCCATACTGTCGGCTTGTATCTCTATGCTCTCTGTTACCCATTCCTTGGCAGAGAGGATGGGTAGATAATGCTGTTCACCATCAGAGAAAGATGCGTCTTTCTTCTTGAGTGGAGTTGTTGTCGCGGTCAGGCGGACAGCGACGATAGGAATATCCTCTGTAGGCGTGTAATCGAAGGCAAGCACCGTTTCGCCTTGTGGAGCGGTCGTAAAATGTACCTTCTTCTTGAGGATGATTTTCTCAGTCTCGGGGTCGAAGATTTCCAACAGGGCTGTGCCGCTATGAGATTCTGCGGTCAGATTCTGTACAGTGGCACGAATACTGCTTTCGTCTCCTGCACGTAGGAAGCGAGGCAGATGCAGACTGGCCATCAGTTCCTTGCGAGCAACGGCCTGCGCTTGGATATCAGCCGTCATCATGTCGGAAGTGTGGGCAACACCCAGCAATTGCCATGTCGTCAGGCTCTCTGGTAGCGTAAAGGATAGGGATACTTCGCCTGTAGTGGGATTGCTGTGAAGACGCGGCATGAAAGCGGCGGTTTCATTGAAATCGGTGCGGAGCGCGGGGGAGGGAACAGTGGCTTTTTCAGACTCGTGAATGTTCAGTCCAGCGATGATTCCGTCTTCCTCAGATCCCGCACTATCATATTCAACGCCGTCTATTGCAGCCTGATTCTTTGCCATAACTACACCTCCAGCAAATTCTCTTGTGGCGGCCATCGGTGCTGGAACAGGAGCTCCTACCATGGCAGCTTCTTCCATCACAGCACCATTGGTACGAGCGGCTCTCCGCACAGATTTTCCTGTAAAGAAATAGAGATTATTCCCTGTGCCAAATGACAGGCCGGAGGTCCATGTCTCGTCAACGGCATCAAAGGCTAAATCCTTTACGGGATAGTTCTTCATGGTGAAATTCAGATACTCAAAGGCATTCCCGAAGCGGAAAAAGTCGTTGGAACGCCATGGCATCGTGCGTAAGTGATGAGAGCGACTGACCAACAGGCTCCAAGCGTGAGGCGTCAGTTGATCCAGCGAGGCATCATAGATCGTTGCCATGAGGTTGGCATTGGCGGGTGTTCCGTCGGGCTTGGTCAGCCGTAGCGTCCATGTTTCTTGCTGGCCGGGATGCAGACGGTCACGGAAGCTTGTCCATTCCCAACGCAATCGCTGATCGGGCATGGTGAGTTTCAGCGGCTGGGACATCGTATAACAATGTCCCTCTTTGACAAATGCAAAGTAAGCTGTCACGCCATCGCCGTAATCCGCTTGATACGGTACCTCAATGGTGCGCAACTCGTCAGATATGGATAACAATTCGTCCTTGATGACACCCTCCGGGCCTACCAAACTATAGTATAATGCTATGTCCTGGAAGCTACTGCCCACTTGGATATGGGCCGGATGCTCCGCGTCAAAACTATCCGTAGGGCAGTAGAGCCATTTGTCAGCATGACGGGGCAGGCGGGTGTCCGTCATGGAGAAGAGATAGAAACGGGCTTTGGCGGAAGCGGTATCAGAGCCCGCCTGTGCAAATGCCCGCAGCTCGTAATCGCCAGAGGGCAAAGTGCTGATAGCGTGCTTAATCTCTTCGGATGAGACGTCGGACATGACCGCTTCATCATGGCCAACAGGCAGAATCGTACAGGTAATGGTACCTTCAGCGGGCTTACCTGTAGAAGTGATCAGGCTAAAGACCGGAGGCTGGATGCGACTACGCTCCTGTTGTTCCGCCATGGTCATGTTCAGACGAAGGGGCGTGGTGCAGAGCGGGACGCGACAACTGCCCTCGTGGGTCTCGCCAGCGGCATTGAGCACTTCTACGTTTAACGACAGATTCAGTCCATACCTTAATGCGTCAGCAGGTATATGATTTAAAGGTACGTGAACGTGGAAAACGCCTTCGTTGTCTGTCTGGATTGTGTCAATGGGCTGACGTGGTGAGTCATCGTGACGATACCACCACCGATAGGGATAGGTGAACTGATAGTGGCCTGTGACACGAGCCATGCGAACTGGAACGCCATTATAGCCTATGGCCTTACCTGTTAGCATGATGCTGTCCTGCGGCCATTGCAGGGCTGGCGCCTCGTCCATCGTGACTTCAAAGGTCGGACGCTTGTATTCTTCTACGCGGAACCCGATATCTCCGCCGTTGGTCTGGACGTGATAGTAACCGGGCAGTCCGCCTTCGGGGAGGACGAAGTCCGCGGCGAAGACTCCCATGCTGTCGGTCTTCGCGCTTTGTTTACCCACTTCCTTCCAATTGGCATCGCGCAGGAGGAGTTCATACGTCTGACCGCTCATGACGGCGGCGTCCCAATGCTCCTTGGTGTAGACAATGCCGCTCACATGCACCGTTTGGCCTGGGCGGTATATGGCGCGGTCGGTGTATAGATGAATAGCGGTTTGTTTCTCGTCGCTACTGATCCAAGAGTTGGTATAAGGATGCTCTGCCGGTAGCCATCGGTCTTCGCCTTTCACGACGGACAGTTCCGTGCTTCTGCGTTCATTGTTGGCAAATCGGGGTAGCATGACGCGGCCTTCCGCATTGCTCTTGCCGCTGGCGTAGAGGGTACGTTTCTCTGTGTTGTAATCTATGACCTCGATTTTAGCCTCAGCGCCTTCAACGGGCTGTCCGCTCATAGCATCTACGACGATGACCTCCAAGCGGCCGTCCTGTTGCGTCCGTTTGATGGTCTTCAGGGCGGAAACGCGGAACAGGTGGTATTGGTCTGTCGCGGTCTTGCGCACCACTTCCTTCTCGTTGGTGGTTGCCGTGTAAAGGATGGCATAGCGTCCCAGACCGGGTGCCTGCCATGTGAAGGAATCCTCCACGGTTGCTAAGCGATTCCCGTTCCGGAGGTTTCGCTCTATGCGCTGCACCTCTGTGCCGTGTGCCTTCAGATAGTTGCGAATGGACTGCTTGCCGCTGCTCGCCTGCTCATCCTTGAAACTGTCCTTCAGACGGTAGATGGTCATCTGTACGGCCGTCGCATTGCGGTGAGCCAGTTTCCATGTATAGGTCTTGCCCGGATAATAGACGTCGTTACCCGTCCATGAGACAGACGGACAACGCAAGGCATTCAGTTCATTCTTGATCTCGCCGATGCGGGCATAGCGGGGATAGCGCTGCAGTGCCTCTTTGGCCCACGCCTCGCGCAGAGAATCCGGGGCTTCGGTCTGGAACAGGCGGAGAATCACTTCCGTGCACAGCGGCAGGTCCGCGAACTTCTCCTTCAAGGCCAGCAAGGCGTCGATGGTCGGATGGGTATCCAACGTTCCGCGCTGGGACTGATTGCTCTCCTTGAGGTTGACGAGGTCCAATGCCACCAGCAGTTCTGCTTCGCGATTCTGTTGCCGTATGTACTCTTCCTTGACGGCCGTACCTAATGCCATCATCTCCTGCCCTTGGGCGCTCCAAAGCTGACGGCGCTGATCGCGGAGACGCTGCCAGAGGATATGCAGCAGGTCGTGGTGGAAGTAGTCGGAATTGGTGGCTTGTGTGATGAACGGAAGCCACTCTTTGCTACGGGTTTGTGCGAGGGCCGGTATGTCCGCGAGCGACAGCTTCCAGTTCGCTGTGGCGGCGCTGTCATACTGCTCGCGCGTCCATTCCTTCATGTCCTCGCTCGTGAATCGCAAACCCTTGGCCTGGGAGCGATGGCGATTCTGCTCATAGATCTCGGCAAGAATCGAGGCATAGATGGCGCGCGCCTCCGTCCGTTTTTCCTGTGCCCGAAGAGTCTCTAACGCCTGGATGTCCGTGAAGAAACTGTCGGGAGCCCACTCCTGACGCAGGCCGGCCGCGTGCAGACGGGCACTCATAGCCTGCCCCAGTCTGCCCTCGGCTTCCGCCTTCTTCAGGATCTTTAGCACGGCGGCGTAGGCCGACTGCGGTTTACCGTCGGCCTCCAGCTTCTGCTCTGCTTTCCAAAGCGCGGTGTAGGATGAGGATGATTCTCCCCCCGCCCTTCCTGCCAAAGAGGGGGCGGTTACCATTGCGTATATTGGTAATATGAACAAGCTGATAGCGAGAAAAGATAGAATGCGTTTCATCTTGCCGTTGGTTCTTTATAATATATATAATGGTATATGCTCTGGTATGTGCTCTGTCCTTGGCAGGGTGGGGGAGTCAGTTACTATTTCGCGGGAATCTCGGCCAGCAAGGTCTTCAGGAATTCCCAGAAGCGACCTACGCTGGGGATGTTGCAGCGCTCGTTGGGCGTGTGGGGCGAGCGGAGCGTGGGGCCGAAGGAGATGAGGTCCATCTTGGGATATACCTGTCCGATCATGCTGCACTCCAGACCTGCATGTACGACTTCCACCTTGGCGGGCTTCTGGTACATCCTCTCGTAGAGGGCTGCCATCTGTGCGGCGATGGGCGAGTCGAAGTTAGGCTGCCAGGCTCCGTACTGTCCGCTGTACTCTACCTTCATGCCGGCCATGCCGAATACGCTCTCGAACATCTCCTGCTCCAACTCCAGCTGGCTGTCGCAGGAGGAACGGGCGAGGATGAGGATCTCGGCATTGCCGCCGCCAATATTGATGATGGCCATATTGGAACTGGTCTCTACGACGTGCGGAATGCTGGGGATGTTGCGCAGGACGCCGTCGTGGCAGGCCAGGATGGCGCTGATGAGGTTGTCCTGCACCTCTTGCGGCACTTGCATGGCGGGCAGGTCTGTGCGCTCAACGGCGATCTCAACGCCGTCCTCCACGCCGCGGTACTCATCGGTGAATGTCGTCTGGCAGTATGCGGCCAACTCGCGCAGGTCGTCCTCGTTGTCAGCGGGAATCGTGAGTACAGCCTCGGCTGTGCGGGGAATGGCATTGCGCATATTGCCGCCCTTCCAAGTGGCCAGGCGGGCATCGTCGTCAACGATGGCCTGACGGACCAGGCGGGCCATCAGCTTGTTGGCGTTGGCGCGGTTCTGGTTAATCTCCAGTCCGCTGTGTCCGCCCTTGAGTCCGCTGATGGTCACTTTGAGGGCGATGTCGCTCTTGTCGGTCTCCACTTCCTTGTAGCCCAGCGAGGCGGTGACGTTGACGCCGCCGGCCGAACCGATGCAGAATTCACCTTCGCTCTCGTGGTCGATGTTCAGTAGGATTTCGCCCTTGAGCGTGTCGGCTGCGAGGTGGTTGACACCCCACATGCAGGTCTCCTCGTCGCTGGTGATGAGGGCCTCGAGCGGTCCGTGCTGGAGTGTGTCGTCCTCGAAGACGGCCATGATGCATGCTACGCCGATGCCGTCGTCGCTGCCAAGAGTCGTGCCTTTGGCCTTCAGCCATTCGCCGTCAATCCATGTCTGGATGGGGTCGGTCTCGAAGTTGTGCGTGCTCTCGTCAGTCTTCTGGGGCACCATGTCCATGTGTGCCTGCATGGTGCAGAGCTTGCGGTTCTCGAAGCCGGGAGTAGCGGGCTTGCGCATGACGATATTGTCGCCGCCGTCCTTGAACGCCTCAATGCCGCGTTCGGCTGCCCAGTCCAGCAGGAACTGTTGGATCTTCTCGAGATGGCCGCTGGGGCGTGGAACCTGGGTGAGTTTGTAGAAGTTGCCGAAGACGGCTTTGGGTTGTAGGTCTTGGATTGTCATGATAGTTTATAGTTTTATTGAGTTGATGAGTAATTGCGTTTTGAGGTATCTGCGTTCAGGCCCGAGCACCGGCCTTGCGGGTCAGTGCCAGTGCCGCTGTCGCATAGAGTCCAAGTACGGCGACGAGTAGCGTCTGGACGGTGTGTACGATGAGGGCGAAGAGGGCGCCGTCGTCGCCCGGCACGCCGTAGAGCATGAGTACCGTCTTGACAGCGAAATGCCAAGGCCCTGCGCCGTTCGGGGTCGGTACGAGGACGGCAAACGTGCCCACGACGAAGGCCACCATCGCGACGGACAGGCCCAGGCCCTCCGTGCTCTGGAAGCAGAAGAAGGTCAGGTAGAAATGCAGGAAGTAGCAGATCCAGATGGCGAGGCTGTAGAAGATGAACAGCCCGCGGCCCTCGACGTTGCGGATGGACAGCAGGCCCTCGATGAGCTCCTTCACGACCTCGCGGGCCCGCGTCATGATTCTGTAGTGACGGAGCAGCAGGTAGGAGGTCGCCAGCACGGCCACGCCGCTGCCGATGGTCACCAGCCACCCCGTCAGCGTGAACTGCCCGAGGAAGCCGCCCAGCGAGACGCCGGTCTCCTGGAAGAAATCAACGAAGACGGGTATCTGCATCACGAAGACCGCCGCGGACAGCACGGCAATCAGCGCCATATCCACTACGCGCTCGGTCACGACCGTTCCCACGCCGCGGCTGAAGCTGACACCGTCGTAGCGCTTGAGCACGCCGCAACGCAGCACCTCGCCTACGCGGGGCACGACCAGCGAACTGGCGTAGCTGAGGAACACGGCGTTGATGCTGGTGCCCAGGCGCGGACGTTCGCCCAACGGGCGCAGCACCTGCTGCCAGCGCAGGGCGCGGAACACCTGGGCCATGATGCCGAAGGGGAACGACAGCCACATCCACGTCCAGTCCATCTCGCTCGTGAGGGCACGGCGGAGCGACGGCCAGTCGAATCCGCGGTACATCCACCAAAGGATAAGGACGCCCAGGGCGAGCGGCAGCAGAATTTTCAGTATGGATTGTATTATTTTCAAGCTTTCGAGAGGCGATTCTTTAGAAAATCCTTACCTTTGCAGCGCAAAGTTACAAATAAATTCCTTGCCTATGCGCACTGTCAAGCCAAAAAAGTTCCTCGGACAACACTTCTTAACGGATTTAGACATCGCCCAACGTATTGCGGACACCGTTGATGCCTGTCCGGACCTGCCCGTGCTGGAGGTAGGACCCGGCATGGGAGTGATGACGCAGTACCTGATGCGCAAGCCCCGTCCGCTGAAAGTCGTGGAGCTGGACTTCGAGTCCGTGGCCTACCTGCGCCGCACGTGGCCGCAGCTGGAGGACGATATCATCGAGGACGATTTCCTGAAGATGCACCTGGACCGCATCTTCGGCGGGCAGCCCTTCGTGCTCACCGGCAACTATCCCTATAATATCTCCAGCCAGATCTTCTTTAAGATGCTGGACAACAAGGAACTGATACCCTGCTGCACCGGCATGATCCAGAAGGAAGTGGCCGACCGTATCTGTGCCCGCCCCGGCACGAAGGCCTACGGCATCCTCTCCGTGCTCATTCAGGCGTGGTACGAACCCACGTACCTGTTCACCGTTGAGCCCCACGTGTTCAACCCGCCCCCCAAGGTCCGCTCGGCCGTCATCCGCCTGACGCGTAACGCGACGCAGTCCCTTGGCTGTGACGAAGCCCTGTTCAAGCGTGTCGTGAAGACCACCTTCAACCAGCGCCGCAAGACCCTGCGCAACAACCTCCGTCCGCTCCTCGCCGAGCTGGCGCTGGAGCGTGAGGGCGTAGGCAACAAGATGCAAACGTTCCTTGCCGATCCCCTCTTCGACCTCCGCCCCGAACAGCTTTCCGTGGAGCAGTTCATAGCACTTACAAATAGCATTAGTCAACTGTAAAAGAGAAAGGGGCTGTGCCGACCGGCACAGCCCCTTTCTCTTTTTATCCTTCATCCCCGTCGTCCGGGTCGGTGCTTCCACCGTTGCCGCCCGTTCCGCCGCCTCCGGTGTCAATCGTTCCCGTTCCGCCGCCTTGTGAGCCGCCACCTTGGTTCGTGCCGCCGCCCGTCTCGGAACCGCCGCTAGGCGTCTCGCTGCTCCCTTCGCCATTCGCGCGAGCGACTTTCGCCTTCTCGACGACGTCCTTACGCTGAACGCTGGCACCTATGGAGAGCAGGAGGTCTGTGAATTTCTGTTCGCACTCAGCCTTGGCGCGGACCGTGACGCCCGCCTTTGAGACCAGTTCGCCGGCGTTCTCCAGCGTCAGCTCCGTCACCGACGGGTCGAGCTCCTTGGCGCGGGTCAGGTTGATATTGCCGCCCTTAACGTGGATGTCGGGATAGATGCGCATGGCCACATCCTTACCGTTCTTGAGCTGGATGGCGAAGCCCATGGACATCAGGTTGGCGGCTGCCTTGCAGAAGTTCTGCAGTACGGCCGCAGCTACCTGTTCGGGAATGAGCGGGTTCTCGTGGGCGATTTCGCGGGCCAAAGCCTGCTCGTCTGCGGTCTCAACGACCTCGTTTACCGTTATCGTCTTCTCGTTGGCACCGATGTATTCATTGCCAAGGTTCAAAAATACTGAATATTTCATAAAGCGTTGGTTTTAAATTTGTTAAAATAGATGAAAAACTTGATTACTAAGAAAGGTAGCAGCTTTCCTATTAAGAAAGGTCGTGGCTTTCTTACTAATGAAGGCAGTAGCTTTCTTACTAAGAAAGGTTATGGCCTCCTTATTCGTACAATGTCTGGCGGTGTATCCTCCTGCATCATCATCGTCGTTTTACGTTATTTTACCAAAACTTTCTTGCCGCCCATGATGCTCACCATTCCAAAAGACTTTGTGCGTCCTACGCAGACAAAGTACTGTTTTTTCTGGAAAAGAGGCGTGAAGCACTTTTGATATACAACAATATTCCATCGGGGATTCCACTCCCTAGCGTGATATTGCCGAATACCGCCAATGCCCACGCCTCTTATGGTGTGAGCGGCAGCCTTCGTTTATCACGCTAATGGTAGATGTGGAATTTTGATGGAATAGCGATGAACTGTTGGCTCTTCTCCAAAAAGTATTTTTTCTGAGCGCAAATGTAGTAAATAATATCTTATTCCGCTGCCCTTTGCTTGCCAAAATCGCTCAAAATCCACTACTTTTTTGCTTTTTTAGCAGTTTTTTTGCTGCATTTACAGGGAAAGTGCGCCGATTGAGTTGCAAAGGTATATATAAAATGGCTTTTTACGTCTGATTGATATAAAAAGTGTTTTTAAAGAGGAAATATAATCTATATGAGTTATCCCTGCTGCATCTCACGACGTAGCAGGGATGGTTGAAGAATATTTACCTTGTGTAGGTAATCGCCAATTGGCGTCAGCGTTTACTTTTTACTTTGATCTTGTTGGGTTTGGGTATGTTGCCGAGGCTAGGGATGTGAAGGATGAGGCGGGAGCGGACGAACTTACCATTAAGCATAGCGGGAACCCAGTTGCCGGGTTTGGAACCAGGCAATGGCGGCATGGCGCGAAGAATCTGGTCTGCGAGGGCATTGTCAGCCGAGCGTAGGATAGTGAATGGCCCCAGCGAACCGTCTTTCTCTACGATTAACGAGATGAAGGCTCCATTCAGGCTCTCGCTGTTCACAGCCTCTTCGGGCGTAATGGTGTGCTGGGCAACCCATTCTATCCACCATGCCTCGTCGCCGACCTTGTTGGGATGTGCAGGGACATCTATGTGGTCGTAGATGGAATCCTCCTCCAGCGTTGCGTCTTCCAGTGGCATAACGGGTTTCTCTGCAGACGGGGTGGAGACAGTTTTAGTCTCTGGTTTGGCGAAGGTCACGAGAGCCAGTGCCGTCATTACTAGCATGAGGGCTAATTTAGCGATTAGCCAGCGGTTAGAAATGGGCTTACTTTTCATTTTTAGGTGGTTTTATGTCATTAATTGTGGTCTATTGTCTTACCAGCTCGTAATTCGTCACGCCGTTCTCTTGTATCAGCTGCTTGATACGGTCGATGTGCTTCTGCGAGACGCCGCGGCAGACGTTGACGCGGACGTGGTGGTCCTTGCGGATGGCCACTTCTTCCAGATAGTTGCAGATGTTCTCGACTTTGCTTGTCCAAGAGGTGTATTGGTATTGCTTCCAGTCGAAGCTGTCGTGCATGCCATGTTTTATGTAGATGGACGACTTGATCTGGTTCTCCTTCGGCGGAACGCCTGTGAGCAGAATGGTCAGTTCGGGATTGATGTTGCCTTTTATTCCTGCGGGTATCTGAACGGGTGTTGTGATGAGGTTGACGATTTGCCGTCCATCTTCGTAGCGGATTTCCACCTTTCGCATCGCCGAAGCTGGGAGGTTGGGCAGGTGGCGGATGTCAAGTACCTTGCCGTTGAGCTTCACGATGGAATGTTTCACTTGATATGCATAGCCCGCCTTGCAGATGGGGTGCTCTTCGATAAAGGAGTCATCGCCATTCTGCACCCATGTGCCTCGTCCCCACCACACCCAGATGGCATCACCGAAATGCTTCTTGTGCCACTCGCTTGCATCGTCGGGCATGAAGAAGGCCATGAGCATCTGATGTTCCGGTTCCTTGGGTACTGGAACTTCTTCCGTCATTTTCACGGGTGCAAGCAAACGAATGGCGGCGAAGGCCACGCCAGTAATGAGTAGGACGGCGATGAACGAGGCGGCAATCTTTTGGAATGACGAGTGACGAATGACGAATGATGAATAAGAGTTACTTTCATGAGATGCTGGTGAATTGTATTCGTCATTTGTCATTTGTAATTCGTCATTCATCATCTTTTCCTCCAACCGCTGCCACGCGGCCTCGGCATCGGGCTTGCGGTCAATGTCGGCCATCATGGCCTCCAACTGCTCGTCGGTATAGTTCTCGGGGTGTTCCTGCATATCGTGGAACAACGGTTTTTTGTCTAAGGGTGTCATAAGCTTGTGGGATTAAATTGTCGTTTGATTTCCGTGATGATGTGCGAGAGATGTTTCCACACGGCCACGCGGCTGATGCCCTCGGCGGTGGCGATGTCCTCGTAGCTGCACCCGTCGGTGAAGCGGAGGTTGAAGATGCGCTGCTCCTGCGGCGAGAGGTGACCGACCACGAACTCCACGATGTCCGTCAGGCGTTCGTCGTCCGCGGCGGAGTCGTCCAGCGCGGCGGATTCATGCTTCTCAGCCGTGGCCCTAGCAATGGCTTCATGGCGCAGGCGCTTCAGGCATCGGTTGCGGACGCTCGTCAGCAGGTAGCGTTCCTCCGCGCCGGGAATCAGCGCAATCTTGCCTTGAAGCAGGCTCTCGAAGATGTCGCTGACCACATCCTCGCTCTCCTGTTCGTCGTACAGCAGCGAGCGCGCCACTCGCTGCATCTTGTCGTAGTGCTGTCGGAACAGCTGTTGGATAATCTCTTGTTTCATCACGTCTTTTTTACTGTAATACCCTTCAGACGCAGAAAAAGTTAACCCCTGATGCTAATTTTTTAGAGAAACAGTAAGCGGATAGCCCGCCAGTCCGTCGGTCTATCCGCTCGTGTATTTTACCTTTTATTATATTAGCATATATCTATAAAAATTATTGATCACAGCCTTCGTAGCGCTGCCATGTGCTGCCGTTCCAGTAACATGGAATCCACCCCTTTGCTGTCGCGGCGGCCACTTGCGCGGTGGTCATCTCGTTTTCCTCGTTGCCATTGTAGATGATATTCCAAGATTGTGCGGTGCGGCGCGTCTGCAGACCTGCCAGAAGTTCGTCCATGGCCGCGCCTTTGAGCCGGTTCTTGGGGCAGTTCAAGTAGCCGACCTTGCTGTTCACTTTGAGAGATGCCAGCTGGTTGTTTTCACAATCCAGCTGTGAGAGCGCCGTATTCCCGGACACGTCCAATGCCGTCAACTGATTGGTCCCGCACATGAGCAATTCCAGTTTGGAACATTTCGAGACATCCAATTCCGTCAGCTGATTGCGGCTGCAGCGCAACTCTGTCAGCGCCGTGTTTTTGGTCACGTCCAATGCGGTCAGTTTGTTGTCTCCGCATTGCAGTTTTGTCAGTTGTGTCAAGCCCGTGACGTCCAGACTAGTCAGCTGGTTCCGGCTGCAGCTCAGCTCTGTCAGCGCCGTGTTATTAGCCACGTCCAGTTCTGTCAGTAGCGTGTTGTCGCAATAGAGAATAGTCAGTAGCGTGTTCTTGGTGACGTCCAATGCCGAAAGGGATGTGTTTGATTGACAGTATAGGGCCGTCAGCGCCGTATTGTGTGACAAATCGAGCGCTCTCAGGTAGTTGCCGTTGCAATAGAGCTCTGTCAACGCCGTGTGTCGGGTTACATTCAACTCGGTCAGGCTACAGTTCGCACATCGCAGTGAGGTCAGCGCCGTGAAGTATTCGATGCCTTTCAGGCTCTTGAGCTTATACGTTTCAACGCGGATGGCTGTGATGCCTGCCTGCTCTTCCACCGTAATCATGCCATCCGAGCCATAGGATTGAGCGAGCAAGTACTTGCGGAACTCCTCGTCGGGGAAGTTCTGCTCAATAATCTCCAAATCATGAGGCGTGTAAGTGCCAGCCTCGTCGCCCTCGCCCGAATCTGTGCCCTCGCCAGCACCATTGCCGTTTCCGTTTCCGGAGTTTGTGCCAGATGAGGCTTCGGTTGTCTTCTGAGGCTGCTGTCCATCCTCGTCGTCGCCGCCACAAGCGCTTAGGGTAAAGCCGGCGATAAAGAGCGCCGCAAGCAGATAGATGCCTGATAAGTTCTTTTTCATTTTTCCTGTCGTTATTTTGTAATGCAAGTATATAATAAAAGGAAAAAGGAAGAAGGCGGGTTCACTTCCGTAGCCTGCCTCCTTATACCTTTAATAATATATATGCGTACGATGACGCACAAATGCTTAGAACAGAGGTGAGGGATAAACGCCCTCGTCAACGAGCTTCTGGATGCGCTCCACGGTGCCTGGACGGTCAGCAGCGTAGGTAACGCCGAACCACTTGGACGTGGTGTCCAGAACCTTGCACGTAGCGGTGCCGTCGTTGATGAGCTTGTCCATCATCAGCGGGATGAAGAACTCGGCCTTGAGGTTGGTCATGTTCTTCGGGTTGGACAGGAACTCCTTGAAGTACTCCTCGCTGTACTGGAAGTAGTCGGGAGTGAAGCCCCACATGTTCATGCTGACGGGGACGTTAGCGCCGCCTACGGGTACCCACTTGTCGCCATCCTTGTAGCAGATCTCGCCGTCGATGGTGTCAATCTCCGTGCGTTCTACGATTTCCTTCAGATTGCCGTTGGCATCGGTGCTGCAGACGCCGCGTGCTACGCTGCCGTTCTCGGAGAGCGTGTTGCCTACGCGGAAGCCCACCATAGCGTACTTGCCCTTGCTGCCCTCGGGGAGCTCAGACAGGAACTTGCCGATGGCCATGAAGGCATCGCGGTTGTAGAAGTCGTCGCAGTTGATCACGCAAAAAGGCTCCTTGATTACATCCTTACCCATCAGCACAGCGTGGTTGGTACCCCAGGGCTTAACGCGGCCTTCGGGAACGGTAAAGCCTGCGGGCAGGTCGTCCAGAGCCTGGAAGCAGAGCTCACAGGGCACGTGGCCTTCGTACTTCTTCAGGATCTGATTGCGGAACTGATCCTCGAAATCGCGACGGATTACCCATACGATCTTGCCGAAGCCGGCCTGAATAGCGTCGTAAATGGAGTAGTCCATGATTGTCTCACCATTGGGGCCAAGGGCATCAAGCTGCTTCAAGCCACCGTAACGGCTGCCCATACCTGCAGCCAGAAGAAATAGAGTCGGTTTCATGAAAAAAAAGTTGAATTAATGAATAATGAAATAGAGTTTATTTTGGCGCAAAGGTACAAATTATTTATGAACAAACACGCTTTTTGGAAAAAAAACGGCTGCAAGGCCCTTTTTTTCTTTTCGGTACATGCAAAGAGGGCTGGCCCAAATAAAAGAGAAGGGAACTCAAATGAAGAAGAGAAGGGACTGTGTCGTTCAACGCGACACAGTCCCTTTCCTCTATGCCCAGAGTGTGCGGCGCCATTCGGTGGCGCCGGAATCTCAACAGCCGGATCCGTCTTGCCGGAATCAGTTACTCAAAGGAAGCAGCAAAGCCACCATTGCGGGCCATCTTGATATCCAGCTCAGTCTGGTTGGTCACCTGCATCTCCTTCACGTTGTAGTGCATGGCCTGGTAATCGGCGTTGACACCATCCACGAAGGCCTTCATCTTGAATGTGCGGCCTGCGGGCAGGAAGTCGAGTTTCACGCGGACGGTCTGCTCCTGGTTGGTGCCTTGGATGGCGCCTAGGAACCACTTGCTGCCGCTGCGGCGAGCCAGAACAGCGTGCTGGCCCACCTTGGCGCTGAGGCAGCGTGTTTCATCCCATACGACAGGGACGCTGGCGATGTAGCGGGCGCAGTCCTCGTTCTGGTAATAGCGTGTGGGGTTGTCTGCAAGCATCTGCACACCGCTCTCCAGCACAACGTAGAGCGCCATCTGGAAGCAGCGCGTGCCCATGGCTGCGGAGTTGGGACGATGAGAAGCGTAGATGCCGGGCTGGGCATTGAACATACCGCCCGGGGTGAAGTCGGCGGCACCTACGGCGTTGCGGATGAACGGGATGTAAATGGTATTGTCACACGGACAGCCACCCATTTGCTCCAGGCCCTTCACGCCCTCGTAGCTGATGAAGTTCGGGAAACGGTACTCAAGGCCTGCGGGCGTGTAGGCTCCGTGCAAATCAATCAATAGGTGGTTCTTGGCAGCTGCCTTCACAACACGCTCGTAGAAATTCACCATCCACTGGTCAAAGTGGTCCATGAAGTCGATCTTCACACCGGCTACGCCCCATTCGGCATACTTCTCGAAGAGGTCCATGTGCTGCTCTGCGGTCAGCCAAGGCAGCCAGAGGATGACACCGACGCCTTTCTCCTTGCAGTAGGCAATCAGTTCGTGGAGGCGCAATTCATCGTTGCCCACGAAGGGGTCACGTGTGTTCTTGGCCCAACCCTCGTCGAGGAGAATATATTCAATGCCGTATTTGGCGGCAAAGTCGGCGAAGTAGCGGTAGGTCTCATAGTTGCAGCCGGCCTTGAAGTCCACATCGGGGCCGAAAGGCGTAGCGCCGTTCCACCACTCCCAGATGACCTTACCGGGCTTGATCCAGCTGACGTCAGAGATTTCGTTTTTCGGAGCGAGCTGAGCTGGGATGGTCTGAGTCAGCAGACCCTTGGAGTCGGTAATGACGACATAACGCCATGTGAAAGCGCGAGTACCATTGGTCTTCGCCAGATAGGGAGCTTCCTCGGTGACATTGAAGCCACGGTCGCCCTGCCATTCGTACTTGGCTGGAGCTGGCGGGAAGGCACTCTCTATGGCGCCGTCTGCGGTAGGACGGAGGCACAGGTGGGGATAGTCAAAGAGGTCTGTCTCAGCAATCAGCATCTGTAGGTCATTGTCGCCAGTGAGTAGGGCAGGAGTTAGGCCAAAACGGCCGCCCTTCTTCCACTCGTCGATACTCTGGTGGGTATAGCCCTCCTCGCAAGAGGTACGCCAGCTGCCGGGCTGCTGCACGTGAGTCTTCACATCCACGGCGGGACGGAGCGTGAAGCGGTCGGCGATGACTTCCACCTCGCCCTTCACTTTGGTTTCAAAGCGATAGGCTACGGCGTTGTTCATAACGCGCAACAGCAGTGTACCGTTTTGTACGGCTACGCGTGCCTCGGTGAAGGCATTCTCAATGTTAGAGCACTTCAAAGGCACTACAGGGCGGATAGTCTCGGTAGTCGTGCGTTGTTTCACGCTGCCCGCGGTGACACCAACAGCTTTTTGGCCGAGTTGCATGCCGACGTTCTCCATCGTATAAAGTTTCTGCCCGTTGCGGCTGACGCTCCATCCGAGTTTGCCTTTTTCTGTGTTGAGTTCCACCACAATCTGTCCGTTGGGTGATTTTACCTGTACCGCTTTGGCTGCGAAAGCGGTTGAGCTGACGGCAAAGAGTATTGCTGCGCTCATCAGAATTGATTTGATTCTTTGCATAAATGGTTTTCTTTGGGTTAATTTATAATATTACTAATGGTATATATCGTTTATGAGGCTTTTGATGGTGCAAAGATAGCTCTTTTTTTGCAATGGTGGAGTGATAATATTGGACAGAAACGTACGATTTTGTGACATTTTAGAAAATATTAGGTATTCGTACGTTTTTTCTTGCCTTTTTATTTGTAAAGACCATAGAAGTCGCTACTTTTGCACCATAAATCGAAAGAAAACATATATTTATGCTATCTAACAAACAATCTCGCAGGCAGTCATATTGTTGTCTCTTTTTCTGCCGTATTCTTTTGACGACACTTCTCTTTTTCTGCACATTGGCTCCTTCATGGGCTGTACATCAGGGATACAGGACCATTGATTTGCGCAATGGGTTGGCATCCATGTTTGTACTCACTTTGCATCAGGATGCCGATGGCTTTATATGGGCTGGCACGTACAATGGAGTGAGCGTTCTCGCGGGCAATAACTCCGAAGTGCTCTTCCCAGATCGTCCGGAACTGAAGGAACTGGATGGCAGCTGTGTGGAAAATATCCAATCCACGGCTGATGGCAAGATCTGGTTCCAGAACAATTCTGGTATTCACCTTTGGGATCGCCACAGCGGCGTGACAGAACATCATCATGAGGCGCAAGGTGGCAATAAATTTGCGCTATCGCCAAAGGGTGGCGTGGTAGTGTTCACAACTCGTCACACATTATTATATTATAATAAGGTAGAAAAGCACTTCTTCCCTTTAAACGTTGAAGCCGGTAATTATTTCGATTGCCGATACATGGAAATTGATAGTCTCTCACGTCTGATTATATACAATCGAGATGAATTGATAGTCTACCAGCTGACTGAAAATGAAAACGATGGAACCTTAAAAGCCTCGTTGATTCGTCGTGAGGTACATGCGATTGGACGTGTCAATTTTGCAAAGCCTTCAGGTGATAATTTCTTTTTCATTGATGCTAAGAACCGTGTTCTCATGGCTGATCGTGAGGGTAATAACGTACGTTACTGTTTCACGTTGACAGAGGCACAGCAGATGCGAGGTCGCGTGACGGCGATTGTACGTGATGGGCAGGATCTGCTCATTTCCTTCAATACGGCAGGTTTGACTCGGATGCGTCATCAGAACGATGACAGCTATATTGAAGAACCGCAATCATTCACTTGTGGTGTTTTTGATATCCTGAAAGATAACCGGCAGGATATTGTGTGGGTAGCTACTGATGGCGAAGGTATCTGTTATAGAGCCCGTATGCCTCACAACATACATAATGAACTTTACGAGAATCTGCCCATTCATCTCTCCAAACCGATTCGAGCTTTAATAAAGGATATAAATGGCGACTTATGGGTTGCTACCAAGGGTGATGGCGTCATTTGTTTCAGCGATTACAAACCCTTTGAGGGTGGCGCGAGCAGTGTGAAACAATATACGCGTGAAAACAGCGAATTGCTGTATAACTCTGTCTACTGTTTCTCGGAAAGTACACACGACATCATCTGGATGGGAACAGACGGAAACGGTGTGAACTACTATGATCCCAAGACAAAACGACTCGGTACTATGACGGTCAACAGTCCTGATGTCATGAATATCCATGGACTTCTGGAAATAGATGGACGCGAACTATATATCGCCAGCAGTGGCCATGGCATCCTGCGTATTCGTTTGGAATGGCGGGGAGATGTGCCTGTCTGTGCAGATGTGCAGCGTGTTGTCTATGATCCCGATAAAAATTTATCGCATTTTATTGCGGTAAGCCGCGAGGGGGCTCATCTCTGGTTTGCATGTCGTGACAAGGGTTTTGTACGCTACGATATGAAGAGCGAAAAGCATGAGGTGTTCCTTTTTGATGACAAAGAACCTCTTGCGTCCAAGAATGATGCCATTTGTGTGGATGCTACGCAGAAAGGCGCTGTTTACTGTGGCACTTCTGTAGGTGCTTTCCAGATCAAGAGCCCCTATAATACCTCCAAAGTGGATTTTGACGATATATCCTCGTTGATTGAACGGCAGGGAAAGGTTATCCGTGCACTCGTCACTACACCTGATGATACGCTTTGGGCTGCTACATCGAGCACAGTGTTTTGTATGGATACCAAAACGCGGGCCTATAATGAGTATACCTTTGATAATGGCCTTTCCACGATGGAGATAGGTGAGGGCGCTGGGTATTTTGACCGTCAGACGGGTATTACATATTTTGGGGCTACCAATGGCTTTGTCGCGTTTTCACCGAGGAAATCTGTTTCACAGTCCAGGATGCCACCCGTGATTTTCTATGCCGTGCGTGTTGGCACGGATTATTTTGACGTACAGGCTCTCGTGAAAAACAATAAACCTCTTAAACTGCGCTATAATCAGAATTATCTCAGAGTAGGTTATACGGCTATTGATTACGTCAACGCGAATGATTATATATTTGAATATAGTATTAATGATCGTCCTTGGAACGATAATGCAAACGGTCGTACCATTTCCTTCGTGGACCTTTCGCCTGGAGAATATAAAATACAAGTGAGATATCGAATTGGAGATGCTGTCAGTCCTGTTTATCAACTGCGTATTCGCATTATGCAGCCTTGGTGGCTTTCCTTGCCTGCCTGCATTTTCTATTCGATAATCGGTTTGATGCTTATCGGCTATTTTATTTTCTCCATTGAAAAGCGCCGTCGGCTTCATTATCAGCAAGAACAGGATGAACTGGAAAAGAAACATCGTGAGGAACTCTATTCCTCTCGTTTACGCTTTTTCATAGATTTAACGCACCAGTTTAGTACGCCGTTAATGTTGATTGAGGGCCCTGTACAGCGTATACTTGCTGCTAAGCCACTTGCCGGAAATATCCAGCATTATGCAGAACTAATCAGTGAAAGCAGTAAACAAATGAACGCGCTCATTCAGCGTGTCATAGAGTTCCGCAGCTACGAATCGGGCCATTTGATGCCGATGGAGCCGAGTATTTCTGCTACCGCACTGGTCCTGCCGCCGCATCCCAAGCAAATAGATCCGGACAAACATATCGCTTTCGTCGTAGATGAGAATCATGAGGTGCTCTCATTACTGAAGGATATCTTGCAGGCAGATTTCAATGTGTTCTGTTTTGACAATGCGCAGGCGATGCTGACGAGGTTGGCTATACTTCATCCTCACGTTGTCGTGGCAGAAACGACGACGCCGGATTTAGGTGGCTTGGAACTCTGTAGACGTTTGAAGGCGGATAGTGCTACTACACACCTGCCCGTCGTACTCATCTCCACTGATTTTGATCCACAGACGCGTACAGAGAGTGCCACCGTCGGAGCAGATGCGTTCCTCACGAAACCCTTCGACTTGGAATATTTCCTCTCGTTGGTACGTAGCCTTGTACAACAGCGTTCCCAGTTGAAGGCTTATTTCAATTCTTCGCTTAGTGCTTTTGAACTGCACGATGGTAAACTCTTGCATGAAGAAGATCGTTCTTTCATGGAAAAGATTGTGACTATCATATCTGAAAATCTGGATCGTCAGGATCTGTCGGCGGCCTTTGTCGCAGATCAACTTGGTGTCGGATTACGAAATCTGTACCGTCGTATGCAGGAAATCAGTACGGAAACGCCCACAACGCTCATTCGTGAATTACGACTGGAGCGTGCACGCCAATTGCTGACAAAAACGGAGATGTCAATGGAAGAAGTATGTTTCCAAGCAGGCTATAGCAACCGCGGAACATTCTACAAACAGTTCTCTGCTAAGTTCGGTTGTACCCCCGGACAGTACCATGAACAGATGATGAAAAAGGTTACAAATCCTGAAACTGGACGTGAGAACAATAAAAATTTATAGCTTTTTGTACGATTTTGTGCAAAATCGTTATTAAAACGCGTTTTTGTACAAAAATGATACATAATTGTACAAGGTACTTGAAAAAATCATATTATCTTTGCACTGTCGAAAAACGGCGAACCTTTCATCATCCTATCTAAATATAGACACAACCACAATCAGAGTTTATTAAGTTAGTTGAGTTAGTTAGTAAGTTCATCAGTTAGTTGAGAAAGCCGCAGAATCTGTGAAGATACTGCGGCTTACATTTTGTATGATTGCTGATAAATATTCTATCTCAGTGCGTCAACGGGGATCACATCCTTGTCATTGTAGTTCAAGTTCTCGCCAGCCATACCCCAGATAAATGTATAATAATAGGTGGCACTCGCTGCGTGAATACTCCATTCGGGTGACATGATTGCCTGCTCGTTGTGAAGCCATACTACGCGGCTCTCCTGAGGCTCGCCCATGATGTGGCTTACGGTTTGTCCTTCGGGAACGTTAAAATAGTAATAAGCCTCGATACGGCGTCCGTGAGTGTGGGGTGGCATGGTATTCCAAACGCTACCAGGCTGAAGCTGTGTCAATCCCATCTGTAGCTGACATGGACCTTCCTCCAGAGAGGTGTTGACGATGAGCTGATTGATAGTGCGCTGGTTGGATTCTTCAAGCGTGCCCAGTGGCTTTTCCTTGGTACCTACAATGGTAGCCTTAAGGCTCTGCACTTTTCCGTTTTTACGGCCATCAAGAGTAACCCACTGAGTCTTGTAGTGTTGATGGGCTGTAGCGCTGTTTAGATAGAACTTGGCGGGCTTGCTGGCATCCTTGCTGCGAAAAACGACTTCCTTGTTCGTGTCAATGGCGTTACCTTTCTTGTCTTTGCCAAGATAACCGCGACCAACATAGAGCGCTTCGCTATAGCCGAGGGGATACTCCTGACCATCTACGATAACGATACCATCGCCTCCCGTATTGATAATGCCAAGTTCACGACTGTGTAGGAAATAGGGCTCTTTAAGTGCGTCAAAGGTTTCAAGCTTCAGATCTTTGGTAACCGGCATAGCGCCGCCAAAAATGAAGCGGTCATACTGCGAGTAGGTTAGGTTAATCTCGTCTGCAGCCATCACTTTCTCCATTACAAAACGATCGCGAAGAGTTTGCGTATCGTAGTGCTTTACGTCAGCGGGATGACAAGCTGTTTGGTGATACACATGTTGCTGGCCAAAGGAAATGCTACTGAAGCTGAGCCATGCTACGGAAAGAAATAAAATCTTTTTCATAAATATATCATTATGTGGATAAATATACTTATTGTGCGTTCGCTTTCTCGTCGGCGATAATGCGTCTTCGATTGATGAACATCATCACGACAGTAATACCGGCAAGTAATCCCATGCCGATGTAATCGAGGCTTTTGCATGCGCGGAAAATAATCCAGCCGATGAGCGAAGAGCAGAAGTCAAGTGCACCTGCAAGGAATCCATCGGGAACCTTGGCGGCAGCATCTTGGGTCGCAGCGTAGACGGAATTGGCAGCGGCGGTGAAGTCCGCGCTCATATCTGTGACGAAATATAAGCCGACAATCAGGGCTACAAGGCCGATAATAAATGTCTTTACCACATTGTTCTTCGTGATGGGTAGCACCAAGGGGAATAGGTAGAACATCCCCGCTAGCGAGGCAAGCGGTAGGAATTGGTTGCCAGGAAGGATCACAGCAAGGAATAGCACGGTGGGAATCAGTAGCAGTGAAACGACCAATGTCGTAGGATGTCCGATGACGAGGGCCGGACTCATACCAATATGTACCTTTTTACCGTTGAACTTCTTCTCAACAACTTCCTTTGTCTTCTGACTGATGGGCATCAGACCGTCGATGAACAGTTTTGTGATACGGGGAATCAGTTCCATAACAGCCCCCATGATCACGCCAAGGGAAAGAATTGTCTTTGCAGCATCACTGTTCCATTCTTTCACGCTAAGTGCACCAATAAGGCCGCCCACAATGACACCAAGTATTAGTGGCTCGCCCAAAACACCGAACTTTTTCTTCAGTCCTTCTGCATCAATGTCCAGTTTGGAGAAACCGGGGATTTTATCAAGTAACCAATTTATGGCGAGCGCAAAGGGTACAAAACTCTGGCAGAAAGGCTGAGGCACTGAAATGCCATCAAGATCATAGTGCTTTTGGAACTTGTCAGCAGTGAGGTCGGCCATTACCAACGTAAACATGTAGCAGATGATAGCCGCAAAATATCCCCATCCCAGGCTTTCGCCTTGCACGAAATAGACAACAGCGCCGATGAAAGCGAAGTGCCAATAGTTCCATAGATCAATATTTACGGTACGTGTAGTCTTTGTGAGCACCATCAGGAAGTTCACTCCTAAACATATAGGGATTATGAGCGCCCCAACGGCTGTATTGTATGCTACGGCTGCAGCGGCAGGCCAACCCATATCGAAGATGCCGAGTTGCAAGTCGTATATATCCGAGATGTTCTTCAGCGGGCCATTGAAGTTGGTTGTCAGCAAAGCTGTGACAATACCAAGACCGACGAAGCCGACGCCCACGTAGAGTCCACTCTGTAGCGACTTCCCAAATTTTAGACCAATGCACAATCCGATGATTGTGAAAAGGATAGGCATCATGACAGATGCACCTAACGAGATAATGTAAGAGAATACTGCTTCCATATGAGAGTTGAGTTTTTAGTGTTGAGCATTTACCATGAAGGGCTATTTTTCGAAATCGATGCTTCCTCCTCCGATGTTCTTGCCGTCAGCGAAAATTTGGACTTTGTATTGTCCGGCAATGAGCATCTCGTTGACATCCCAATAAACGGTAACAGGTGTTTCTTCACCGTTGTACTCGATATCCTTGCGGATAGAGTATTCGAGGTTTCGGTTCTCGAAGCTAAAGGAACCACCACCGCCAAGAACCTCGTTGGTTGGTTTGAGTATACGAACAAAAATGCTGCGATTGCCAGTTGTAGCTGTAACGTTGCGGGCAATACTGAAGGAGATCTGGAATTTCTTGACGTCAGCAACTTTTTTTGCAGTCTTTCCTTTCTTATTTAGGGCATTGACGCGAACGCCAAAAGCGTCTAATTGGCTGGCAATAGCTACTTTGTCCGTCAGCGTCTCTTTCTCCTCATTGAGTGTCGTGATTTGTTGTTGTTGTGCTACCTGTTGCTGTCGAAGATTTTGGTTTTCATTGGACAACTGTGTGTTTAATCGGTTCAAAGAGTCGATTTCTGCAACGAAACTTTTCAATACCTGGCGCATTGTTGCCAACTCCTTCTTCAGACGTGTAATCTCGGCTGCATCGTTGCTTTTCGTCCGTTGCAGTTCTTCCAAAAGCTCTTGCGTGCGTTGTTGCTCGCGTTCTAACTGTGCCATTAGCGAGTCGTTGTTGACTTGTGTCTTCATCTCGTTGTACTGGCGGGCGAAGTTCTCGTATTCATTTTCCATCTCGCGTTTATCCATTTCCACAAGCTCCAACATCTGCTCGTTTTGTTCGTTGGAATGGTTGAGTGAGATAATAAGGAAAATCATGATGCCGATGATGCAAACAACGGCGGCAAGAAGGGCATAAAGTGTCTTTTTATTCATTCTAGTGAGAAATTTTGTGGCAAAGGTACTAAAAAGTTTAAAGTAAAAAGTTTAAAGTTTAAAGTTTTTCCTATATTTGCGCACAGAAAACCGAAAAATAGATGCACAAATGAAAAAAAATCGCCTTTTTTTTGCTTGCCTTTACCTTCTAACAAGCATTTTCACCCTCCACGCTGAGGTCATTGTGAAAAAGTTGAATCCCACGACAGTGGAAGTGCAGAAGGATGGACAGTTACTCACGCTTGACTTCTATGGTCCGAATATTGTTCGCCTTTTCCTTGATCCAAAGGGAGGCATTGTTCGCAATCCTGTGGCGCAACCGCCTGCGCAAATTCTTGTTGAACAGCCGCGCCGTTATGTAGGTGCTCTCTCTGTAGCTGCCCCTGGGGATGGGTCTTCGGTTTACCGCGTAGAGACCTCTCATCTTTCACTTCTTATCAATCAGGCTACTGGTCATCTTTCAGTCGCTAATCGTGAGTCGGGAAAGTTAGTAACCTCAGGCAATATCGCCTTTAATGAAAAAGGTTATGCTACACTGACGCTTAGTGCTGTCAATAACGAAGAATTCTATGGCGGTGGCGTACAGAATGGCCGTTTTGCACATAGAGGTACAGTCATTGCCATAGAGAATACGAATAACTGGACTGATGGTGGCGTTGCCTCGCCGACTCCTTTCTATTGGAGTACTGCGGGTTATGGTATCATGTGGCATACTTTCCGTCCCGGTAAATATGATTTCTGCGCTTCCGAGACTGGCAAGGTTAAACTGATGCATGAGGAAGGCTACCTTGATCTTTTTCTGATGGTTGACGATGGCTGTGTACCCCTTCTCAACGATTTTTACCAACTCACAGGTCATCCCATTTTATTGCCAAAGTTTGGCTTTTATGAAGGTCACCTCAATGCGTATAACAGAGATTACTGGACTGTGGTCGATGGCGCAGTCGCAGGTAATTCTTTAGTCGGCCCATCAGGCTCCGTCCTGTTTGAAGACGGATTGTATTACAAGGAGTCTCAAAAACCGGTGGATGGTGGCATCCGCGAGAGTCTCAACGGAGAGTTACAGGGAAATTATCAATTTTCAGCTCGGGCTGTAATCGATCGATATGAGAAAGCCGATATGCCGCTCGGGTGGGTGCTTCCTAACGATGGCTACGGCGCAGGCTACGGCCAGACCGAAAGTCTTGAGGGCAATGTCGAAAACCTGCGGCAGTTTGGCGAGTATGCTCGTTCCAAAGGAGTGGAGATAGGACTTTGGACACAGAGTGATTTGCATCCCAAGGAGGGCATCGAACCACTCTTGCAGCGTGACATCGTGCGTGAAGTTCGTGACGCTGGTGTGCGTGTCCTCAAAACCGATGTGGCTTGGGTTGGAGCGGGTTACAGTTTCGGGCTTAATGGCGTAGCGGACGTTGGCGAGATTATGCCGTACTATGGTAACGATGCCCGTCCTTTTATCATATCCCTTGACGGTTGGGCCGGAACACAGCGTTATGCAGGCATCTGGACAGGTGATCAGACAGGAGGCGAATGGGAGTACATTCGTTTCCATATTCCAACATATATCGGCTCTGGTCTCAGTGGACAGCCCAACATTTGCTCCGATATGGACGGTATCTTCGGCGGAAAGAATGTCCTGGTGAATGTCCGTGATTTCCAATGGAAAACGTTCACCCCGATGCAGCTGAACATGGATGGATGGGGGAGTAATGCTAAATATCCGCAGGCGTTAGGTGAACCAGCCACCACCATTAACCGTCGTTACCTTAAACTTAAGTCCGAGTTAATGCCCTATACATATACTATAGCTCATGAGGCTATTGATGGTCTTCCAATGATTCGTGCCATTGAGAAGGAGCCCTACGAGTTCCTTTATGGCCCCAGCATTTTGGTGGCACCAATTTACCAGAATACGGCCGCTGATGCAGAAGGTAATGATATCCGTAATAATATCAACCTACCTGAGGGACAGTGGGTTGATTGGTTCACTGGGGTTTGCTATGAAGGCGGTCGCATAATCAACCATTTTGCAGCGCCGTTGTGGAAGCTTCCCGTCTTTGTCCGTCGTGGTTCCATCATCCCCATGACAGCGCCCCATAACAATCCCAACCAAGTTAATGCGCACGCGCGTACCTTTTTAATATATCCTTTAGGGCACTCTGAATTTACTTCATATGACGATGATGGCCGCACCCAGGCTTATCTGCGTGGTGAATGTGCAACAACTCGCATCGTCAGCAATCTTAGTGACAAGGGACGCCTGACTATTACCATTGAACCTACATGCGGTGCTTTTGTCGGTATGGAGAAACTACAGACTACGGAGTTCCGTATTCCCATCAGTTCTGCGGCCAAAAAGATGACACTCAAGGCCAATGGCAAGAAAATCGCTTTCACATCTGTTTTAGAGCCATTCTCTCCAGAGAATTCTTCGGTTCAGATGCTTCGTGTTACGACGGCTTCTCCCTTGGGTATTTCCTCTGCAACGCTCCAACTGGTGATTGATGGCTATACCTTCGATACTTCTGACCGCCAACTCCAGCAAGTAGGTACACTCGTGGCTCCCACGTTCCTTACCGATGATTTTGAGGAGGGTCATGTCTCGCCATCGGCTTATACTTTGCCGCTGAAATGGACGAGTGTGGAGAATGCTGATTATTATGAAATCGAGCATCTCGGTAGAATCTACAGCACCATTACGTCTCCGTCTTTTACCCTCGAAGGACTGCAACCTGAAACGAACTATGACGTGTGTGTACGTGCCGTAAATCGCGAAGGTAAAAGTGAATGGACAAGTGAGAAGTTCCGCACTAGTCCCGATCCGTTGCGCTTCGCAATTCGTGGTATTACCGCAGAGGCCTCGATTCCCGATCAGCCTGGCCAAGGCATCAAGCACCTCTTTGATTTCGACGAAAGTACTACATGGCATACAGCTTGGGACAAGCCGCAGTCAACACCTTTCGATATGATTCTCGACCTGCATGTCATCACACAGATTGACAGCCTCCGTTATGTGCCACGCCCAGATGGTGGCAATGGCACCTTTGCTCAGTACTCTGTATCGTATAGTCTTGACAAACAGTCCTGGACTCCTTTCGTGGGTGGCAAGAACGAGGGCATCGCTATTCGTTATTTACGTATCCATGTTGAAAAATCTCGTGGAGGTTTCGGTAGCGGGCAGCAGATATATGTCTTCCGAAATCCTGAGGCTGAGATGATGGTTCCTGGTGACATCAATCATGATAATCGCATTGACGAGAACGACTTCACCAGCTATTTGAACTATACAGGCTTGCGTCAAGGCGATGGAGACTTTGAGGGCTATATCTCTCGTGGTGATCTCAACCAGAATGGTCTTATTGATGCCTATGATATCAGTACCGTCGGCATAGAATTAGAGAGTGGTGTCAGTAGCCGTCGGGTGGCGCCTGTGGCTGGCTCATTGTTGGTTACGTCTGATAAAAAGCAAGTCAATGTTGGCGATGTCGTAACCCTCACTGTCAGTGGACAGGGTCTCGTCAGCGTCAATGCCCTTAGTTTTGCTTTGCCGTATGACGCTACCCAATGGGAGTATGTAGGCATTGAAGCCTCCGGTATGAAGGAAATGCGCAATCTCACTTATGATCGTCTCCATACAAATGGTCAAAAGGCCCTCTATCCCACCTTCGTGAACTGTGGCGAACATCCCTATCTCGAAGGCGATGGTACGTTGATGTTGATTCGTTTCCGAGCGAAACAGAAAACACAGGTCAACCTTACCCCGCAAGATGGCATAATGCTTGATAAGTATCTCAATGTCATTAATTGGTAGTGATAGACTGGAATTAAAAGGGCTGTGCCGAAAACCGGCACAGCCTTTTTGCTTTATAAACAGATAGCTACTGTTTATTTCTTGAGGACCTTCACAGCACGACCATTGGAATGGATAATGTTGATACCCTTCTGGAGACGGTTGATGCGCTGGCCGGCCATGTTGTAGATGGCCACAGGAGCATTAGATATTGCTGTGCGCGCATCATGGAGGCCAACAGCAACATCACCGATGGGGCAGACAAATACATTCTCATAGAAATTGGGGTCAGAGTACTTGATGCGGCGCTTGACCATGAGGCCTTCGTCATCAATGTCATCTTCAGGCTCGAAGGCTTCATACATCTTCCACACAGCTAACATCATGTAGCTCTTGCCTTCCTCCAGTTGGCTCTGCATATTGGGAGCATAGCGGAAGTCGATCGTGAGGCGTTGGCCGTCAGTGGCATCATCGGTATACTCGGGAGCAATGAGATAAGCTTTACCATCTTGAATGGTGTAGTAACCTTTGATGTAGGTGATGTTGTTGGCATAGGGTGCCATCTCGTCCGTAGCAATGTCAAAGATGTCGTAGTTAATTTCAGGGACAACGGCATCCTTCACCTCTTCAGGCACGGAGGTGAGCTCCAGGCGGAGGTCGGTTTCAAAGTCCTTGATGACACCTCTTACAGAGCCGGGAGCCAGCACTTTCATCTGGGAGAGAGCATTGAACATTTCGGTATCATCGCCGCAGTCAAGGGCAATGAAATCGGGTGCCCAATCCGTCCATTCACCTTCAATCCAAGGCTCATAGATGTCGTAGTAGATTTCTGTCGCATTGTCTGTGACATAGACGCGATTGCCGTCTGCTGCCTGAGTGGCCTTGACAACATAGAGGGTGTCGCTGATTTGGAATGTGTCGCCCTCTTGGTACATGTACCAGATGTTCCAAAGCGGTGTGCCCTGTACCTCGTAGAAAGCAATGGGGTATAGTTGAATGGCGTTATTGAAAATGGTGACCATTGCCTCTACATTGTAAGTCTTGTTGAGGTCTGTGGGATAATCAATATTCCATTTATTGAAGCCCGGAATGGTAACCTCTTTCATTGAGTAGTTGCCATCTCCATCTTCAACCTTCTCTAAGGCCGTGAGGGTGAAGTTGCCTTTCTCATCTATGGCGCTGAGAGTGATGTCGTAAACGAGGGCGCGGTAGTTCTCATAGCCGCATTCCGGATCTACAAGTTCGGAGAGATAAAAGTCGAAGGCGCAATAATCTTCTTCTTCCATATACGATGCAGCGTTTTGAAGTCCGCTGACGTTGGTAATCTCTATGAGGCCTTTATAGGTTGTTTTGGTGCCCTTCCATCCTGCAGGGATGACAGCGCCTTCATCATACTCCTGCCCGGCATCACCGTAGATGAGGGCTGAATAGCAATAGCCTTCATCGTCCATCTGCAAGAGATAGAGATATTGTCCGTTCTGATAGGTGACATAGGCTTCAGTAGTGAACTGGAACTCTGTGCCGTCCTCAAGGTCGTAGAGAGCGATGAGAGAGTCAACTTGCTCAATCGTGGGATCTATGATGGTTCCTCCGGGCTCGTCGGTCGGCGTGGCATTCTCATCAACCGTAATAGTGATGGTCGCTACCTGAGCATTCTTCTTGTCCGTATGAGTGAGCGTTACGGCGGCGGAGCTGCCAGTCCAGCTATAGGTCGTTTCATCGAGCTCGAGTTTGCCTGTCGATGCCGTGAACTGGAAAAAGTCAGCTACAGCAGCTGTCACTTGGATAGCGGTAATCGCTCCTTTTTGGGTTGTAAAGGTGATGCTTCCGTTCTGATAAACACGGAGGGAATAAGCGCCTTGGCTGTTCCATACACGAGTAGCTGTCGCGCCGTTTATGGCAGTCATGGTGATGATACCGTTCGTCACGGTCTCGCCGCCCAAATCTGTACCTTTGCTCTGTTCGGGAGCCGTAATGCCCAAGGCCTGCAGGCCATCAGCGCTGTTGAATGTGAAAGTGATGTCTGTGGCCATTGCCGTAGCAGCCAACAGGACTGCACTTAAAAGAGCGTAGAATTTCTTCATGCGATAAGTAAATAAAAAGTTAGTTATGAATTATTAGTTATTGTTTATCTGTTGTTCCCAGTACTTCTCTGGCCCGTTCAAGGGCTTGGTTGATGTGTGGCTGTATGTTCTCTTCGCCGACAATGCTTCCAAAGCCGTTGCGCATCAACACCTCGCGAACTTTCGGATTAACACCCGAGAGAATAACATGAATACCTTCTTGTCGTGACATCTGTATGAGGTTCTCAAGGTTGTGCATACCCGTTGAATCAACGAAAGGCACTTTTCGCATGCGGATAATACGCACATGTGGACGATGCGGCATTCTGGCCATGATTTCTTCAAAGCGGTTGGCGATACCAAAGAAGAAAGGACCGTTAATCTCATAGACCTCACAACCATCTGGAATCTTAAAATGTTCAAGATTCGTGGCTTCAAAGTCCACTTCTTCTGCTGGGTCAATCTCATCCGTAAGTACGCTGACCTGTGTGGTCTCGGCCATACGGCGCATGCACAGCAGACAGGCCAACATCAGTCCAACCTCGATGGCTACGGTGAGGTCAAAGATGACGGTGAGCAAGAACGTAATCAGCAATACGGAGATGTCCGACTTGGGATTCTTTAGCAATTGGCGGAAGGTGCGCCAACCACTCATGTTGTAACTTACAATTACCAAAACACCTGCCAGACAAGCCATCGGAATATATTGGGCATAGGGCATGAGAATCAGGAAGATAAGCAACAGGACAACGGCATGAATGATGCCGGCAATAGGTGTACGGCCACCATTGTTGATATTTGTCATCGTACGTGCGATGGCACCTGTAGCAGGAATACCGCCGAAGATGGGACTGGCGATGTTGGCAATACCTTGTGCAATCAACTCCTGATTGGAATCATGACGATCGCCAATAACACCATCGGCCACGGTGGCAGAGAGTAATGATTCAATAGCCCCAAGGACAGCGATGGTGATGGCGGGCGCAAAGAGACCGCGAATGACCTCCCATGATAGCGCGGGCACTTCAGGAGAGGGCAGTTCTGCATTGATGCGGAAGCGGTCGCCAATCGTGTCAACACTCTCAGCCAAACCGTAACTTTTGAGAATAAGGACAGCGAAGGTCATCACCAGAATCGCCACCAACGATCCTGGCAACTTGTTCAGTGCCGAGAGATGCCCGTTGACGTATTTCACTTTGTTGATATATGGCCAACAGGCAATAATGACCACAGAACCGATGCCTACGATGGTGCTCCAATAATCAATGGACATGATGTTCTTAGCGTAGCAAACCCATTTCGACAGGAAGTCGGCAGGGATGGCTCCTGCTATGCTTAGGCCCAGCAAATCTTTCACCTGAGTGGTAAAAATCGTTAATGCAATACCGCTCGTAAAGCCTACCACAATGGGATAGGGGATGTATTTGATGATTGTTCCCAAGCGGAAGACACCTAATAGGATTAGAAATGCGCCTGCCAGGATGGTTGCAATCATGAGGCCTTGCATTCCATACTGCTGGATAATGCCTGCGATGATGACAATGAAGGCGCCTGTAGGGCCTCCAATTTGAACTCGTGAGCCGCCAAATACTGAGATAATCAGACCAGCTACGATGGCGGTGATAATACCTTGTTCAGGGGTGACGCCCGAAGCGATACCGAAGGCGATGGCCAAAGGAAGGGCGACGATACCCACAATGATACCGGCGAGCAAATCCTTGATAAAAGTCTCGCGGTTATAATTTTTCAGACTGTTTAATAATGTTGGTTTCATACGTATTTGCCAAAAAACGGCTGCAAAGGTACGGAGAAATGAGGGAAAAAGGAAATTCGCGAAATAGAAAAATGGAAAAATAGACCAAAATACGTAAAAAATGAGCAACAAATAGCAAAAACTATCAATAATCAACACTAAACTATAAACAAATTCCTTATCTTTGCACGCAAATTATTTATAAAAACTAAATCTTTATGTTTGAAAACCAACCAAAAGGCCTTTGGGCTTTAGCTTTGGCTAACACAGGCGAGCGTTTCGGCTACTACACGATGCTCGCAGTCTTTCTTCTCTTTCTTCAGGCAAACTTTGGCTTCCCAACGGGGACGGCCAGTAGTATCTACGCTACGTTCCTGATGTTTGTCTATTTCCTTCCTGTTATTGGTGGTATTGCTGCAGACCGTTGGGGCTTTGGCCGAATGGTCACAACCGGTATCATCATTATGTTCTTGGGCTATTTGCTGTTAGCCATTCCTCTTGGTGGAGACAGTTTGGCAGTCGTTGTGATGGGGGCCGCCCTTTTGCTCGTCAGTTTGGGTACAGGCTTGTTCAAGGGAAATCTGCAGGTGATGGTCGGTCGTCTTTATGACGAAGCACGTTTTGCCGATCGTCGCGATGCCGGTTTCTCGCTCTTCTATATGGCTATCAATATCGGCGCCATGTTTGCACCAACGGCGGCTATTGCCATTATGAATTGGGCGCAGAAGGATTTGGGTATCAGCGAGGAAGACAGCTACCACTTTGCTTTTGGTGTAGCTTGTGCATCGCTGATTGTTAGCATCGCTATTTATTATGCCTTCAAGAGCTGGTTCAGCCATGTGCTGGAGGGTGAAGGCAAGAAGGATGAGAAGGCGCAGGTTGTAGATAACCTTACGCCTGCGGAGACCAAGGAACGCATCATTTGCCTCTGTCTTGTTTTTGCTGTGGTCATCTTCTTCTGGATGGCTTTCCACCAGAA
>JAILQO010000043.1 GCA_024698925.1 Bacteroidaceae bacterium | reverse complement strand
GACTTCCGCCTCCTTCGTAATGTCTTTGGACAAATGTCTGAAGTCTTTGATGCTCAAAACCTGCCAGAGGATGAGATGAAAGCCGATTCATTATTCATTTTTTATTCATGGCGTATAGGAGATACGATCCAGGCAATTGATGGGTATCGAAGCCTAGAACGATGTTATGATTTATTAGGTAAGCCAGATAGTGTTCTAAAAATTGATAGCATGGCACGAATACGTTTCCTTGAGATTGGTGACACTGTTCATGCCGCAGCTACTTTGATAGCTCCTTCGTACTACCATATTGTCAATCAAGAACATGAAAGAGCAAGAAGAGAAATAGAAATAGTGCGAACCTTATCAAATATTTTTGACGGTGAAGGTAATCTAAAATCTGGGTATGAGCTATACTATTATACAATTGGCCTCTATTTCGATGGTACCAACCAACTGGATTCTGCCGAATACTACTATCGCCGTGCCCTTTCTGCTGGCGAACTGGAAGCAGGCTATAAAGGTCTGTTGTCTCTCTATGGGAAATTGCGGAATACCGATTCTATTGTAAAGTATGCCCCATTATATGCCGATGCCAACGATGCCTCGCATGACAGTTTGCGTACTGCAGAAGTCCATAAGACCGCTTCTCTCTATAATTATAACCGTCACTTACGGACGGCACAGGAAGCGCAATCCAAAGCGCAACGGCGCTTAACAGTCATCAACGGATGTATCGCTATCATCTTATTGCTTGTGTCTATTGGCTATTACTCATATTCCAAGATGCTCCGGAAAGAGCGTAAACGTGAGCATGCTTTGAACATCATCCAACAGAACTATATCGCTGTCAGTAATGCATATAGGGAGTTGGAAGACAAATACCGGTTGCATCAAGTCCAATCCGAACAGATTCAGCAGGAGTTACAGGAGCTGTCAGGACAAAAAGAACAGCTTAATATCCTGGCAAAGTCCTTGCAGGAGAAGAACAGAGAAGGGTATTACTATTCTCATGATTTGGTCCGACAGATAACAGACGCAGCTATTGGTCGTACTGCCACCCCTTCGCCCAAACAGCTAGAGCATCTATTCCGCCTTTTCACCGATGCTTTTCCCCATTTCATCGACTTTGTGGATAAGACCCATTCACTGACAGATTATGAATGGTATGTCTGCATCTTCACCGACCTTGGATTAGGGAATAACGATATGGCGTTTTTGATTGGACAAACGGCCCAGAGAGTGAATAATATCAAACGGCAGGTGAATCACAATCTATTCGGAGAAGATAGCAGCTCTACACTCCAGCGGAACTTAAGACGCTCAATTCATGCAGTTTAGACTTGGGTGTTTATTTTTTACACAGGTAAAAATTTGCATCTTTCTTGATATAAGACTACCTTTGCGGCGTCAAACGTATAAACTAATCCAAATAATGAAAAAGAATAGAATTATATTATTTATAGTGTGGGCATTCCTTTTCTTTTCGGCTTCAGCTCAACCTATAAACTTCCTTTCTGAAATATGTCATGAAGATTCTGTTGTTGTGTATGTGGACAAACATTATAAAAGCTTTTTTTATGGAAGGCTTGCAGAGAAGAATCGACACATTATGACCACACAAGAACTCGAACGTCTATATCAAATATTCCAAGATGACCTATATTCAGAAACATATTCTGTAGATGAGAATGCTTGTGCGGTTTTTATAGAAGTTCATGAGAAATCGGGTAAAAAAAGAGGGTGCTTTATCAGTGAGAAATGGAGTGGAATAGTTGAAGAAAGTATGATTAATATACATTATTATAAGAATCCCAAAACTGTCAGAACAAAAATACGACAGTTCATCAATCAATACAAGTATCTTATGAATGATGCTCCTACTCATAAAACGTATGATAGTTTACCATTAAATATGTCATCAAGAAGATTGGATTTCACAAGATGTGGTCCTGCTATGTTTGATCATGCACCACATTTAGAAATAAAGTTTTATGCTTTACAAGACTCTTCTATTGTATTCCCCATTCAGTATCTGGTTCGGCTTCGAAAAAATAAGATAAAAGTTTGGCGTAAAAATATTGATTTGTGGGCTGGAGATGCTTATATAGGAACGGATGAAGACGGCTTATTCTTAATTCGCAAGCAGTCTGGACAAATTGATACGGCAAGAGAATATGCTTCAAACGAGGAAACAGACAGTCTGTTAAATAATTATATCCCACATTGGCATAGAATGACAAATGGAGAGCGAATGCGCCTACTCGATGATTGCATTAATCACTAATATGTAACGATTCAGTAAAAGGTGCAAGATGACGGCTGAAATGTTTCTCCAGACTTATAAAAATAATCCAGAGATGCTTTACAAGAACTATTGGCAACAACATTTTAAACCCTGAAAAGAAATGACCAAGATTCTCAAGTATTACAAGATTGTTGTTCGAGGCAATGCTATAGGCGGAGTCTTATACGCTCCTTCTTCATGGCCCCGTCCCATTGCCAATGATGGAGAGGAAGTAAGGAACTGGCAAGCGCTCATTGTCGAGTTGAAAGATGGACCATATCGGAATTTCAATATGTGTGTAGGATTTGCAAATGTTGTAAGCGAAGCTTTTAAAGAGGTAATATTAGAAGTCGTTGGAGAGAATCCAGATTTGGAGTTCCTGCCCATTCAAGCCATCAGCAAGGAATATGGTAATCAGACCTATTACATTATGCATTTCAAAAAAATATTTGATGTTATTGATACCCTGCGCACAACATATGTTCCAAATACGGATTCAATTATTAAGTTATGTGTTGATTATGAGAAAGTTCATGGTCTGAAAATTTTTAATTCCAGACCATATATTAATGATGTTATCGTTTCTGATGAACTCCGACGTGCTATTAAACGGAAACACTTGGATGATGGCATCGAGTTTTATCCTGTTTATTGTGTGAAATCCGACATATGAATATTCAATTAGGTTACTAAATAAAGTCTCGAATGGGAAGCGGTTCGTTTCTCCAGGCTTATAAAAAATGAACCAAGCGATGGGATATATTATTAGTAAACAAAAAAAATTATTATTCTTTGTGCTTATTAATTGCTTTTGCAATCAGCACTTCATGGCTCAAGTCCTTGTTCGGGGGAAGAATTCCGTTGATTCTCAATCAATAGCCTATGTCGGGACTAATTATTGGGAAGTGACAAGAAATCGTCTTATTGATACACCTTCCGTTGAGTTAACGACGGAAGATAATAATGAGATTTGTAAGCTCATAAGGCAATCTATTCCTCAGAAAATGAGAGCGCTCTCATCAATAATAAAGAAAGAGGGATTGTTAATTAATGACATGTACCTTACATCAAGTGGTTATGCTGTTATTAACGAAGCAGAGTGGTATTTTGAAGAGATTAGATCATTTCCATCTTCGACAGCGCAGAAAGCGGACTCTCTAATAAGAACGATAACCCAGAAGAGTGAAGGATGGAAATATGCGAGATATGACAATCATATATCCGTATCACGCGTAGGTTTTCCATTTCGTCCCCATTTCTCTTTCGGGGAGCGTATAAAAGTCACTTTCTATACAGCTGTGGACTCCAACAAGGTTAAACCTATTTCCTATTTAATAAAGAAAGATGGGAAAAATGGTTTCAAGGTATTGATGCGATATATTCCTCTTTGGAGTTATTATTCGATTCCCAATGAAAAAGAGAGTTGTTCGATTGACTCGCTACTTCCCTCTTTTACCCGACAGCAATCTGACTCAAAAGCTATTCGCACACTTATAAAATGGATTCCTTCGTGGGGAATGTATTCAGAACAGGAACGAATGCAGCTCTTAGATGATAACTATGCAAAGAATTTACATAGGGATCCGAGCGCTAAAGATTATGTTATGCTGGCATTGTAGAAAGGTGCGACTTACCGAGGATAAGAATCATAGTCCTTTTAGGAAAATATTGTAAAAAGTTTGGAGTGTATCTTATTAAGCTCTATCTTTGTAATCGAAAAACATCATTAAATACCTTATAATTATGAAAAAGCTTATATTTTGTTCATTCAGCGCGCTATTAGCATGCGTTTTGTTATGCGGCGTTAGTGTAATGTTGACCTTTACCAGCTGTGGTGATGACGAAGAAATCGTGAGCAATGAGCCGCAGGGCCAAAGCCAACAGCAGGACGATGATAATCCAGAAGTGAGTGACCTCGCGTCTGCGATTATTGGCTCATGGTATTATTATAAGGTAAACACAGAACAGGAAATAGAAATTGAGGTCTTTGAATTCCGTCCAGGCGGCACGGGTACATCAGGCGTAGGACTGGCTGATTATGTCAAGAGTTGGTTGACTGATTGTGCTGAGTATCCTATGCATTACACGCTTCAAGATCATCAGCTTAAGTTAACGCTTTTGCCCTCTGATGAAGAGCCTTGGCAGAAAAGTCTGGGTGATATCTATATCTACAAGGATGGAACGGCCAAGTTGCAATATCCGAATGGGCGAGCGGAGATCCCTCTCTATCGAATCTCTGACGGGAAAAACGTTTATGCACAGATGATTGAGTTGGTATCCGAAAGAAAACGAGAAAGCGATATAGCCGCCTTTAATCAACTCGTCGGCAAATGGGAGCAGCGCACGATGGAGGATAACGTGTTAGTTCAAGAAGTTGGCTACGAATTCAAAAGCGATGGACGTTGTACTTGGTACGAGCGAAAATATGACAAGGACTCAGGGATACTGAGTCAAGAAACCACGAAATCCGGAACTTTTACGGTTGTCCTTTCACACGTGGATGAATTGGGCCTATCCATCCTATGGACAGCGGGGAGTACATATATGGCCGGCGACTCAGAAAGGACTCCGATGGAAAAATCACAGTTGTGGCGCGACGAGGCTGAAATCAAATATACTGCTGGCAACGACAACATCATGTCTTTGATGCGACGTGAAAAAGAAGGGCCATTCAACCGGGTGGAATAAGTATATACCAAAATAGCGCTGAATCGATTCAGACGATCGAGTGAATTAATTCATTGGATCATTTGAATCGATTCAGCGCTATTAGGGCTCTTCCTGCGGCTTGGTGGCTGCGGGCTTGTCGAAGAGGCCATAGGTGGTGCGGAGGACGCGGAACTCGGTGCGGCGATTGAGGGCGTTGCAGGCCTCGCGCTGCTCTTCCTCCGGAAGGGCAAGGATGAAGGATTCGGTGAGGGCGTCACCTTCGTGGAGGAAGGGGTACTGCTCGGCAATGCGGCGCTTGACAATCTTAGGACGACTCTCACCATAGCCCTTGGGGGTGACGCGGTCGGAGGCAATGCCGTGCTCAATGAGGTAATTGACAACGCTCTCGGCACGACGCTGGCTGAGGCGTTCGTTATACTCATCATTCCCGCGATAGTCACAATGGGCACTGAGCTCAATGGTGATGGTGGGATTCTCGTTGAGGAGATTCACGAGGCTGTCAAGACTCTCGGCACTATCCTCGGTGAGCTCGGCACTGTTGAAGGCGTAGAAGACATTGCGCACCAGGACGGGAGCTGTGAGGTTGGAGAGCGGGAACTGCAGGACATACTCGCGGCTGACACTGGAGGTATCTATGCTGAGTTCTTCCATCTGATTGAGGTAGCCCTTGCAGGTGCCGAGGAAGACATAGTCCACGTTGGGCTGCACAACGACCGTGAAGGAGCCATCGCCGCGAACACTGAGCTTCTGGTTGGTGCCATCGTTACCAATCATATAGACGAGGGCCGAGGGTAGCTCGTAGCCGTCCTTCTCATAAACCCATCCCTTGACGGTCTGCACCACCTCGGGGCACTCGAAGCTCCACAGATGGTCCCAGCCGCGGGCATCGCCACGGTTGGACGAGAAGTAGCCGCGATTATAGACGCCCTCGAAGGTCATACCGAAGTCGTCGCCATAGGAGTTCATGGGATAGCCCAGGTTCTTGACCGTCCAGCGGTGGGTGACGGTGTCCTCTGTGGCCACAAAGAGATCCAGACCGCCCATGCCGGGATGACCGTCGCTGGAGAAATAGAGCTCGCCATTGGGACGGAAGGTGGGGAACATCTCATCACCAGGCGTATTGATGGGCGCTCCGAGGTTCTCGATACCCGTGATGTTCTTGCCCTCCAAGCTGGCGCGCCACAGGTCCTTGCCGCCGTGACCGCCCGGCATATCGCTGACAAAGTAAAGCCACAGGCCGTCCGGGGAGACGGCGGGGTGTGCGAAGCAGGAGAGGGTGTCCTTGGAGATCTTCACCTCCTGCGGCTTGCTCCAACTGGCATCGGAGCGCGTGGCGGTGAAGAGTTTGGCGTAGCGGGGATAGTCGGGGTCGGTGGTGCAACGGGTCAGGTACATGGTCTTGCCATCGGGCGAGAAGCAGCAAACACCTTCCTCCAGCTCGGAGTTCAGTTCACCCTCGACAGGCTCGGGTGCAGCCCATTTGCCTTTATCATCCTTCTTGCTCCAGAAGACATCGGCGTACTTAGTGCCCGTGATACCGCTGAGGTCATCACCCGTTGCCTTGGGGCTGGTGGAGGTCCAGTAGAGCTGGTCCCAATCATCGCCGAAGAGGGCGGGGGAGAAGTCAGCACGACGGCCATTGAGGAACTGTTCCTTCTTGACGGTGTGGAGCGTGGGGCGCTGCTTCATGAGGATGGCCTGGCGAGAGCCCTCTAGGCCGTTCATGGCAAGGGTGTCATCGGCAGCGCTGCGTGAGGGCATGTGGCGTGCAGCCTCCAGGTAGGCCTCGTAGTTCTGGATGGCGTTCTTGTAGTCGCCGTTTCGCTGTTGGAGGCGCGCCAGATGGAAGGTGGCTCCGACAATCATCTCCTCCGCCAGGCTGTCCTCGGGTGTCTCATCAAGGAACTGAATGGAATCCTTGGGCAACTTCTTGGCAGCGGCACGCGCCTTGCGGCGCTCGGTCATGGCTTTCTCCGTGTAGCGGATGCCATTCTGATAGGCGCCGATAGCCTTGGCGGTCTGGTTGAGGCGACGGTAACAGTCTGCCAGCTTCAAAGCGCGCTCTCCGCGCTTGTCACGCTGCAGCGTCGAGGTCTTGGCATAGGCGGTGCGATACTCCGCTGCCGCATCATAGTATTCGCCAAGGGTGTAATAATGATCACCTTTCTTCAGGCTACTCTCGGCGCTACAGGAGATGAAGAGGATAGACAGAATCCACCCCCAAGTCCCTACCATTGCGGCAGAGAAGAGCCGAGACACATGAGAATGATGTGCCTGACGGGTCTGCGTATGGAATAGGCGAATAAGCATGATGACAGCTCTCTACACCAATAATAACGTACAACTACCCCTTTTTATTGTTCTGCGGTAGCTGCAACATGACGATTAGAGCTGTCGCTGAGGACGGCGAGGACGATGTCTGAGACCATCTGCTTGAGTTCTTCGATGAAGGTCTTGGCATCATATTCATGGCGCTCAATCTGACGGAGCTTGCGCTCCCAAATACCGGTGAGTTCGGCACTTTTCAGCAATTCCTCGTGGATGAGGCTGATGAGCTCGATGCCTGTGGGCGTGGGCGCCAGACTCTTGCGTACACGGCGGATATAGCCGCGCTTGAAAAGTGTCTCGATGATGGCAGCGCGCGTGGAGGGGCGGCCGATGCCGTTCTCCTTCAAGGCATCACGCAACTCATCGTCCTCTACAAACTTACCTGCCGTCTCCATGGCGCGGAGCAGGGTTGCTTCCGTGTAGGGTTTCGGCGGGGTAGTCTGTTTCTCTGCGAGGTTCGGCTCATGAGGACCGCTCTCGCCTTTCTTGAATGCCGGAAGGGTGCGTTCCTCGTCCTGCGGGCGCTCTTCGTCCTGACCATCTGAACCCTCGGCCGTATTATCGGGCGCAGCCGCCTGAGCAGCAGTTTTTTTCTTCTCCCACAATACGCGCCAGGCAGGATCGACAATACGCTTACCGGAAGCGCGGAAGGGGATGACATCGTCGAAGCTGGCTACGTGAAGTCCTTCACTACGCACCTCGCCCGTCACGGTCGTTTGTTCAAACTTGCATTCTGGGTAGAAAACACCAATGAAACGACGTGCAATGAGATCATAGACGCGTTTCTCCATGTCCGTAAGCGGTACAGAGACCACGGGGACAGGGGTGGGTATGATGGCGTGGTGGTCAGTCACCTTGGAGTTATCGAAGACCTTGGAGCTCTTGGGAAGTGGCTTTCCAGTACTCAGGAGTGGCTGGATAAAGCCGGCATAGGGCGTCATGGCCGCCAGGATCTGCGGGCACTTGGGATAGACGTCAGTAGGCAGGAAGGTGGTATCTACACGCGGGTAGGTGGCTACCTTTTTCTCATAGAGGCTCTGGATGAGCTGCAAGGTCTGCTCGGCGGAGTAACCGAATTTCTTGTTGCACTCCACCTGCAGGGACGTGAGGTCGAAGAGGCGCGGAGCGGCTTCCTTGCCGTTCTTCTTCTGGACCTCAGTGATGGTGAAGGGCAACTCGCGGATAGCGGCCAAGGCCTGTTCGCCCTCCTCCTGTGTCTTAAAGCCGCGGTCACCCTCCTCCATGACGGCGGTGAAGACGGTGTCGCGGTACTTGGTGGTCAAGACCCAATAGGTCTCGGGCTTGAAGTTGTCTATCTCATGTTGGCGGTTGACGATGAGTGCCAGCGTGGGAGTCTGCACACGACCGATACTGAGAATCTGGCGTTTGTTGCCGTATTTCAGCGTATAGAGGCGGGTGGCGTTCATGCCGAGTGTCCAGTCGCCGATGGCGCGGCAGAGGCCAGCCTCATACAGACTTTGGTACTCGCGCTGATCCTTGAGGGTCTGGAAACCTTCGCGGATGGCTTCCTCCGTGAGTGAGGAAATCCACAGGCGCTGCACAGGGCATTTGGCACCAGCCTTCTGCATCACCCAGCGCTGAATGAGTTCACCCTCCTGGCCGGCATCACCGCAGTTGATGATGCCGTCGGCTGCCTGCATGAGTTTCTCGATGACAGCAAACTGCTTCTCGACGCCCTTGTCGTTCTTCAACTTGATACCAAAGCGAGGTGGAATCATCGGCAACTGTGAGAGGCTCCATGCCTTCCACATCGGGGAGTATTCAGCTGGCTCCTTCAACTCGCATAGGTGGCCAAAGGTCCAAGTGACCTGATAGCCGTTCCCCTCAAGGAAACCGCCGCGGTCATGGGTTGCACCCAGAACATTGGCAATATCACGTGCCACAGAGGGCTTCTCGGCAATACATACGATCATGAGCGGGGCGTAGCTTGTTGTGAGGTCAGATGGAGACCGTCAGGTTCAATCGTGATGAGATGGCGTTTGTAGAGGTCGCCAACGGCCTTCTTGAAGACCTTCTTGCTGACACCGAAGACGGCGTAAATCTCCTCGGCAGGACTCTTGTCGCCAAGTACCGTAGTGCCGCCGTTGGTCTGCAGGTGCTGCAGCAATGTCTCGCTGAAATCCACAACGGCTTTCTGACCTTTCTTCTGCAGCGAGAGGTCTATCTTACCATCGGGTCGCACCTGTTTGACGTAGCCTGTAACGCGGTCGCCGCTATGGAGGGAACGGAAGATCTCGTCGTCATAGAGCAGGCCAGCATATTGATTATCGATGATGGCCTTGAAGCCCAAATCTGTCTTTTGCCAAATCAGGAGGCTCACTTCATCGCCGCCATGGTAGGGTGGGTAATTGGTGTTGAGATAGCGCTCTACTTTGGCTGAGGCTACAATACGATAGGTCTCCTCATCGATGTGCAGGTGTACGAGGTAGCTCTTGCCCTTCTGCATCTTCATCTTCTGCTCGCGGAACGGGACGAAGAGATCCTTCATAAGGCCCCAATCTAGGAAAGCACCGTAGTTGTTGACCCAAGCTACCTGCAGCCACGCGAAGTCCCCTACCTGTGCCAAAGGCGTCTCGGTGGTTGCCACGAGGCGTTCCTCGCTGTCCAGATAAACAAACACCTCGATTTCATCGCCAATCTCTATGCCATTGGGTACATAGCGATTGGGAAGGAGTATATCCTCTGGGCCACCGCCAAGGTAGAGGCCGAAGTCGGCACGACGCACCACCTTCAGCTTGTTCATTTGGCCCAGACGGAGGCGGGATGTGCCACCCCCTTGTTGATCGATTTGATTACTCATAGTCTATTCTATCTTGCCATCGCGCATCTGGATGGTTCGGTCTGTTGTTGCTGCTAACTGTTCATCATGCGTGACAATGACAAAGGTCTGTCCTAATTCGTCACGCAAGCGGAAGAAAAGGGCATGAAGCTCGGCTTTATTGGCGGAGTCGAGGCTGCCGCTGGGCTCATCAGCCATCACCACTGCAGGCTTGTTGACCAAAGCACGAGCCACGGCTACGCGCTGTTTCTCACCGCCCGAGAGTTCGGCAGGTTTATGGGCGGCACGGTCGGCAAGTCCCATAAACGCCAGCAACTCCTCTGCACGCTGGCGCGCCTCTTTGCGGCTGCGGCCTGCGATGAGTGCGGGAATCATCACATTCTCCAAGGCAGTGAACTCAGGGAGCAGCTGATGGAACTGGAAGACAAAGCCTATCTGCTGGTTGCGGAAGCGGGCAAGCGCTTTCGGACTGAGGCGACTGACATCAGTCCCGTTGATGACAACGCTACCGCTATCGGCGCGATCCAGTGTGCCCATGATTTGCAGCAAGGTCGTCTTGCCGGCACCACTGGGTCCTACAATGCTGACAATCTCGCCCGCATGAATATCGAGGTCAATACCTTTCAGTACGTGAAGCGAACCAAAGCTCTTATGGATATTCCGAAGTTCTATCATAGTCTATTTGATTTTGTTGAGCCAGTCCTCGAAAAGCATCTGGCGCTGCGTGACACTTTGCCCATTGGGCGCAAAGACAGACAGTGACTCCTGTGGATCGCCGTACTGGTCGGGATAAAGCAGGATGACGTTGGTCTGTGCGTAGTGACGGGCGATATAAGCCGGCAGGGTGTTGAGGGCGGGCGTATGGGAGATGAAGCCTGTGCGGGAGGTAATGATCACGAGGAGATGGTCCGGGTTGACCTCGGAGGGCAGGCGGCTCAGGAGATTGCCAAAGCCCGTCTCCACGTGGGCTTCCATGATGACGGAAGGATGATTCTTGGACAAGTACTCCTTGATGTAATGGCCGGTGTCACCACAGGTATGGAAGCGCATAGGCTGGCCCGTGTGCTCTGCTATACGGCACAGGTGCTCGAGCCATTTGTAGAAGCCTACCTCGTATTCGGCACGTGGCGGAACGGCCACGACGATGCGACGGACAGTTCCGGGAGGCATCGTCATGCGCACGAGGAGTACCTCGCGGTGGGTTGTGGAGAGGACACTCTGTGAGACGAATCCCAACTTGCCAGCCGGCTCGCCCTCTTCGGTCTCATGCAAACCCAGAATAACCTCGCCCGCATCAACCTCCTTCATGGCATGTGTGATGGCACTGGCTACATTGGAACTGATGCGACTCATGGTGGACATGGTGACGTTAGCTGCGGCGGCAATGTCTTTGGCCATCTCCAGATTGCGCTGCCCCTGAGCACGCAGAAGATCATCGGGGTCGTCGTCCATCGAGACGGCGATGCCCATGAAACTATCGTGGATACGCGGATTGCGAATCATGATGGAGAGCTGTGTCAGCGCGTCAACGGATTGGGGATAGGCGTAGGCGGTCAGGCACTTACCGTGGTAGCTGCCTCGGTTGCGCTCGGTCTCGGTTGTGTGCAGCGCAAGGTCGCGGGCGGCCTTACCTGTTGCCAAAGAACTGATAATACAGGAGAAAAGGATCAGGATGACGGTGCCGTTGAGTATGACGGTGTCCATCAGTTCAACGCCGGGGAGCGTGCCGATCATCACAATGGCAAGCGCGCCAGCGGCGTGGGAGTTGGTGAGACCGAACATCATCAGGCGATCCATGCGTGGCAGTCCCTGCAGCTTCTGCATCAGCCACGCTGCCAACCACTTGCCGAGGGTGGCCACGATGATAATCGTAGCAAAGATCAAGGCTGCATGCCAGTTGGCGAAAAGGACTTTGATATCAATGAGCATGCCGACACCGATGAGGAACCAAGGCACAAAGAGGGCGTTACCAACGAATTCCACACGTGACATCAACGGGCCGCCGTGGGGAATGATGCGGTTCATCACCAGACCTGCCAGGAAAGCTCCCAACAGTCCCTCCAAACCAACAGCCTCTGCCAGAAAGGCGCTGATAAACATCATCAGCAGAACAAAGATGTACTGGGTGACGGCATCCTCGTTGCGGCGCAGGAACCAGCGCCCGATCTTCGGGAAGGCGTAGGAGACGGCTATCGCATAGGTGATGATGCCGATGGCAAAGCGTGTCCAGTACCATGCATCACCGCCTCCAAGCTTGTGTTGAACCACGATAGCCAATGTCAGCAGGGCGCTGAAGGAGGCGATGGCGGTACCGATAATCGAATAGACAACACTGGGGTGCTTGCCCAAACCGTAACGACCCACGATGGGGTAGGTCACCAACGTGTGGGAGGCAAGGATACAGCTCAATAAGAAGGAGGATGGCAAGCTGAAACGTAAGATCCAACGGGCGGCAACGAGCCCCAGGGCGAAGGGCACGGCAAAGGTGAGTGCGCCAAAGCCGATGCCAGTGGTGCCATGTCGGCGAAAGCTGCCCATATCCATCTCCAGACCTGCCAGGAACATGATATAGTAGATGCCTACCTGGCCGAACAGCTCGAATGAGGCATCGCGCGCCAACAGATTCAAGCCATGTTCTCCCAGAAGCACACCTGCCAAGATGAGGCCGATGATATGAGGCACGTGCAGGCGCCTGAAAATGATGGGCGCCAGCAACAGGACGAGGAGCATCACAAGGAAAATCCACGTCGGTTCAGTGATCAGTGCATTGTTCATTGCGCTGCAAAGATAAGCATTTTTCGAGGATAATCGTATAGAAAACCCGCAAAAACCATGAAAAGTAACAGCATCTTTTATGTTTTGATGAGTTTTTTCCCTTCTTTCCTGCCGAAAAGGAATACTTTTGCACCGGAAATCAATCATTCAAACACCCATCTCAAACATGAAACGTTTTTTATTACTTTCGCTCATCCTCACGACAGTCGTTTTGGGCTCCTGTGCACAGAACCAACCCAGCGCCGTGCCATTGGCAGATCCTTACATCCTGCTGGATGGAGACACCTACTACGCCTATGGTACCCATCACGCCGACGGCATCGAGTATTACACCTCCAAGGATCTTGTACACTGGACTTCCCAGGGGCTTGCGCTGAGCAAGAATAACACCACCGAACAGCAGTGGTTCTGGGCGCCCGAGGTCTATCCTATTGGTGACCACTACGTGATGTACTTTTCTGCCAACGAGCATCTTTGTGTGGCCACAAGTACCTCGCCGTGTGGTCCTTTTGAGCAGGTCGGCGGGTATATGCTTCAGAGTCTTATCGGTGACGAGAAATGTATTGATTCGCACATGTTTATAGATGATGACGGGAGCTGCTATCTCTTCTTCGTACGCTTTACGGATGGCAATTGTATCTGGATGTGTGAACTGGAGACAGATGGTATCACCCCCAAGGAGGAAACTCTGCGCCATTGCATCAGTGTTTCTGTTCCCTGGGAGAGCCAGCTGGGACGTGTCTGCGAGGGGCCTTTCGTCCTCAAGCACAACCGCATCTACTATCTGACCTACTCTGCCAATGACTACCGCAGTCACGATTACGGCATAGGCTATGCGCAACTGCGCGCATTATCAGGTACATGGTCGAAATATGCTGGCAACCCCATCCTCCAGCGCAAGGAGGGTCTGTTCGGCACTGGGCACCACTCTTTCTTTACCGACAAGGAGGGGCAACTACGTATCGTTTTCCACGCTCATGCCTCGGAGACTGAGGTCGCGCCACGTGGCATGTACATCGGTACAGCCGCGTTTGACGGCAATGTGCTGACCATCGGCGATGCTCCTATCATTCGTCCCGTTATCGGTGACGATACAGGCGTGGAATCCCTCCGTCTGAAGGCAAATCTCCAACCCTCTCTTTACAATCTGCTGGGGAAACGCATCGTTACTCCTTTCAGAGGTTTGGCTGTCATGCAGCATCGAAAAGTGCTGTTTCCATAGTAATTTATTCAAAAATAACGGCCTTTCGCAAATAAAATGTAAGTCCTACATGGCTGTATCACAAAAATAAACTACCTTTGCACCCACAAAAGTAATACATAATTATAAAATATTCTATGAAAGTTGCAATCGTAGGTGCCAGTGGTGCCGTTGGACAAGAATTTCTCCGTGTGCTCGATGAGCGGAACTTCCCCATCGACGAACTCGTACTTTTTGGCAGTCAGCGTAGTGCTGGCCGTAAATATACCTTCCGTGGAAAGGAATACGAGGTCAAGCTTCTTCAACATAATGATGACTTCAAGGGTGTTGATATAGCCTTCACATCAGCTGGCGGCGGCACTTCACAGGAATTTGCCGAGACGATCACGAAGTATGGTGCTGTGATGATAGACAACTCCAGCGCCTTCCGTATGGACAAGGATGTGCCCCTCGTTGTGCCTGAGTGCAATGCCGAAGATGCCCTCGTCCGTCCGCGTGGCATCATCGCCAACCCCAACTGTACAACCATCATGATGGTGGTTTGCCTCCAGCCCCTTGAGAAGATTTCCCATATCAAGCGCATCCACATTGCCAGCTATCAGGCTGCCAGTGGAGCTGGTGCTGCTGCGATGGCAGAGCTGGAACAGCAGTATCGTGCCGTGCTGGATGGCAAGGAGCCTCCCGTGGAGAAGTTCGCCTACCAGCTGGCTTATAATGTCATCCCGCAGATTGACGTCTTCACCGACAATGGCTACACGAAGGAAGAGATGAAGATGTTCAACGAGACACGCAAGATTATGCACACCGACGCAGCTTGCTCTGCCATGTGTGTCCGCGTGCCATCCCTCCGCAGCCACTCCGAGGCCGTATGGATTGAAACCGAGCGTCCCATCACGCCTGAAGAAGCACGTGCGGCTTTTGCCAATGCTCCTGGCGTCACGCTTGTTGACGACCCGGCCAACAAGAAATATCCCATGCCCCTTTTCACCGCAGGACTCGATGATGTCTTCGTCGGTCGTATTCGTAAGGATCTTGCCAACGAAAATGGCCTCACCTTCTGGCTCTGTGGTGATCAGATCAAGAAGGGTGCAGCCCTCAACGCTGTACAAATCGCTGAATATCTCATTTCGCAGAAGTAAGGATGAAAATCAGATGTAGTCTTTACGGCCGCAATCTGATGCTGGTCGCCATGTTCTCGTTCCCGTTGGTCGCTCCGGCCAATGCGGCGACTTCATGGCTGGGCAAGAAGAAAGCGAAACAGGAGGTCAAGCAGGATGCTCCCAGCGAATACAAGAAACTGACTGGGCGCGATAGCGTCAGTTTGGAGAGCGTTATGAACGTCATTGAAAAGGGCGACAGCATCCTCCTCGAGATGCCCGTCAAACTGATGGGCCGCACATTCCTCGTACATAACAAGCTCTTACAGGTGCCTTCGGAACTGAATGATGCCAGTGCCAACAAAGGCATAAACTATGAGAGCCAGATGGTCAGCTTCGAGTGGGACCGCCAGCACAAGAATGTCCTGATGCGCCAAGTGCGCGTCAAACCTGATGTCAAATCGGATGAGGTGATGGCGCAGTCGGTAACGGACAATTATATCGACCCCGTGTTGGCCACGTTGAAGGTACAGGCACTGGCGCCGGACTCATCTACTGTGGTGCTGAACTTCAGCGACTTGCTGAATGGCAAGAAGAATACGCTCAACGACGTCTTCAACGAGTTGAACATCGGCGGCACCGCAGAGAGCAGCCTTTCGCGTATCATAAGTGTCAAGGCTTATGAGCGCAGCGTGGTGGCCCGTTCAGAGCTGACGACGGTCGTTCATGAAGGTCACTCCAAGGTGAATGTCACGGCCGTGGTAAACACAAACCTGTTGTTACTGCCCGACCAACCGATGCGGCGTCGTACCGAGGACTGGCGCGTTGGCTATTTCTCTGAGTCGGCCGTCGAATATGCAGACGAGCAGCAGATTGTCAAACGCTCCAATTACATCAGTCGTTGGCGCCTCGATCCCAAGGACACGGCGGCTTATCTGCGTGGTGAACTGACAGAACCGGTCAAGCCCATCACCTTTTATATCGACCGTGCTACGCCTAAGCACCTGCGTCCCTATCTGATTCAAGGCATCACCGATTGGAATATTGCCTTCGAGGTGGCCGGATTCAAGAATGCCATTCGTGCCTTGGAACCCGATGACACACTGGACGTAGAGGGCGATGACCTCAATTACTCGGTACTGACCTATGCGGCCTCGGAGCGTCGCAACGCCATGGGTCCCACGACAATAGACCCTCGTACAGGTGAGATCCTGGAGGCCGACATCATCTGGTGGCACAATGTGCAGTCGCTCATCAACGAATGGGCCGTTGTGCAGATGGGCGCCACCAATCCTCGCGTGCGTAGTCTCCAATTGCCTGAGGATTTGATGGGCAACGCCATCCGTTTTGTGGCCTGCCATGAGGTTGGTCACTCTTTGGGCCTTCGACATAATATGATGGCATCGGCCGCCTATCCTACAGACTCCCTTCGTTCCCGATCGTTCCTTGAACGTGTGGGGAACACCTCGGCCAGCATTATGGATTATGCCCGCTTTAACTACGTGGCACAGCCTGGCGACGGCGTGCCGGAAGTGATGCCCCGCATAGGCCCTTATGACTTGATGGCTATCAACTGGGGTTATCGTTGGTTTCCAGAAGGCACCGATGAGAAAACGGAACTCTCACAGTTGCTGGCCAGTTACAAAGGAAAAGAATACCGCTATAGCGAGCAGCAGTCCATGCGCGAAGCGATTGACCCCAGGGCTCAATCTGAGGATTTGGGCGACGACCCCGTGAAATCGTCAAAACTTGGTATCGAGAACCTGAAGGTGGTCGTGCGTAATTTAGTCCAATGGACGCGTAATGAGGATTACGAACAAAGTTATGATGAGGCAGCACGCCTCTACGATGCCGTTATCTATCAGTGGCATCGCTTCCTTTATCATCCGATGGCCAACATCGGTGGTATCTATATGGAGCGCCCGATGATAACCGGTTCTGTGGATCACTACACGATTCAACCCACATACATTTATGTGGAGAAGGAGCGCCAGCGCCAATCCGTCCAATTCCTATTGGATGAGGTACTGACATTCCCTAAATGGCTCTTTGGCAACGAAGAGGCCAAGCATATCTATGTGTTGAAGAATACGCCCATTGGAACCATCGAGGAGGAGCCAACGACGCAGCTCAAGAATATACAGAACTATGTTCTCTGGGATCTTCTCTCGAATGAGCGATTGGTGAGAATGTATCAGAATGAATGGATGAATGGCGACAAAGCCTTTTCGGCAGTGGACATGTTGCAGATGCTACATAACCACATTTTCCGAAAGACCATCGGGGGGCAGAAACTGGATGTCATGGAGCGTTCTTTGCAGAAAAGTTTCGTTGATGCACTCGTTACCGCTGCTGCCGAACAAGAGGGCGTGAAGATCAACAAGAAGCTGTATGAAGACACCGCATTGAACAGCAGCCGTGGCCGTATTGTCAGTATGGCCAACTCGCAGATTCTTCGTACCAGCGATGCTATCAGTGTGAAACGAAGCGAACTCATCCGCATTTTGAATCTCCTCAAGAGTCGTCGTACTTCGGGTGACCAGAGTACGCAAATGCACTACGACGATATCATCTTAAGGATACAGACAGCTCTGGGGTTACAGAAATAAGATTATAAAAACGGCACTATGGGAAAGCTCAAACTGATATTTTTTGCACTACTGGTTTCCCTCACCGCGGTAGCACAGGAGCGCACCATCACAGGCACTATCATGGATGGCGAAATTGCCAACGAACCATTGATAGGCGCTACGGTTAGTGCCGGTGTCGGCACCATGCGCAAAGGTACAGTGACTGACTATGACGGTCACTTTACGCTTAAGGTATCGGCTGATATCACGGCGCTGACAGTGAGCTACATGGGTTATGAGAGTAAGGTCGTCAATTTGAAGGCGGGTACCAACAATTACACGGTAACGCTCATGCCTGACTCGAAAAGCATGAACGAAGTGGTTGTTACCGGTTACCAGAATATTGACCGCCGCAAACTGACGGCGGCCGTCTCCAGACTTGATATCTCGGATGAGGCTGTGGGTGCCGTGAAGAATATTGACCAAGCGCTGTCTGGACAGATTGCCGGTTTGAGCACCGTCACCGCCAGCGGTGCACCGGGCGCTCCTGTCAAGATTCGTATCCGCGGTACGGCTTCTATCAACGGTGTGCAAGAACCTCTTTGGGTGCTGGACGGTATTCCCATGGAGGGTAATGAGATTCCGGCTGTTGACAACCTCAATGATATCGATGATATCTACCAGACCAGCATTGCCGGCTTGAGCCCTTCTGATATTGACAATATCACCGTGCTGAAGGATGCTGCCGCCACAGCCATTTATGGCGCCCGCGCCGCGAATGGTGTCATCGTCATCACGACCAAAAAAGGTAAGGAAGGACGTCCCGTGGTTAACTTCTCCACCAAGTTAACTTATAATCCAAAGGCAGATATCAGTCGCCTAAACCTGTTGAATGCCGATGAAAAGGTGGATTTGGAGTTGGACCTTCTGAGTAGCGACTATACCTATCGTCAGAATAAGGGAGACGTAGCCATCATTCTTAATGATTTGGGTGAAACCGCCGCTTATAAGGCAGGCGGCTGGGATGCCTTGTCTGCAACAGCCCAGCAACGCATTAACCACTTACGAACAATCAATACCGATTGGAACGATATCCTATTCCGCGATGTATTCAATCAAGAATACAATGCCAGTGTCAGTGGTGGCTCGGAACGTGCTCATTATTATGCCTCGGCAGGTTACTATAATGAACAGGGCACTGTCATCGGCGTGGAGAACAACCGTTTTAATGTCACGCTGAAGACAGACTTCCAGATCAATAAGATGCTCAAGATTGGTGTCTCCCTGTTCGCTAACCAGCGTAAGCAATCCAGCTACATGACGGATACGGGTGGCTTTACCAATCCTGTTTTCTATTCGCGTCGGGCCAATCCCTATTTTGAGCCGTACGACAGCGAAGGCGCTTACAATTACGACCACAATGTTCAGGGCCGTGAGAGCGAGGTCCCCGATTTCAACATCTACGAGGAGAGCCTCAATACTTCGAAGGAGCGTACAGACCGCTCTGTTGTTGCCATTTTTGATGCCGAGCTGAAACTGCACAAATATTTGAAGCTGACAACGCAGTTCGGATACCAGTATGACAACTACCAGGCCAGTCGTTATGCGGGCCAGAACAGTTACGCCATGCGCAAGGCCAAAGAATATGCCACCTATACTGTGAACGGTGTCAAGCAGACCATCCTGCCTGATGGGGGTATGACGAAGAAGTCTGATTCCAATGCCAATCAGTGGACGTGGAAGGCGATGCTGGAGTGGGCACGCCGAATTCAGGACATTCATGATGTTGAGGTCATGGCTGGTACCGAGGTGCGTCACACCGAGTCCGAAGCCCTCACGTCAACGGCCTACGGTTATGATAACCATACGTTGACCACTCAACCCGTAATCTTCCCCTCAGAGGACATTGCCCGTAGTTACCCGTTGCATGAGGAGTCACATCTGGAGAATGCCTTTGTCTCGTGGTTTGCCACCGGTTCCTACACTTTACTCTATCGCTACACACTCGGTGGTAGCATCCGTTTCGATGGCAGCGATGTCTTTGGTGTCGCTAAGCAATATCGCTATCTCCCGCTCTATTCGGTGAGCGGCCTTTGGCGTGCCAAGGAGGAGAAATGGCTGCGGAGAGTGAAGTGGCTCGATGAACTGTCACTGCGCGCTTCCTATGGTATCCAGGGTAATATCGACAAAAACACGTCGCCCTATTTGATAGGAACCTTCAAGCGTTATTCCATCTTGCCAGGCTATGTCGAAACGGTGATCGTCACGGAGACTGCGCCCAATCCCGATCTTCGATGGGAAAAGACGCGCAACGTCAATGTCGGCCTTAATCTCGCCTTTCTGCACAACCGTATCCGCTTAGGGGTTGACTACTATTACAGAAAGAGTACCGATCTCATCAGCTCGCGCAAGCTGCCGTTGGAGACGGGCTTTGCCTCTACGACCGTCAACTGGGCCTCGATGCAGAACGAAGGTTGGGAAGTGGCGTTGAACACGCTGAATGTCAAGACCGCGGATTTCTCATGGAGCACGAGTGTGAACCTCGGATTCAACACCAACAAGGTGCTGAACGAGACAGTCGCCGAGAATTCCACCTACCCAGGTCGCGAGGGCTATCCTGTGGGAGCTTTGTTCGCTTATGAGACAGCAGGCGTTGATAGTGAGGGCTATCCTCTGTTCCGCGCCAAGGACGGCAGTGTGCAGACAGCTGCTGAGTTTTTCCAGTTGAATAAATTTGGCGCCAGCACCCTAACTGCTGAGGAGCAGCGCAATCTTTACACCTATATGGGCTCGGAAGATCCTGCATGTTCGGGCGGTCTGATTAACAATTTTGAGTATAAGAATTGGCAACTGGGCGTCAACTTCATTTTCAATCTAGGGATGAAGGTGCGTGTGCAGCCATCTTACTCGCCCACCTACTATGACCGCGGACTGAATACAAACCACGACATCCTTAATCGCTGGACACCGAGCAACACCGCGACAGACCAACCCGCTTTGCTAGTGAATAGTGTGGCTCGCGGCAGCGAATATACGCATTTTTCGGAGTATAATACCTATAGTATGCTTGATACGTGGGTGAAGTCATGTAGCTACTGGCGCCTGCAGAGTGTACGTCTCGGTTACAAACTGCCCAAGGAGTGGTTCCAGCGCTTAGGCGTGTCCTCGGCCTCGGTCTCTCTTGAGGGACGTAATCTGTTGGTGTTAGCTACAGACTACCACAACTTCCTTGATCCGGAGACGATGGGCAACCCTTACGCACAGCCTATCACTAAGAGTTTTATCTTTGGCTTTAACCTAAACTTCTGAGACACGATGAGAACAAAACACTTCATATTCTCCGCTCTGTTCGGCTGCACCTTTGCGGTCGTTCTTTCCAGTTGTGATAGTTTTCTGGACATCACCCCGACCGGAAGGGTCATTGCCTCTACGGGTGAGGAGTACCGCGATATGCTCACTAACGAGTACAAGTCCTTTTCCAAGGACCGTTATATGACCACGATTCGCACCGACGAACTGCGTCTAACGGGGCAGACTTCAAGCGATGACCGTGACTCCTACCTCGACCTGTGGCTTTGGAAGGATGAGAATCCTTCGCCAACGACAACTTACTTCTCCTGGCGCAACTACTACCATAGCATCTATATTGCTAACTATATCATTGAGCATCAGGATGAAATCAAGGACGCTGCCGTTAAGGACGTCCGCCAGCTTGTGGGTGAGGCCTACATGATGCGTGCCTATAACCACTTCTTATTGGTTAACCTCTATGCGGAGCCCTATACCCACTGCACACCTGCTACAACGCGTGGTGTGCCCATGATGCTGGAGGCCAACGTCAACGCCATCCCACCCAGCAGTAGTGTGGAGGCCGTATATCAGCAGGTACTGGCAGATATCAGTGCCGCAGCAGACTATTTGAACGTGGCGCAATGGCCAGAAGGTAAGAACTACCGTTTCACGACTGTCTCAGCTGATGCTCTTCGCGCGCGTACCTATTTATATATGGGTCGCTGGCAGGATGCGCTGACGGTAGCAGAACGCGTCATCGCCGCACATGGCGAGTTGGAGGATCTGAACGTCGCCACATCTCTCTTACCTGACAATTTCAAATCTGCAGAGAATATCGTGGCGCTGGAGCAGTTCAGTTCCAATATGTCCACTGTCATTAACTTTCCTTCGACAGACTTCATCAACAAGTATCGCACAGGTGACCAGCGTAAGAGCAAATACTTCAAAAAGGCTACCAGCACCACCTACTCCCTCATCAAGAAGGATGAGAACAGCTATTGCTCTTTCCGTTCGGCTGAGGCGTACCTGACGGCTGCCGAGGCGGCTGCGCAACTGAATGATCTCCCGAAGGCAATCAATCTGCTCAAGCCGTTGATGCAGAAACGCTTGAATTCCAGTGCTTATGGAACGACCCTCACGCTGATGGAATCAATGACGCAGGCAGAACTCTTAGAGGAGATTTACGATGAACGCGCTCGCGAACTGGCCTTCGAAGGTCATCGCTGGTACGATTTGCGACGCACCACGCAGCCAGCGCTGACGCACACTTTTGCTGGCGAAACATATACGCTGACGCCAGAGAAATATACCATGCGCTTCCCAACGGAGGCTGTGGAGTCTAATCCGGAGATTGAAAGGTGGTAACATCCACTATGAGATAGATATGAACTAATTATTAATTTTTAAACATTAAGCTTATGAAGAAAATTTTACTCATGATGGTAGCGCTTGTGGCTACCGTAACCCTCTATGCTGAAGGCAAGGACGAGGGCATGGAAGGCTGGATCTCTACTTTCTCGCCAGTGACTGACAAAGCTGAACTGGTCGGCCTGCACACCGCAGTGGCTGGCGACGGTTCTGTTTACGCAAGCAGCACCTACAACAAGTCTTTCACCTTTGCCGAGAAGGCTGTGACAGATCCCGAGGGTCTGACATCCTCCTGCATCGTCAAGTTTGACAAGGATGGCAACGAGAAGTGGGCTATCACGCTCGTAGGTGCTTGCATGGTCAGTGCTATGACCGCCGATGCTGAAGGTACACTGTATGTAGCCGGTTTCTCAGAAGATGCCACGGTGTCAGTGACAGGTACAGATGGTACTGTCAAGGAAATCAAGAACCCCATGGTGGAGCTTTGGGGTGAAATGGTTGTTGCATCGTATAGTGCTTTTATTCTGAAGGTTAGCAGGGACGGTGTTGTAGAGAACGTGCTTCAGGTAGAATCCGCAGGACCGGAAGGTACTTACTACGGCGAGGCATATGTGAAGCCTAATAAGCTGGTGCTCTCGAATGGCAAGCTTTATGTCTCTTGCTTCTATCAGGGTGATGTTCAGAAATTAGGTTGGGAAGGCCGTTATATCACGATGCTTGACTTTGACACCTTTGAGACGGGATACTTTGGCGATATTACGAGTGCTGGTATCTTCTCAGTCCAAAGCGCCGATTTGTCTGGCTTAACAAGTTTGGCCAGTCTGACTGCAAAGGAAAATGCAGACCTCTTGGATGAAACTGCCATTCAGTGTGCTCCCGAGGCATTCAGCTTCGGCGTGAAGGGCGATGTTGTTGGCGTAGCATTCATTGGTTGGGGTAAGCTGACTCTTACTACGCCGACCCGTAAAAAGAACTTTGAGTTTAAGATGGAGGGCGAGGGTGTCAATGAACACGCACTTGTCATGTCACGTCTTGATAACTTGGATTACACGAAGGTTCATCATGCTACACCCTATGACAATCAGGGCTTTGCGCAGTACAATCTCTTTGTAGAGCGTATTGGTGACAATTGTATGCTCGGCGGCACATTCTTCGGCAACTTCCCTTTGAACAATGAGATTACCAAGTCCGAGAACACTTCGTTCCTGGCATCAATCTCATGGTCAACGTCTGCTGTTAATTGGGTACAGGTCAACCAAGCCAAGTCTCAGGCTACATGTCTGGTCGTGACGGGTGAGGAGGTAAAGGCTGCTACTACAGATGCCGTCTATACCTTCGAGACCACAACCGGCAGGATGTTGAATGATGATACTATGGAATTAAGCGTCAGTGATGCCTGCCAATTCAATGGTCAGTATGTCAGTGTCATTTATACCGACGAGGACAAAGTCTGCGTATTCTGCCCGAAGATGCATACTAACACGGGTGTTAAGAGCTTGAAGAATACGAAGATTGCGGATGCTAAGTACTTCAATGCAAACGGTATGGAACTCTCGGCACCGCGTAAGGGCTTGAACATTGTCAAGACCGCTGCCGGCGTGAAGAAAGTCATGAAGTAAACTGTTGCGCTATTTGCGCGACAAGAATCACTAACAAGGGAGCTGTGTCAGATTGGATGACACGGCTCCCTTGACGTTTTGTGTCTGTGAACGATATGCCTTTTCTCTCGCAGCGATAAGCCTTCTCGCTGACAGTGATATGCCTTTTCTCTGGTGGAGAGAAGCTATGCACTTGGGCGTAGGATTAAAAAACATTAAAGGTAGGCGGGGAAAAGGGGAATGGTTTGGGCGATTGGAAAAGGATTGTTACCTTTGTCCGCTGAAAAGTGAGTGAAGAATCACAATCATCATCATAAATCTAAAACCGTTTTTTTCAAACTATGTTGAAATTCCGTACATCTTTGTTGGCCCTCGCCGTTGTCATGATGTTGCCCATGGGCCTCAATGCCAAGCCAAAGAAAGAAATCGGCTTGCAGTTGTATTCTATTCGCGAAGTAATCGGCTCGCCCGAGAACTATGCCAAAAACCATGTTGAGGTGTTTCAGAAACTGGCCGCATGGGGCTACACCTCTGTTGAGGCTGCAAGTTACGACCAGGGCAAGGGCACATTCTATGGTGTCTCGCCCCAACAATTCCGTGCAGATTGCGAAGCTGCAGGCCTGGAGTGCCTAAGTAGCCACGCTACACGTGGATTGAACGGCGATGAACTGAAAAATCACGATTTCACCGAAGCTTTGCGTTGGTGGGATAAGGCTATCGCCGACCACAAAGCAGCGGGCATGAAGTATATTGTCACTCCAGGTTGGGGTGTTCCCAAGACGCTGGAAGAGGCGCAGACACTCTGCGATTACACCAACGCGATTGGCAAGAAGTGTCAGGCTGCCGGACTTAAATACGGTTACCATACCCACAGCCACGAGTTCCAGAAGGTAGAAGACAAGATCTGGATAGAGTATTTCATGGAACACACTGACCCCACGCTGTTCTTTTGGCAGATGGATACGTATTGGTGTGTCATGGCACAAAAGTCTCCTGTACAGTACTTCAAGAAGTATCCCGGCCGCTTCAAGATGCTTCACATCAAGGATCTGTATGAGCTCGGCGAGAGCGGAATGGTCGATTTCAACGCGATTTATCGCTATGCTGACACGGCTGGTCTCGACGATTACATCGTAGAGATGGAGGGGACAGATGGCACGATGGACATTATGGAAGGTGTGCGTCGTTGCGCCGAATTTCTTCTCAAAAACAAGAATGTTCGAAAGAGTTATAGATAAGCGTTAACGGATGAAGCGCAGTTCTGCTATAGTCATCTTTATGCTGCTGGTTGGCAGCGCGTTGCTAGCGGGTGTTGATAGCCTGTTAAGTACAGAACGTCGTGCCCAATATGAAGTGGATCGCGCCTTGGCACTGACGTTACAATTGTGTGAGCCAGACCGCCTTGATGCTGATACCATTCAGGTGTATCGCAGTCATATCATGATGGCAGAAGTTCGTGATACGGCATATGTCACGATGGGCATGGATGGATGCGAGAGACACAGCCCGACAATGAAAGCTAAGACTGGATTGACTTTCGGGCGCCTATGGATGCTCTCGGACCAACGAGCCTCTTGGGCCCTGACAGCTTTAGCGGCTTTGTGGCTGATGCTGAGCCTATGGTGGTTCCATCGTCACCCAGCCCAGGTGATGGCAGACCTTCACTTGGGTGGGTTGCAATATGACTCACAGAATCAGCGTTTCTACGTTGATGGCCGTGAGATACATTTTACGCCGATGCAACAGGCGCTGATGGAGCTGTTCATGGCAGCCCCTGATCATCTGCTGATGCAGCAAGACATCTGTGACAGCCTATGGCCCAAGAAACCCGATGCCTCGGCCACGCTCTATACATTGATTCGCCGGCTCAAGCCCATTTTGGAAAAAGCGGCGGGCCTACATATCACATGCGATCGCGGACGAGCATACCATTTAATTGACAAGCCGACGAGCTGATAATTTGGCAATTAGGCGATTGTCAGAATACAAGCCAAAGCAATGTCAGACAAATGTCAGACTTTTGCTTTGGCTTTTTTCTTACATTCTCATTATCTTTGCGGCTGTTTTCTAAACGCAAAGAAAAATGAAAAAGAAATTGATGTTTACAGGTATTGCCCTGTCCTTTATCATCACTGGCTTCATCCTGATGTTGCCAGCGCACGATGTTCGTAACACACCCGGCGGCCGTTATGCCGCAGCACCCGGTCCAGGCGCCTTTGAGGACGTAAGAATCCGAGCCGCGCCTGTCTGCTGCTTTGTCGGGTACGTGATGATGATTCCTATCATCTTGTATGCGCCCAAAGAAAGAAGAGAGTAAAAAATGATGCCCAAGAGGTAGATTCTTGCCATTTTCTTCGTCTTTCTCGCCGAGTTTGAGTACTTTTGCACCGCTTTTCGCGCATATACGCGCAAGCGAGCCTATTTTGATAAAACATATAAACAATGAAACAATTTCGATTAGTGGATAATCTTCTGGGGTGGCTGGCTTTTGCCATCGCGGCTTTCACCTACTGCTCTACGGTGGAACCCACGGCCTCGTTCTGGGACTGCCCCGAGTTCATCACCACGGCTTATAAGCTGGAAGTGGGCCACCCGCCCGGTGCCCCTTTCTTCATGCTCACGGGCAACCTGTTCACGCAACTTACCAGTGATCCTGCTAAGGTGGCGCTGATGGTAAACATCATGAATGCGCTGTTGAGTGCGCTGTGTATCATGTTCCTCTATTGGACCATCTCGCACTTGGCGCGTAAACTCATCTGTGCAGGCGGTTGGGTAGCTACATGGCCGCAGCTGATTGCTGTGGAGGGTGCTGCGATGACCGGCGCATTGGCCTACACTTTCTCCGACACCTTCTGGTACTCTGCCGTTGAAGGCGAAGTCTATGCCTACTCGAGCCTGTTCACAGCTGTCGTTTTCTGGCTGATGCTGAAATGGGAGGACAATGCCGACAAGCCGCATAGCGACCGTTGGCTGATTCTCATCGCCTATTTGACGGGTCTCTCTATCGGTGTTCACTTGTTGAACCTGCTGTGCCTGCCCGCGTTGGTGCTGATTTATTACTACAAGCGTTCTGAGAACGCTACGTTGAAGGGCTCCATCTACGCCTTGCTGGGCAGTTTCGTATTGGTCGCAGCCGTGTTGTATGGCATTGTGCCAGGTATTGTCAAGGTGGGCGGCTGGTTTGAACTGCTGTTCGTGAATACACTTTCATTGCCTTTCAACAGCGGCTTGATTGTGTATATCATCCTGTTGGTGGGCGTCGTGCTCTGGGCTATATGGGAGACAATCGCTCAGCACAGCCGTATGCGCATGAATATTGCCTATCTGCTGAGTGTAGCCATGCTCGGCATCCCATTCTACGGTTATGGTTGGACCAGCATCTTGATTGGCGCTGTCGTGATAGCTGCATTGTATGGTCTATTGCAGTGGCATCGCAATGGCAAGCCGTTGGTGACAGCACGTGTGATGAATACCTCGTTGCTTTGCATGCTGATGATTATGATTGGTTACTCCTCATATGCCGTCATCGTCATCCGCTCTACATCCAACACCCCCATGGACCAGAATTCGCCCGAGGATATCTTCACGCTTGGCTCCTACCTCAGCCGCGAACAATATGGCTCGCGTCCGCTTTTCTACGGACAGGCCTACACTTCGCAGGTGAAACTGAAGACAGAAGGCGGCTACTGCGTACCTGTCTCCAAGCAGGGAGCACCAGTCTATCAGCGTAAGGAGAAGGCGAGCCCTGATGAACCTGACCGTTATGAGATTCAGCGCTACGACATCGAATATGTATATGCGCAGAACATGCTTTTCCCGCGCATGTACAGCGACCGTCATGCCCAAGCTTACGAATCGTGGATGGGCGGTATCAAGGGCACACAGATTCCTTTTGACCGCTGTGGCGAGCCGATCATGGTGAAGATGCCTACACAGTTGGAGAATATTCGCTTCTTCTTCTCTTATCAGGTCAACTTCATGTACTGGCGTTATTTCATGTGGAACTTCGCTGGTCGTCAGAATGACATTCAGGGTAATGGGGAGTTGGAGCACGGGAATTGGCTCTCCGGTATTTCTTTCATCGATAATGCACGCCTCGGTGACCAAAGTAAGTTGCCTACGGAACTGCGCGAGAACAAGGGTCGTAACATCTTCTACTGCTTGCCGCTGTTGTTGGGCCTTTTGGGCCTTTGCTGGCAGGCTTGGAAAGAGAATCCAGACGGACGTCAGGGCGTTGGCATCAAACAGTTCTGGGTGGTATTCTTCCTGTTCTTCATGACAGGTCTGGCGATTGTATTCTATCTGAACCAGACGCCCCAACAGCCACGTGAGCGCGATTACGCTTATGCCGGTTCATTTTACGCTTTCGCGATTTGGATCGGTCTGGGTGCAGCTGCTATTGCCGATTTGATTGGAAAACTCAAGGCCGGAAAGAATATGGAAATGGCAGGCGCTCTGGTGTCGCTGCTGGCTCTGCTCGTGCCGGTACAAATGGTCTCACAGACGTGGGACGATCACGACCGCAGCGGCCGCTACACCTGCCGCGACTTCGGACAGAATTATCTGATGACGTTACAGGATGAGGGCAATCCCATCATCTTTACCAATGGTGACAACGACACCTTCCCCTTGTGGTACAACCAAGAAACGGAAGGAGTGCGTACTGATGCCCGTGTCTGCAACCTCTCTTATCTGCAGACAGACTGGTACATCGACCAGATGAAGCGTCCGGCCTACGACTCACCGAGCGTGCCCATCAGCTGGAAACGTATCCAGTACGTAGCCGGTGCCCGAGAAGGTATCCGCGTAAGCCCAGGTACTCTGGAACAAGCGTTGGAATATTACAAAGACGATCCCATTACCAGCAAACAGTTGCTGGGCGAAAACCCCTACGAGCTCTCCACCATCATCGAGAAATGGATCCTGAATCCCAATCCCGACATGCAGATATTCCCCACAGATAGCATCATTATTACGGTGGATAAGGAAGCCGTGAAGCGCTCTGGTATGATGATTGCCGGTGATAGCATCCCCGATGTGATGCACTTGAGCCTCAAAGGAAAGCGCGTGGTCTATAAGAGTGAGATGATGATGTACGAGATGCTGGCGCGCTGCAACTGGGAGCGTCCGCTGTATGTGGCTATCACCGTGGGCTCAGAGAACTACGGCAACCTCGGCAACAACTTCGTGCAAGAGGGCCTCGCCAGTCGTATTACACCCTTCAACACCAAAGCCAATGGTCTTCGCTTTGATACCGAGAAGATGTACGACAACCTGATGACGCGCTTTAAGTTCGGCGGTATTGACAACCCGGATATCTATCTGGACGAGACCGTCACGCGTATGTGTCTCACCCATCGTCGCATTTTCTCGCAACTGGCCTCACAGCTACTGAAGGAAGGTAAGAAGGAGAAGGCGCTGAAGGTCGTGGAACGTGCAGAGGAAGCCATCCCCGAGGCCACCGTACCGCACTGCTATCAAGGAGGTTCGTTGGATTTGGCTCGCACGTGGCAGGCTTTGGATAAGAAGGCTGAGGCTGCTCACATCGCTGCTGCTGTGGCGCAGAATGCGGCCGAGTATTGCGAGTGGTATGCTAACCTGAGCGATAATCGTCTGGCTGCTAATCAGGAGGAGTGCCTCTACTACCTCTATCAACTTAACGATGCTCTGCGTATCTTAGACGACACAGACGTCAAGCAGAGCGAATATTATGACAATCTGCTGCGCCAGTATAGCGATCAGCTACAGGGGCGCGTTAAGATGTAATGATTATAGAACAACCTGCCCGCTTTTTACGCTGGCTGTATCCCCATGCCATCTGGCGCATGGACCCGTCGGTAAAGGCTGTTTATCTGACTTTTGACGACGGGCCCATACCAGAGGCTACGCCTTATGTGTTGGACACACTCGCCAGATATGGCATCAAGGCCACCTTTTTCATGGTAGGTGATAATATTCGCAAGTACCCGGAGTTATTCCAACGGGTTGTGGCGGAAGGACATCACGTAGGCAACCATACCTATAACCACATCGGTGGCTTCCGATGGATTTCACGCAACTATTTGCGCAACACCAAGAAAGCACAGGAATTGATTGAGGATATGCTTCATATCCCTCGTAGCCCAGAGACTCTGGGTCGCGGTCAGCTGTTCCGCCCGCCTCATGGTTGGATGCGCCCTCTGCAATACAGGGTTATTCGTCGCAAGGGATACCGCATTGTCATGTGGGATCTGGTGACACGTGACTACAGTAAGCGGCTCACGGCAGAAGAGGTACTGGACAACGTGAAAACATATGCCCGCAATGGTTCCATCATCACTTTCCACGACAGCCTGCGAAGCATTGACAAGTTGCATCAGATTCTGCCGACGGCACTCGAGTGGCTGATTGCACAAGGTTATGAATTCCGCCTGTTGGACTCCGCTCCATACCCATCTACCGAATGAAGAAGCGAGAAGCGATAGAGATACCACAAGCGTTGGCGAACCAAAAGGATGGAGCCCGTGTTATGTTGCATGCTTGCTGTGCACCGTGCTCGAGTGCTATCGTGGAGTGGATGCTGGCCCATGATGTACGTCCTACGATCTATTATTATAATCCGAACATCTTTCCACGTGAGGAGTACGAGATCCGCAAGGCGGAAAGTAAACGCCACGCAGAGAGCCTCGGGATTGAGTGGATAGACGATGATTGGCGTCATAATGAATGGTTAGCCTGTGTCAGCGGCTTAGAGGAAGAGCCGGAACGAGGCGGTCGTTGCTTGCGCTGCTTTGAGCAACGCCTCACAGCAACGGCTCGCAAGGCTTTGGAACGGGATATTCCATGGTTCACGACGACGTTGGCCTCTTCACGATGGAAGCGTCTTGACCAAATTGCACTCGCCGGAGAAGCTGCCGAAGCAGCTGTGCCAGGGACGCATTTCTGGGCACAGAACTGGCGTAAGGGAGGTCTGCAGGAGCGGCGCAACCAGCTGTTAAAGGACTACGCGTTCTACAACCAACGCTATTGCGGCTGCGAGTTCTCTGCACGGTCCGCAACAGCAGAGAAGGTTTAATATTTATGGGAATAATGATAGAAAAATGTTAGAAATAAAAAACCTACACGCCACTGTGAGTGGCAAGGAGATACTGAAAGGCGTAAATCTCACAGTGAAGCCTGGTGAGATTCATGCGCTCATGGGAATCAATGGTGCTGGTAAGTCCACGCTGTCCAACGTCCTCGTGGGACATCCTGCCTATACCGTCACAGAAGGTTCTATTACCTTCCGTGGCAAGGACCTGCTAGCCATGTCACCTGACGAGCGTAGCCATGAGGGTTTGTTTCTCTCGTTCCAGCAACCAGTTGAGATTCCTGGTGTGTCGATGGTGAACTTCATGCGTGCAGCTCTCAATGCCAAACGTAAATATTGGGGGCTGGAACCGATGGATGCGGGCGCATTCCTCAAATTGATGCGCGAGAAGCGTAAGATTGTTGAGTTGGACAACAAACTCACAAGCCGTTCCGTCAATGAAGGCTTCAGCGGTGGTGAGAAGAAGCGCAACGAGATATTCCAGATGGCCATGCTTGAGCCTTCTATGTGCATCCTTGATGAGACTGATTCAGGTCTGGATGTTGACGCTCTGCGTATCGTGGCAGAAGGCTTCAACAAGCTACGCAAACCAGAGACATCGGCTATCGTGATTACACACTATCAACGCCTATTAGACTATTTGAAGCCGGATTTCGTTCATGTCCTCATAGATGGACGTATTGTCAAGGATGGCGGACCAGAACTGGCCGCAGAGATTGAGCGCCGCGGCTTTGACTGGATTAAGGATGAAGTGCAGGGAGCGGTTTCCCTTTAAACACGAGGCCCTATGCAAGAACAACAATATCTTGATTTCTTCCATGCACAGCGCAATCAGCTTGACACTTGCTCTTGTGACATGCTGAATGCACACCGCGATGAGGCGCTGGCAGCCTTTCAGCGGCTGGGATTCCCGTCGCAGAAGGTGGAGCGCTATAAATATACCGATGTGGCGGCGGCTTTTGCTCCCAACTACGGTATTTCGCTACGCAAGGAGCCATTCTTAGGAGATTTTCACGCTGTGCAGGACCTTTATGGCACACTTGCAGACGTTAATGCGGATGGGCTTACGGCACTGAACACGATGCTCGTACAGGACATGGTCGTCATCAACGTGAGGGCGGGAGAGCAGAAGGAGCATCCCGTTCAGATAACCAATACAATGCGCGCCACGGCTCCGCTTATGCAAAACCGCCGTCTGATGATTATCGCAGAAGCGGGTGCCCATGTGCAAGTGATACTCACGGATAAGGCCGAGGCTGGTCAGGACTTCTTGGTCACACAGGTTACAGAGGTTTTCGTGGGCCAGGGAGCGCATGTGGAACTCTACGATATTGAAGACAGCCACGAACGGTGCCACCGCTTCCATCAGGTCTTTTCGCAAGTAGAAGCTGGAGGTCATCTTACGCACGTCACTTTCACGCTTGCCAGCGGTGTGACACGCAACCAGACCGATGTGCGTCTCATCGGAGCAGGCGCAGACGCACAGTTGCTCGGTTGTGCAATAACCAACGGTACGCAACATGTAGATAATAATACGCTCATTGACCATCGCGCCCCAGAGGGAACGAGTCGCGAGTTGTACAAATATGTCGTTGACCAGCAGTCAACGGGGGCTTTTGCCGGACGCGTTTTGGTGCGCGAAGAAGCCCAACAGACCGATTCCATCGAGCGTAATGCCAACCTCGTCTGCACAGAGCAAGCGCGGATGTGGACGCAACCGATGCTGGAAATTTATGCGGACGATGTCAAGTGCTCCCATGGATCTACGGTGGGACAGCTGAACAATGATGCCTTGTTCTATATGTTGCAGCGAGGAATCAGCGAAGCCGAAGCGCGCACACTCCTGAAGCAGGCCTTCGCCAGTGAAGTGCTGCAGGAAATACCCCTTGAATCCCTGCGCCAACGCCTTCACGTGTTGATTGAGAAGCGCTTCCGCTCTTGTGAGGATTGCAAGCTATGTAAAAGTTAAATCTTTAATTTTTAGAGCATAGAGTAAGCGCATGATAGATTTTCAGACAGTGAATGTGGAGATGCCCGCCATCAATCAGACTCAGATTCGGGCTTGGGTTGCCGACGTGGCCGCCGACTACGGACGGCGCGTAGGCGATATCACTTATATCTTTGTTGATGACGAGGAAATCCTCCGTGTGAACCGCGAGTTTCTGCAGCACGACTATTATACAGATATCATCACCTTTGACTACAATGATGGCCGCCGGCTTTCTGGCGACTTATTCATCAGCCTCGATACCGTTCGCACGAATGCCGAAGGACTCCAAGTCGCGTATGAGCAGGAACTGCATCGTGTCATCATTCATGGTGTGCTCCACCTCTGTGGTATCAATGACAAAGGACCTGGAGAACGTGAGATCATGGAGGCGGCAGAGAATCGTGCGCTCTCAAAACTATCCTTGAAATGATCAATGCGGCTACACGGGACTTTATTCACAGCCATGTCCAGGAGGATGTGCGCCAATTGGCGTTGCGCAGCCTGCCTGAAGGTGTAGATCGTCCTGTAGCCCTCCAACAGATTGCCGGTCATCAGTTGGCCCTTCGTAAGTTTCCGTCTTTAGCTGCACGTGCAGAGCTTTGGTATCCGCCCCATCTGAATCTGGAGCAATGCTCGAGCGAGGCTACGGCGCTTTACAAGCGGCACCTCGTGGAGCGCCTGGGTGGCGACAGCTTATATGATCTCACGGGTGGCTTCGGTATTGATTTCATGACGCTTGCTCCGTGCTTCTCTCGGGCTGTCTATGTGGAGCAGAATAAGGATCTCTGCCAACTGGCGCAGCACAACTTCCCACTATTAGGTTGCTCTCACACCGAGATTGTCTGCGACAACGCGGAAGACGTACTACGGCAGATGTCGATTGCGTCTGCAGAGACTACCGTCATCTTCATCGATCCGGCTCGTAGGGATAGTGCTGGCCGAAAGGTGTGCCTTGTTGAGGACTGTACGCCGGATGTCTGCGCCTTACAAGACGAGATGCGATCACACGCCCGCAATACCCTCATCAAACTCTCGCCGATGCTCGATCTTACGGCTGCGTTGCGTGCGCTGCACGGTATTGAGGAAGTGCATGTTGTCAGTGTCGCCGGAGAGTGCAAGGAACTATTGTTGGTGATGGGACAAGACATGCATCCTGCTGATGAGATTCCCATTTCCTGTGTTGATTTGATACCTTCGTCAGATGAAGAAGGAGAGCCCGATTCACAGAAGCTTATCTTCACATTTGAAGAAGAATCAGCAACCGTAACGGACGCTTATTTCTCTTTTCCCGAGCGGGAGGATAGCTTGAACTCCTGCTATCTTTATGAGCCCAATGCCAGTATCATGAAAGCTGGTGCATTTAAGACGATTGCCAAACGCTTCGACGTGCAGAAATTGGCGCCCCACGCGCATCTTTATGCCAGTCGTACACTTCTTCCGCAGTTCCCGGGACGTTGTTGGAAAGTATTGGACTATGCGACTTTCGGCAAAAAAGAGCTTCGTAGGCTCCTTGCCGATATCGATGCTGCCGACCTCACCGTGCGCGGTTTCCCCGCCTCGGTAGCGACACTCCGCAAGCAACTGCGGTTGCGGGAGGGAGGCGCTGCGCATCTCATTGCCACCACCCAATCTGATGGCACGAAGCTGTTGCTCCGTGTACAAATGGTATCTGTAAATCCTAAGAAATCATAATGCTCATGACTACAGCTTATCTTGCTCCTATCTCATGGTATCGCACGTTCAGAGCCACGGCAGATGCCAGCATCGATGTCTCCGAGCATTATGTGAAGCAGACGTTACGCAATCGCTGTACGATAGCGATGCCCGATGGCCCTGCCCATTTGGTGATTCCTGTAGAAAGTGCTTCCTGTCATGTGCCTATTCGCGACATCCGCATCAGCGAGCACGGGAATTGGCGCCACCATCATTGGAACGCCCTGCGGACAGCGTATGGCAAGAGCCCTTTCTTTGAGTATTATGCCGACGATTTTGCCCCGTTCTATCATTCTCGTACGCATGACTATCTCATCGATTTCAATGCTGCTTTACACGAGGTCGTTTCCAATCTCATAGACATTCATCAGGATGTTCCCATTGAAGCTCGTATAGAAGCGGAGACTCCATACTATCAAGTATTCGCGGCGCGCAATGGATTCCTGCCCGACCTAAGTATTGTCGATCTCCTCTTCAATATGGGGCCAGAATCAATCTTCTATCTCTGATGACTTGATACTTACGCTGGTTTATTTACCAATCCACTGCTCGGGATTGAGCTTTGACGTTTCCTTACGTAACTGGAAATGAAGGATATAGTTTCCATGCTCGTCTGGCGCTACGGTGCCGAGAATATCTTTTGCCTTGACTTTTTGTCCGCGTTGCACGATGATGGATGAGAGGTTGCAATAAACGGAGATGTATGAACCGTGGCGCACAAGGACATTACGCAAGGTACCGAGCTGGAAAACAGCAGAAACTTCACCGTCAAAGATGGCACGTGCACGTGTTCCTGCCTGTCCTTGATAGTTTACGCCTTTATTGTCCAGCACCACATTGGCCGTGACATGTGTCAGACCGAAACGACGTTCAATGCGGTAGGGACCCGTAAGGGGTACAGGCAGACGTCCCTTGTTCTGTTCCAGGCTTCCATTCAATTGACGATCTTCGGCGGTGAGCCATTTTGTAGGTGAGCCAGTCTTGCCCGTCTGCGTACCTTTGTCTTTTGTCGCGGTGCCTTTGTTGCTCTTGCCTTTTGCGGCACGCTCAGCTTCTGCTTTGCGCTTGGCCTCAGCTTCAGCGCGTTTGCGTGCCTGCTCAATCTCGTAGGCGATGAGCTGGTCAATCTTTTTGTTGAGGGCATTCAACTGCTTCTGTTGCTCATTGACCTCCTTCTCGATTTGCTTCTGACGCTGACGTAGCTTGGCTGCGTTAGCCTGTTCAACGGAGTGTTCCCTTGCCAACAACTGTCGTTGGTGAATCACTTCCTGCATGGTGCCGGACATCTGCTGTTTCGTCTCCAGCAGTTCATTCTGCTTGTCACGTACCTGGTTCTGCTTAGCCATCAACTGGATGCCGAGCTGCTTCTGCAATGCGGCCAACTCACGAGCGTAACGCATGCGACGGTAGAGCTGTGGGAATGATTTGGCGGAGAAGATGAAAAGGATGGGATTGCGCAGGTTCTGCGAGGCACGGGCCGCACGCAGGCTCTGTACATATTTCTCCTTGCGAATATTCACTTGTGCTTGCAGCGTCTTCAGTTCCACTTGCAGACGAGCCACGTGGGCATTCAGCGTGTCGATGTCACGTTCCAAACTATGGATATATGTGAGGCGGCTCTGCAGCTGATCCTCAAGGAAATCAACAGTCTGCTCTTTCTTCTGAACTTGATGTTTGGTCTTGTTGAGCTCCGTCTTCTTGGTCTTGATGCCTTTTTCAATCTTGGTCCTTTGGGACTCCAGCTCCTTAATTTTCTTGTTGGTCACCTTCTGTGCGCTGACAGGGACTGCCAGCAGCATCATGAGCAAAAGAGGAATAAACCGTTTCATCGATGAGATGGGATTTTATTGAAGACGTCGGAACAGACGTGTGATATTAATGTGTGAGTAGTTACTGCCGGGTAGGGGAGAGGGTTCCACCTTGAGTTTGGAATCAGCCTGTACGTTGGAGAGGCGAAAACGGATTTCATTTTTGTCTGCCTGGGAACTTGCTGACATGGTCATATCCGAGGGGAAAGATTTTCCGTCTACCTTTGTCCAGTCTGTATAGGTCCAATTCAGGTGCAATGCAGAGGCTACAGACGGTTTCACGGATGTCTGTTGAATGAGGCCGCTGGCAGCCTCCACAAGGAATTTCACGGCGATGGCGTACTGTGCATTGCCCGATGTCTTGGGGTGCACCTCCAGCTGATTGCCATTTTTTGTCGTCTCAAAGTCGGATGCCGTAGGTTCCTCCTGCTGTCCTGGCACGAATAGTTCTTCCCAAAACAGTGCCTGGAAGGTATAGAAATTGATGCCGGCATCGCGTAGCTGGGGAACTCCTGCCCACTGCGCTTTCACATACTCGTGGTTGATTCGATCCTGATAGAAGAAATACTCAGGGGTCAGTTCCAGGCGTCCCACTTCCATGAGTCCGAGGAGCGCAGATAGTGAACACTGGATGATTTCATCGCGGCGCATCTTCAGTGTGCCGCTGGCGGATAAACTGCCGAGGTTCACTTTCGCTTTTGCCGTTATGCCGGTAGTGCTTGGCCGATTAGAGGCGATTTTAGCTACAGTTGTACGAGTGAGTTTATCCGCCTTGCCTGTTGTGATGCCAGATACGGCACCTTCTCCTTCGCCCTCTTTCACTGCTTTGCGACTGGAGCCGCAGGAGGCAACGACAAGAATCATGCATAGGACGAAGGAGGTGCGAGCCGCACTCTTGCCGATGGAAACGATGTATTTCATTCTCTAATGTATTTTTTCAATTTGATTTTCTTGGATAATACGGCCGATAACCCATCTCCTCCTGCACGCTGGGCCAACGTCCAAAAACGCTCAGCCTGTTCGGGCTTACCATTGCAGGCTGCGATATCACCTGCATGCTCCAACACCACGCCCCCCACTAATGGGTCTGTGAGCAACACCTCGTCAGTAGAATCGGGCGGGCAAACGCGGTCGATATAGCTCTGCGCCTCCGTATAGCGCTCTTTGATGAAAAGGATCCAGGCGTAGGTGTCGAGATAAGTTTTGTTGTCAGGCTGCAGGCGAATGGTTCGATAGCTCATCTCCTCCGCTTTGTCCATGTCCTCATTCTTCAGGGACAGGTAGTAAGCGTAGTTGTTTAGGCAGGCTACGTTGTCTGCCTGATAGGTGAGGCATGAGTCGTAGGCTTCATACGCCTCTTTGTCACGATGGAGCTCATGAAGCAAGTCCCCCATGATGGCGTATAGGTCTGCTACCATCGCGGGTCGGCTGTCTGCGGTTTTCTGCACGATACCCGCCTGGAATGCCTGCAACGCCTCAGGCTTCTTATCCTGCTGATAGCAGGCAACACCGAGGTAGTAGTGACAGATCAGTTCGTCTGGATGTGTCAGTACGCCGCGTCTGCAGAGGTTCTCCAGACGTTCGAATTCCTTGTGGGTGCCGTAGTACTGAATCAAGTAGAACAAGGCCTGCGTGTTGTCCGGCTCCAGATCGATGACACGATCCATAATGGCCACGAAAGCCGAGTCATTGCTCTTGTCGTACGTTGCCAGATAAGCGGCTCGGAGCTGTAGGATGTCCAGATCCTTGGGATAATCGTTGTCCAGCGCGTTAAACGTTTCCTCAACATGCTGACGTCCCAGGCTGTCGCCTCGCATGGCCTCTGAGATATAGTCGCGCATCAGCGCCACGCGCATCTGGCTTTCCGTCCCTTGGGCAAAGAGCAGGGAATCGCGCAGTGTCGTGAACAGCGAATCCGCTCCCGTCTTGCGGTAGTACTCCAGCATCGATAACTTCAGGCCCGGATGATCCGGTTCCATGCGTCGCACCTGATCATAGACTTTGCGTGCCTCGTCTGCGCGATCGGCTTCCAGCAACTGATTACCGATAGCGAGGCGGTAGCTCATTTCGTGAGGGTATTCCTTGCAGAGGCTCTCCAGTTCGGCAAACGCCTTCTTCTCCTGATTCATCTGCCGATACAACGCGAACTTCTGATAGCTGACATTGGCAATTTTTCCCTCCAGCACTTCAATGCGGTCCAGCATCCTGATGGCATCGGCCGGTCTGTCCTGTGCCGTGTACAGACGTACTAACTGTGTGAGCACATCCGTACGGCGAGGTTGCAGGCGTGCCAGGTCTTCCAGTTTCTCCAGCGCCTCTCCCAATTGGTTGCGTTCCAAATAATAGCTGGCCAGCGCTTCCTTGTATTGCGTGTTCTTGGGGTCAAGAGCAGCGGCACGAGTAATAAGTTGGAGTGCCAGACTATCCTCGCGGAGCATGAGTCGGTAGAGGCCCATGTCATACAGCGCCTCGGAGGCATCCGGGCAGATTTCCAGACAGTGACTGAGTAAGTCGAAAGCCTCTATATGATTGCCTAGCAACTTCTGTTTGGCCGCTTCCAGGTAGAAATACTCCAGTCGGCGTTGATCGCTGGCAGATAGCTTGGCGCGTGAGGAAGTGACAGACGGAACAGCCGCTGCCTTAGGCGCTACCGCCTTGCGTCCGCTGCCGCAAGAGAGCAACAACGCGGGCATTGTGCAACCGATGAGGATGTATTTCCAGTTTTTCCGCATCATGATTATTCCTTTCCGGAGTGTCCAAAGCCGCCTGCGCCACGTTCGGTTTCGTCCAACGTGTCTGTCAGCTGCCACTCGGCCTGCTCATGGCGTGCGATGACCATTTGCGCGATGCGCTCGCCGTCGTTGATCGTGAACGGTTCGGTGGAGAGGTTGATGAGAATCACACAGATTTCGCCACGATAGTCGGCATCGATGGTGCCGGGGGAGTTCAGGACGGTGAGTCCGTGCTTCAGTGCTAACCCGCTGCGCGGACGCACCTGTGCTTCCATTCCTGCAGGCAGCGCGATAAACAATCCCGTGGGAACCAACACTCTTTGCATGGGCTGTACAGTCATGGGCGCATCGAGATTGGCGCGTAGGTCCAGACCCGCGGAAAGGGGCGTCGCATACTGAGGCAACGCGTGGTGTGAACGATTGATAACAGGTATTTGCATGTCTAAGTCCTTATTTTGGCGGCAAAAATACAAAAATATTATGGAACACGCGCGTATTATTAGTTTTTTTAGCTACTTTTGCACCATTATGATGCAATGGACACAACTTTTAAGCTCCCAGCGGCTCGGATTAGAGAGCCACAAGCAGCGACAGGATGATCGCACGGAGTTCCAACGGGACTATGACCGCCTGATTTTCTCGGCCCCTTTCCGACGTCTGCAGAACAAGACGCAGGTGTTTCCGTTACCTGGAAGCATCTTTGTGCATAATCGTCTGACGCACAGCCTTGAGGTGTCGAGTGTCGGACGCTCGTTGGGCAATGACTGTGCCCGTCTGCTTTTGGAGCGTCACCCCGAGTTGCAGGGTACACATTTCACGGAACTCGGCAGTATCGTCAGTGCCGCCTGCTTGGCTCACGACCTTGGCAATCCTCCCTTCGGCCACTCTGGCGAACACGCCATAGCTACTTATTTCAGCGAGGGTGGAGGCCATTGGTTGCAGACTTATGTGGACCCGGAGACGGGTGACCGCCTGACGCCGACACAGTGGAACGACCTTACCCACTTCGATGGCAATGCCAATGCCTTCCGTCTGCTGACTCATCATTTTGAGGGCCGTCGCCCGGGTGGCTTCGTGATGACCTATAGCACGCTGGCCAGCATCGTGAAGTATCCTTTCTCCAGCGACCTCGCCGGCGAGCACCAGAAGTTTGGTTTCTTCGCGGCCGAACGCGATGACTATCAGAAAATTGCGGCTGAACTTGGCATCCCACGTGTGCCGTCACAGCCAGGCACGTATCGTTACATGCGTTTTCCCCTGGCTTTCCTCGTGGAAGCCGCGGATGATATCTGCTATGAAATCATGGATATTGAGGATGCCCACAAGCTGAAAATCCTCTCCACGGCAGATACCAAGGAGCTCCTCATGGGCTACTTCACGGCTGAGCGTCGTGATGAAATCGAGCAGAACCTGTCGACGTTGGATGTCCACGACGTGAACGAACAAGTGGTCTATCTGCGCTCCTGCGCCATCAATGCGTTGGAGAATGAATGTGTGCGTGTCTTCGTGGATCACGAACAGGAAATCCTCGACGGACGTTTCGAGGGATCGCTGATCAAGCAGATTTCCGAGACGCCGCGCCGCGCTTACGAAGAGTGTGTCCGTGTGAGCTACGGACAGATTTATCACAGCAAAGATGTAGTGGATATTGAGTTGGCCGGCTTCCGCGTGATGACGTCGCTCATCCATGAGATGGTCGAGGCCGTCATGCACCCCGAGCGCGTTTATTCCCAAATGCTTCTCAACCGCGTGTCGCGTCAGTATGAGATACGCGCGGAGCGGCTCTATGACCGCTTGATGGCTGTGCTCGACTATATCTCGGGCATGACGGATGTCTATGCGCTCGATTTCTACCGTAACATGAACGGTATGAGTTTCCCCATCATCTGACCCCTTTTCTCACTTCTTTACAGCTGCAGGCCATCCAGCATGGCGACGTAGTCGGCAATGGCACCGCGGATTTCCGTGATGCGGATGTACTCGTCGGCCGTGTGGCTCCGTGCGCTGTCGCCAGGTCCCATCTTCATGGACGGCCAGGGCATCAGTGCCTGATCTGAGAGGGTTGGAGAACCAAAAGGAGTCCGCTCACGTCCGTCGAGCGCTGTGCCGAGCGCCACCGCCCGCTGGACGAGGGGATGCGTCGGGTTGATGCTGGAAGAACCGAGCCGGAAGGAACGTGCTTTCACGTCGCCTTTCACGTGCGCGCAAACCGTCTCATAGATTTCCTCGTTCGTGTAGCACTCATTGGAGCGTACATCGACCGTGAACGTGCACGTATCAGGCACTACATTGTGCTGTGTGCCTGCGTTAATGACCGTGACGCTCATCTTCACCGGCCCTAAGAGTGGCGACTCCTTCGGGAAGCGGTAGGAGCGTAGCCATTCGATATCGGGCAGTGCCTCGTAGATGGCATTAACGCCCTCATTGCGAGCGGCGTGTCCCGCCTTCCCCTTGGCTGTGATATCCAGTACCATCAGTCCTTTCTCGGCAATCGCGGGATGCATGCCTGTGGGCTCGCCTACTAGCGCTACGCTGATGGGCGGCAACTGCCGGATAGCCCGTTCCGCGCCGTCGCGTCCGGACACTTCCTCCTCGGCCGAAGCGAGGAAGATGAGATTATAGGATTGCGCGCGTGCAGAAAGGATACGGAACGTCTGCAGGAGCGATACCAGCGAGGCGCCGTCGTCATTGGCGCCCAACCCGTAGAGGCAGTCGCCTTCCATCGTTGGCGTCAGTGGGTCGCACGTCCAGCCGTCCACCGCCCGCACCGTGTCGATGTGTGCATTCAGTAATAGTGTGGGACGTGCGGCATCGTAGCCTTCGGCGATGCACCAGATGTTGTTGCCGTCGCGATGGAATGGGATTCCCTTCTCTTCGATGAAATGGGCGAATACGTCGGCCGCAGCCGTCTCTTGGCGGCTCGTGCGTGGCGTGGCAATGAGCTGCTTTAGCAGATCCACAGCCTCGGAGGTGAACTGTTCAAAATCCATGGTTGTTCAATAATTCGGGCACAAAGTTAAGTATTTTCTTTGGCAATTCAGCATTTTGCCGTACCTTTGTGGCATAAAAACTTAAAAACTATGCTCAATACGTCTTCTCTCCCCCTGCTTATCCACGAACAAGCCAAGGTTTATGGCGATCGCACGGCGCTGAGTTATCGCGACTATAAGGCCGCAGCATGGCGCACCATTTCGTGGAACCGTTTTTCGGTATTGGTGTCATTAGTCAGCAATGCACTCCTGAAGATGGGGGTGGGTGTTCAGGAGAACATCGCCGTGTTCTCTCAGAACAAGCCCGAGAACGTTTGCGTGGACTTCGGTGCCTACGGTGTCCGTGCTGTCAGCATCCCCTTCTACGCTACCAGCAGCGAAGCACAGATTCAGTATATGATCAAGGATGCTTCTATCCGCTTCGTGTTCGTCGGCGAGCAGTACCAGTATGATACCGCCTTCCGCGTGCTGAAGATGTGTCCGACGATGGAACGCCTCATCATCTTTGACCGTTCCGTCCAGAAGAACCCACAGGATCAGGTGTCGCTCTATTTCGACGAGTTCCTGAAGCTGGGCGAGGGCTACCCCTTCGCCGACGAGGTCGCAGCCCGCACTGCTGCCGTAGAGCCGGACGACTTGGCCAATATCCTCTATACCAGCGGTACGACGGGTGTCTCCAAGGGTGTGATGCTCACTTATCGCATGTACGCCGCAGCTATTCCTGCCAACGATGCCATCATGCACCTCTCGGACAAGGATGTCATCATGTGCTTCTTGCCCTTCACGCATGTCTTTGAGCGTGCTTGGAGCTACTGGTGCCTCAGTCGTGGCTGCCAGTTGGCCATCAACCTCAAGCCGCAGGACATCCAGATGACGCTGCGTGAGGTTCACCCCACGTGTATGGCAGCCGTCCCGCGTTTCTGGGAAAAGGTCTATTCGGGTGTGCTGGAGAAGATTAATACCAGCAGTGCCATGCAGCGCAAACTGATGCTCGAAGCCCTTGCCACGGGTAAGAAATATAATGTGGATTACAAGATGCGTGGCCTCATACCGCCTGCGCAACTCAAGCTCCGCTACCTCTTCTACGAAAAGACAATTATCTCCATCCTGAAGAAGACGCTGGGCCTGGAGAATGCCCACTTCTTCCCCACAGCTGGTGCGGCTATTCCGCGTGAGGTGGAGGAATTTGTCCACGCCTGCGGCATCAATATGACTGCTGGCTACGGACTGACCGAGACCACGGCCACTGTCAGCTGCGACTGGCACGACTCCCCTGTGAGCATTGGCTCTGTAGGCCGCGTCCTCAAGGGCATAGATATCAAGTTCGGCGAGAACAATGAAATCCTGCTCAAGGGCGACACCATCACCAAGGGCTACTACCGCAAGGCCGAGGTGACGGCTCAGGCCATCGATGCCGAGGGCTGGTTCCATACGGGCGACAGCGGGTATATCAAGGATGGCGAGCTCTACCTCACCGACCGCATCAAGGATCTCTTCAAGACCAGCAATGGAAAGTACATTTCGCCGCAGGCCCTGGAGTCCAAGCTTGTCGTGGACCGCTACATCGATGAAATTGCCATTATCGCCGATGAGCGCAAGTTCGTGTCGGCTCTCGTGATTCCCGATTACAAGTTGCTGGAGCACTGGGCTGCGGACAATGCAATAGCCGTCACCTCGCGCGAGGATATGTGTCAGAATCCGCTCATCACGCAGATGGTGCTGGATCGTATCTCTACCCTTCAGCAGGAGTTCGCGCACTACGAGCAGGTCAAGCGCATCACCCTCCTGCCGCACCCCTTCTCCATGGAGAAAGGCGAACTCACCAACACCCTCAAGATGCGCCGCCCCGTCATCGCCAAGAACTACAAGGAGGTCATCGATGCAATGTACGTCGAGTAGCCATCGCCACGTCCTTTTCTCATCGTAAAATTGAAAAATAGTCAAATACACTTGTGATAACAACAGAACAATTAAAAGAACTTCAGGAGCGCATGGAGGCGCTCTACAAATACCTCGACATTCCACGCAAGCAGATGGAGTATGAAGAGGAACAGTTGCGCACCCAAGCGCCTGACTTCTGGGAAGATGCCAAGCGCGCCGAGGAACAGATGAAGAAAGTCAAAGGCCTCGAGAAATGGATCAAGGGCTATGACGAAGTCCACACCCTGACTGACGAACTCTCCACCGCCTTCGATTTCTACCGCGAGGAGCTGGTCACCGAGGAAGAGGTGGACGAGATCTATGCCAAGGCCGTGAAGGCCATCGAGGACTTGGAACTCAAGAATATGCTCCGTCAGGAGGAAGACCCCATGGATGCCGTGCTCAAGATCAATTCCGGCGCAGGCGGCACGGAAGCACAGGACTGGGCTCAGATGCTCATGCGTATGTATATGCGCTGGGCAGAGCAGAACGGCTACAAATGCGTGGTCAGCAACCTGCTGGAGGCCGACGATGCTGGCATCAAGTCGTGTACGCTGGAGATTATGGGCGACTACGCCTACGGCTACCTCAAGGGCGAGAATGGCGTCCATCGCCTCGTGCGTGTCAGCCCCTATAACGCACAGGGCAAGCGCATGACCTCCTTCGCCTCAGTCTTTGTCACACCGCTCGTTGACGACTCCATCGAGGTGAACATCGAGCAGGCCCGCATTTCGTGGGACACCTTCCGCAGTAGCGGTGCCGGCGGTCAGAACGTCAACAAGGTGGAATCCGGCGTACGCCTCCGCTACCAGTACAAGGATCCTTATACGGGCGAGGAAGAGGAAATCCTCATCGAGAATACCGAGACGCGTGACCAGCCCAAGAACAAGGAGAACGCCCTCCGACTGCTCCGTTCCATGCTCTACGATAAAGAGTTGCAGCACCGCATGCAGGAGCAGGCCAAGGTGGAAGCCGGTAAGAAGAAGATTGAATGGGGCTCGCAAATCCGCTCCTATGTCTTCGATGACCGCCGCGTCAAGGACCATCGAACCAACTACCAGACTTCCGACGTAGGCGGCGTCATGGACGGCAAGATCGACGCCTTCATCAAAGCCTACCTCATGGAGTTCGGCGGCGAATGAACCATCAGACCGTAAACCATTAAACCATAAACTACATCACTATGAGTAAAGCAAAGAAAGCCATGCGCGCCGCCAAGAAAGCCGCACGCGAGGAGCGCGAAGCCAAGCGCGTTATCAACTGGATCATCGGTGGACTCGTAGTCCTCTTCCTGATTGCAGCCATTTTCGCACTCGTTTGGTAATACGCGCACTACATGGCACAAGAAATCGAACGTAAGTTCCTGGTTAAAGGCGACGCTTACAAGGCGCTCGCCTTTGATCATACCCGTATCATTCAGGGCTACATCGTCTCTGGCGGTGGACGCTCCGTGCGTGTCCGCATCCGTGGCGACCGCGGCTACCTGACCATCAAGGGTGCCAGCCGCGACGGCGGCCTCTCACGCTATGAGTTCGAGACCGAAGTCCCGTTGTCAGACGCTCACGAACTCATGAGCCTCTGTGAACCGGGGCGCGTGGAGAAGACGCGCTGGTTGGTGCGCTCGGCCGATGGTCACATCTTTGAGGTTGACGAATTTCACGGCGAGAATGACGGCCTTGTAATGGCCGAGGTAGAACTCAAGAGTGCTGATGAGACCATCGAAAAGCCCGATTTCATCGGTACGGAGGTCACTGGCGACCGCCGTTTCTACAACGCCCACATGCGCCGCTATCCTTTCTGCCTTTGGAAGGACGATTGCCCTAAGCCCTAAGCAGACAATCCCTCCCTTTTTTTAAATCAAATACAACAATGAAAAAATGATTCAATGGGTGATGGCCGCTACCCTCGTATGCGGCACAAGTGTATTCACTGCGTGCAGCGCCAAGGAAGAAGAGCCTGCCACAACCGTCCAGACCGACCTCAACCTGAAGGAGAAGCTTATCGGCAAGTGGATTAACGTAGTGGACAACGGGGAACCTACGCTTACGGACCAGAAGCGGGTGTTAACCTTCCTGAGTCCCACCAAAGCACAATTCAGTTTCGCCGCAAATAGTGTTTCCCTCTGGAGTTCACATATGGATTGCAATGTGGCCATTCAGGACAAGCGGTAGTCTTTTCAGCACAATCGCAGCTGTGTGTTTTTTTTCAACCGCCCTCAGAATCTTGAAAAATACTCTCGGAATATTTAAAAAACCCTCGGAATCTTGAAAATACCCTCAGAATCTTGAAAATACCCTCAGAATCTTGAAAATCTGCGGTCGCAGAGGTCCGTTTTTTTGTTTGTTACGGTAGAAAGCACTACTTTTGCGCTCGCGGTTTCAAGTTTCATGAGATCTGCCCCCCCGAAGAATTTACGGGTATTATTGCTTATGAACGTAATGCATGCATATCAGCACCTGCTGTTCTATTTCCTCTTTTCGAGCGTAGCCACGCTGGCCTTTGCCGCCAGTGGCTACTTGCTGCTGCGCCGCAGTAATGGCATAGCACCGGATATCACCCCGCCCGTGCGCCTGCGCCGCTGGACGGCTGCCTTCTTCGCTGCTGCGGGCTTCAGTCAGCTGTGCTGGCTGTTCATCTGTTACGTTCCGTTCGAGGGCGACCTCTTCGACAAGGCGCTCATCTGCCAGGTGCTCGACACCATGTTCTCCACGCCCGCCATCATGTGCACC
>JAILQO010000020.1 GCA_024698925.1 Bacteroidaceae bacterium | reverse complement strand
TCGTTTTTGAAATACACCAGGCGAAGCCTTTCGCCGTGCGCTCGGCAGCGTTCATGAAATGGTTGCCGGAGTTCCATTCAAGGGTGGTATGGTCGGAGCCAAGCATCCGCTTCAAGTGCTCATGCTCCCAACGGATGTTGTCGCCCACCTGGGCAATTGCCTTGTTCTTCGAGAACTCCTCGCGGTCGCCAAGGCTCAGGTAGACGTACTTGGCATAAACGTCATGCGCATCGGAGAACCCCCGCCGTGCACATATCCACAACGACGGCGAGACGGCTGCCACAGCATCTATCCCTTCGGCTTTTGAGACAGCCCATCGTGCGAACAGTCCACCTAATGAATAGCCGCCGAGGATGACGGGCAAATCGCCATATTGCGCTTTCAGATAGGGGATAAGACTGCCGGTGATATAGTCGAGCGTGTCAAAGGCATGTTCGCCCACAGCCTGACGTTTTGACACGGCAGGGTCGTGCCAGGGAGTAAGTTCCGCCTCCCAGTCGTTGATATAAAAAGCGGCCATAACGAAGGGCTTATCGCTCTGATGGCTTATCTGTTCCACTTCCCGTTCGATGCTCTCGTGCTCCTGCTGACCGAGCGTTTGTATGAGCAATGCCTGAGGATGCTCATCCGTATATAGCAGGCACTTGCACCCGCCGATTTCTATTGTTTGTTTCATATCGGGTAAAAATTACGAATTATTCTTGAAATGTCAGATGCATCATATCCTTCATATCGCTGAAGCCAAGGATGCTGTAGAGCAGACGGCCAGCCTCAGAGGTTTCGAGATAGATTTTCTTAATACCTCTTGCGAGGGCGGCACCTACGAGCCAGCGGACGATACGCTTACCCGTGCCGTGACCCTGGTGTTCAGGTCGCACGTAGATATTCATCAGATAGGCACAATGGCCTGTGGGGTTGTCGGGCGAGGGCATCTCATCATAGAGACAGAGTCCGCCGCAGCCCACAATCTTTCCGTTCTGCTCGGCAAAGCAGGCTATATGGGTGTCATCCGCCAATGCCCGCTTGTAGTATTCGATATTGGCATCCCGAAGTTCTGTGGTGTCAGTATCTGCAGGGATGGAGAACACACAGCGGAGCACCTCCATTCGCCACTCTATCAGTGTGTTAAGTTCTGTAAGTGTGGCCTCGCGGATAATAATATCATTATGCATAGAGCCGTCCCTCCTTTCTGACGATGGGTAGCGCACGGCGATCCACTTTGCCGTTGGGAGTCATGGGCAGAGATGACATGGTGACGAAATACTCAGGAATCATAAACGATGTGAGATGGCCGGCCAGCGAGTGCTTCAGACGGGCCAGGCTGAAATGCTTCGAGCGAGGCACCACGTAGGCTACAAGATACGACAGCCCATCGGTATCGGTCTGTGGACACACCACGGCGGTCTCTACCTCCCGCTGGTCACAGAGCACATTCTCCACCTCATCGCTTTCCACGCGCTTGCCCATAATCATCACCTGCTTGTCCTTACGGTGCAGGAAGGCCAGATTCCCGTCAGGCAGATAATAGCCCAGATCGCCACTGCGATACACCCTGCGACCATCGGGCATGGTGGTGAAGTTCTCATTCTCCGGCACATCGCCCTGATAGCCGAGGGAGATACCATCACCGAAGATACATATCTCTCCTATTTCGCCATCCTTCACCGGCTGCAAGTTGTCGTTAAGAATCTCAATGCTGGTGCCGAGGACAGCCTTGCCAATCGGGAAAGTACCGTCGGCCAGTGGCTCAGTATTGTCGCAACGGAAATAACTGGCGCAAACGGTAGTCTCCGAGGGGCCGTAGGTGTTATAGATCATCACATCCTGTGTGCGCAGATGGTCAATATACTTTCCGCGAATCACATCGCCTCCGCTGATGAGCAGACGCAGGCAGCGGGGAATCTGCGGCAACTTGTTCATCTCCAACAGCAGGTATGGGAAACTACTGAGCATCGTCACCCGGTTGTGCTCGATGTAATCCATCAGACGATGGATGTCGGCCTTAGTCTCCTCAGAGGGGATGCAGAGCGTGGTACCGCTGAGCAGCGTGGTAAATACCTCCTCTACGAAGATGTCAAACGAGCAGACGGAGTGTTGCAGCATACGGTCGCCCGGCTGTGGATGGAACTCATGCTGGAAAGCACGAACATAGTGCAGCACATTCCGGTTGGTCACCATCACCCCCTTGGGCTTGCCCGTCGTGCCGCTGGTATATAATATGTACGCTAAGTCGCCTACTTTCTTGGCTGCGTTTGGCTGGGCATTGATGCCTCTGTCGGTCACGATGAAATTACAGTCCTCCATCATATACTTGATACGCTTCTTGGGGAATGAGGGTTCGGCAGGCACGTATGCAGCTCCCGACTTCAATGCTGCCAGAATCGTGGCAATCATTTTTACGCTGTGGCTCATCACTATGCCTACCCGTGAAGGATGCTTTACGGGGAAGGATTCGGCAATATCCGTCACCATCTTATCGAGTTCGCAGTAGGTCAGCTGTTCATTATCATACATCACCGCCAGCGCGTTCGGTCTGGCCTTCACCTGTTGCTTGAATGCATCATAAATCGTTCTCATATCTGTCTTGCATTTATTGTTTCTGAATCACGCTGCAAAGGTACGATGTTTTCACCAATGCATTGCAAGACAAATAAAGACGGAAATGTCACTTTTCGGGACTCTGCGTTTTTACCCTATATGCCAGCGGTGTCTGTCCGATATGTTTGCCGAAGATTCGGACGAAGTAGGTGGCGGTGTCGAAATGCAGTTGGGTGGCAATATCGCTGACGGAGAGCGTGGTGTAGCGTAGCAGGCGGCAGGCCTCGGCGAGTATCTGGTCGAGGATGTAGGTTTTTGCCGACTTGCCCAGCGTCTGGCGTACAATCTTGTTCAGATAGTTGGGTGTGATGCAGAGGCGGTCGGCATAGAACTCCGTGCCGTGCTCCTCGCGGAAGTGGACGCTCACCAACTGCACGAAGTCATCCACATATCGGCTCACGGGAATGTCCGTCAGGCTGCGCTGAACGGTCTCCACCTGCTGCGCATCCACCACAGGCACTCGTTGCAGGAGCATCATCGTCTCGTAGAGCATGGCCCGCAGGATGTGCTGGTCTTTCTGGGCATAGTCTGTAATCTCGTGGCGCATTTCCTGATAGAGCGTGAGGATGCGCTCAAAGGCTGTTTCGTCCGTCATCAGGAACGGACTGCTGCGGTCTGCCTGCAAATAGGTGAAATGATCGAGGAAGTGAGGGTCGCTGAAAAACGACAGAAGGAACTCCTTCTCAAACACCAGATTCAGCGCATCCAACTGCGGATTGTCCTCGAAAGACCACACCTCGCCCGGAATGGAGCAGATAATCAGCCCTCTCTCCAGTTTACGTAATCGTCCATTGATGGCTACCGATGTATCACCGCCTAATACCAGCGTAATGCTATAGAAGGTCTCGCTGAACACAGGTGTCCGTCTGATGTCGGTCATCATCTTCTCGTAGCTGATGACATCCACCAACAGCTCGTCGCCATACTTGTGCTTGTAGAACTTATATACAGGAATCCGTTTCATGTTTCTGGCAGTTAAATTGGAATTTGTCATCGTGTATGAAACTGAATTTTATAGATCTGCACTTTTCGTTACGCTGTAAAGAGTTACTCCTTCCAGTCTAAAATCCATCTGAACTTCCCAAAACTCAACACCTGCTTCTGATGCCTCTTTGAAGGTTTGA
>JAILQO010000096.1 GCA_024698925.1 Bacteroidaceae bacterium | reverse complement strand
GCCTATTCGCGGCGCATCACGCGGCCCACGTATCCGCAGCTCAACCCCTACATGAGCATGATCGACCCGCACAACTTCGAGCAGGGCAACATGCACCTCCAACCCGAAACCGCCGACAACGCGGAGGTGCTCTACCAGTTCAAAGTGCCGAAATGGGCTGTGAATGTGGGCGTTTACGGCAACTACATCCACAACTACATCACGCAGGTGGCCCGTTTCGAGGGCGACATTCTGCTGATGACCTACATCAACGCCACCTCGCAGACCAAGGCGGGATTAGACCTGAGCGTGAAAGCCGACCCGTGGAAGTGGATGACAGCGACGCTTGGCACGAACACCTACTACCTCCGTTCGGTGGGCAACATCGGGGAATGGGACATCTCGAACAGCGGATGGGTCAACAACAGCAACCTCCGCCTCGATTTCCGTCCGATCAAGGGGATGAACATCAATTTGCAGTATTTCGTGAACACGCCGCAGTATTACCCACAGTTCACCACGCGCCTCTCGCACTACCTGAACATCGGCATCAGCCAGAAGTTCCTGAAGGGCACGCTCACGGTCTCCGCGCAGCTCACGGACGTCTTCAACACCCGCAAATGGGAGATCTTCGCCGACAACCAGTTTTATCAGTTAGACAATATGTTGCACGGCAAAAGCCGGATGTTTTGGTTGGGCGTGAGCTACATTTTCAACGCCTACAAGAAGGCCGGTGCGGGAAAGGTTGAAGGGGAAGACAGAAGCAAGATCCGGACGGGGGTGTGACGGTGTTGCAAACTAATGGCTCCAAAGATTATGGTAATTCCGAATCTCTTGCAGCTCTTCAACGCTGAAACAAATGTCCAGGATTTCTTTCCCTGTCTTCATTTTCGCTTTCTTACTCCCTTTGGATTTCGAATCTTGATAGTGGTAGCGGTGGCAGTACCCATTGTTTGTCTCTATGCATAATGAGACCAGTTGTTTGACAGAGGGGTCGCCATGTCTGAGATTTATCCGGATCATATCGCGCATAATATCCACATTAGTAGGAGATGTGGGTGCTGATATGGAGAAGTAATAGATGAAATGTTGGTCGCTGATGCCCGTTGAGTCAAGGTATGTATCTGCGTCAATTCTGATGGGGCATCTCATGTTGATGGAACGGGAGATGTTGTTAAGGACCAATAAATCTCTCTTGATCTCAGCTGCAGTGGGCTCTTTTTTCCTTTCCTTCTCGGATATTGCTGTGTCGTCAAGATTAAGTGGCTCTTCAATCGTATGTCGTTGCATCAGACTGTCGTTGTTTGCCTGTCGCATGGCTTGGTCATACCATTCTTTCAGTATAATTAGAGGAAATTTTATCGTTTCTTGGACGGTCCTTTCATTGTTTTCAATGATAAAACAGAAACCATATCTGGCTGCAATATATTCATATAGTTGGTCGGGATTGTTGATATAGTACGATCTCATTTCAGAGAAGTATGCCCCTTCTTTTTCCTTCAATCGTTTGAATTTGCTGTCGGAGACAGGATAGAAATAATAAACCACCCAATCATCCTCCACTGTCGCAGAGTCGATGAGGAGAAAGTCCAGGTCGTCAAGTCTTGCATATTTCTCAGCTTCTTCTCGAAACTCCTTGTTATCTAAAATCAGTTTCTGTCGGATGTTGTCGCGAGCTTGCTGCATTTCCTGTTGAGAAATGTCGTCGGTGTGTTGTGCGGCAAGTCGGTAGTTCCACGGTATCAGCACCATAATAATCAGGATGCTCAATCGGGTGATGGTTCTTTTTATCATTGTCATTGTCCTTTGTTGTATTTTTTCAGATTGCGGCTGGCGCTGACGTTTACACGATTCTTTTGTGCCTTAGTCACTGCCATCAATCGGGCTTCTTCTGATCGTTCTGTTGCAACTGCTTCCGGAAGTATTCCAAATAGGAAGTCAGGTTGGCTTTCTCGGTTTCATCTTCCTCCAATGCGATGGCCTCCTCCAGGAACCGGATGGCGTTGTCGTTGTCGCCCAGCTGCCACCAGCAGACGGCCATCCGTATGGCTATGGCTGATCTTGAGCGGCTGCTATCGCCGCCCATATCGTAAAGATTCTTGTAGAAGGGCAATGCTTTGCCATATTCGCCGGCTGTTTCGTGGACAGCTGCGAGAGCATAAATCAACCTCGTATTGTCGGCGGCCTGGGGTTGCGTCTCCAGTTCCGCGATGGTCTGAAGGTATGCGCTGTCTGCCAACTCTTTTAGCAGCATCGCGAATGCTGTTTTGTTTTCATCAACAGCCAGAGCATTGGCCACCTCCTTGGCTTCGGCATCGAAGTTGTGCATATCCCGATAACAAAATGCCCGAAGCACATAGTAGTCCGAATAGTCCGGATACCGAGCGATACAGTCTGTGAGCCACTCAAGACATTTCCCATAGTCTTTGATGCCGTAATAGTATTTCCCCACACTGTACCAAGCATCCATGTTGCTGGAATCCAACTTCAGGGCGGCAAAGAAGTCATCCCCCGCCTCTGTATATTTTCCGAGACTGTAGTACCATTCCCCGCGGTTGATGTAGTCTTGGGAGTTTGGATAAAGTTTGATGGCTTGGGAGAAGTCCGCGTAGGCGGCTTTGAGATTTCCGGCATTTCGATGGGCCACTCCACGACCGGAATAGGCCGTTGAGCGGAAACACTTGTCCTTGCGGGGAATCAGTTTGACGGATCGTTTGAAGGCATCCAGGGATCCAGCCATGGCCTTTCTATAGTACATGTCCAGCCAGCCTTTGTAAAACCACGCGTAACCGTTCTTGGGATGCTCTTTCAATTCTTTCCCCAAGTAGTCGTAGGCAGCGGCATAGTCGCTGTGTCTCATACTTTCCAGTGCCAGAGTGTAGTTAGGGCTTGTTGGCTGGTATTTGGACAGATAGTTGAAAATTCCTTCCAGCAGCCACTCAAGGCTGAAATTGTAGAACACCATGGAGTAGTTCACACCGTCGTTGAGGGCCTCCTCCACGTAGAGGCCGATGGTGCCGTCGGGGAGCTGGCAGAGCGAGGAGTAGGCCGAAGGGTAGGGGACGATGGTGCGGTGCACGGGCCAGGTCTTC
>JAILQO010000095.1 GCA_024698925.1 Bacteroidaceae bacterium | reverse complement strand
ATTTGGTTTTAGGTTCATTATCCCCCTTGGATAAAAACCCTATCGGAAAAACATGTGATAATGTGTGATTACGTGAGATGATGTAAGCAACAATGGCGAATTGTTTTACCATAGTTTTACCACTTTTTGGAGCATGGGAAGGGAAAAGACTTGGTGTATGGCTCTATCCTTGCTTAATCGCTGCCTTAACTTGCGCCATGTTGCTGCGCGAGACGGGGAGTGATTCGTGGCAGTGCTTGATGAGCAATTGGGTGGAGCCGGAATGTGAGACAATCTGCTCTACCTGACTAAGGTTGACCAGGAATGCGCGATGACAGCGGACGATCATCGGATAGTCCTGCAACGTTTCCTCCATCTGTTTCATAGTGGCGCGAAGCATGTCGGTATGCGCTTGCGCTTCGTGCAGATGGCAGACCTTCACGTAGTTGCCAACGGCCTCAATATATAACAGGTGGGAAATCAGGAGCGTCACCGATTCGTTGGTCGTACCAGTGAGAGTAAGCTCCTGCGGGCGTGGCTTCTTGCTCATTTCTTTCACTTCGTTCACCGCAGAAATATCCTGCTTGCGAACCTCGTAATTGACATTTGTATCAACTGTTGGACTGTCCGAAGACATGCTTAGCAAGGATTTCTCCTGCATCTCTTTCAACTCCTCGTTCAGCAGTCTCGTTTCTTATAGTTCCATCGCCAGATACTTGTTGCGGAACTTGAAGCGCCAGTAGAGTCCGATGGCGAAGGAGCAGAATGCGATGATGACAAGGGTTTCAAGGAAATTGACGATAGAAAACTGATTACCCTCTACACGGTCGTTCAGTACGAAGTGGCTGTAGAGACAGATGCCCAATGCCACAAGCGGCGTATTGATAAGCTGAAACCAAAGATTGCGGCGGATGATGTATTCTGCACCTTTCTTGTACGACCTCGGCATCTTGACGATATAGTTCAGGATGATGTCCGTCACCATGCAGACTGAGAAACCAATCACTCCCAAAGCTATCAGATGCATATAGCCCTGCCACTGCCACGCATCCAATCCGAAAGGTTTGAATACAGCCAGCGCCACCACCATAAACGTGGTGCTGATAATTCTCGTCGTTATCGTTTCAATACGTCCTTGTTTCATTCAAATTGCAAAGGTACAAAGAAACGAACGAAAAACCAAACCATTCCTCACATTTTTGCCGTTTGTCACACCATCCGTCACATTTCTATACCGTTTATCCCAGAAATTTGTAGGGTTAAGCAGTACACCGTACCTTTGCAGTGCATTTTTACAAGCGCTCGGCCCAAAGGGACGCTTTGCTCGCAAAGAAATTTTAAAAGCAATATGATTATGAAACCAGGAACAATTATCGGCATTCTATTTGTTGTAGCCAGTCTGTTGAAGCTCGCTACGTTGTGGGGCATTCTCCATTGGAGTTGGTTTGAAACGATGTCAGAAGGCCGATGGGCCATGTATTTCTGCATCTTTGTATTATTATATGTGGGTGTACATCTGATTATCGACAGCTACCGTCGCAATCCCGACCAGTGGTTGCATCGCCCGCTACCCATCGGCGAAGATGGCAAACGCATCTGCTGTTCTGTGCACTATGGCGGCGACGAGTACGTCTATCATGGCGAGACCTTCCACGGTGCCCGTCTCGACGCTTTCTGCGGCGGCATACGACTGGACCTGCGCGAGGCCGTGATTACTGAGGATGAGGAAATCGACATCCACACCTTTTTGGGCGGCATCGAACTTTTCGTACCCACGACGGTTAACGTAGAGGTAAAAAGCCAAAGCTTCATCGGCGGTGTGGGCAATCATACTAAAACCCAAGCCGACACCACAGCCCCAACCATCCACATCATTGCAAGCAATTTCTTCGGTGGCGTGGATATCAAGAATTAAGAGTTAATTATTTAAGATGAAAAGAGTTGTTTTTTGGATGTCAGCACTGGTGATGGCCATGTTTTGGGCAATGGCGGTGCAAGCACAGGAGTCACAGGACTCTATAGAATCTGTAAACAAGGCTGCGATTGAGCGAGAGCAGAACGGAGCTGGCTCCGATTCTGCCGAGCGTGAGCAGGCTCAACAGGAGGTTAAGGCTGCGATTGAGCGAGAGCAGGACGATGCTCGCATCGGCTCTGCCGAGCGTGAGCAGGCTCGACCGGAGGCCAAGTTGGTGGCGCTGCAAGAGGTCGTCATCAAAGGCGGTCTCCCCAACACCCGTCTGAAAGCAGGTGCGATGGTTACACGCATTGAAGGCACACCGCTGGCTCAGTCAGGCACACTGGGTGAGATGCTCATCAAGGTGCCAGGCATGACAGGTACCGACGAAGCACCAGAGGTGCTAGGCAAGGGTTCACCTCTTATATATATTAATGGCCGCAAGATGCGCGATGCCAGCGAACTGAAGCGTCTGCATAGCGAAGACATCCGCGACGTGGAGGTCATAAACGCCCCTGGTGCTCAGTACGACGCCCAGGTGCGGGCCGTGGTACGCATCCGTACCCGTAAGCAGCAGGGCGATGGCCTGAGCCTGAATGCGACGCTGTTTAACGAGCACGACCTGCGCTATGATTTCGATCGTCCACAAGTGAAGTTGGATGCCAACTATCGTACCCATGGTGTCGACATCTTTGGCTCTATCTACTATTACCATCAGGACTATCGCCAGTACAGCACCATCGAGGACATCACCAAAACGAACAAGGTGTTCCGGCAATGTGGTCCTTATACGATGACGTGGAAGCACGACAACCTTACCTATACGGCAGGTGTTAACTGGCAGCTGAATGAGAATCACTCGCTTGGGGTGAGAGCCGACTTGACGCAGCAGATGAACGGCACCAACCAGGTGATTTACGACGAAGATGTGTATGAGAACAACTTGCAGATCGACCATCTCTACTCTCATCAAACCAGCAAGGAGTCGAAACCGCTGGGCTGGCTCGCAAACACATATTACAACGGAAAAATTGGCGAGTTGGGCATCGACTTCAACTTAGACTACATGACGAGCGGCACTGATACCGATCGTGAGAACGTTGAGCAAAGTCAGGTGAACGACGATTTCGTCCTCAGCAAGTCTGGCACCAATAGCCGCCTCTACGCCACTAAGCTCGTGCTGTCCCATCCTCTCTGGAAAGGCACGATAGAAGCGGGTACGGAGATGACCTTCGCCAAGCGCCACAACACCTACTGGATTGACAAGGCCACCATCGCCAACACCGATGCCGACATCAAGGAGAACAATATCGCCGCCTTTGCAGAGTATGGTTGTGACTTCGGCCAGTACGGCAACGCCAGCGTCGGTCTGCGCTATGAGCATACACTCTACGACTACGACGATACGCAAAACCAAGATTTCCTGCATCGCTCGATGGACGAATGGTTCCCCACCGCTGCCTATTCCATATCCTTGAGCAAGGTGCAGGCTGCCCTGTCGTACAGCATCAAGACCGAGCGTCCCAGCTTCTTCGCCATGAACGACGCCGTGACCTACATCAGCCGCTATACCTTACAGGCGGGCAACTCGCAGCTGCTCAACGAACGTCTGCGCGAGCTGACGCTGAACTTGTCCTACCGATGGCTCACTTTTACTGCCTCCTACGAGTGCACCAAGAACGCCATCACCCAATGGACATATATCAGCACTACGCAGCCGGATGCGACTCTTGTCAAGCACATTAACCTCGATAAACCCGTCAATACGCTCAGTGCTTATCTCGCTGTCACACCTCGTGTCGGCATCTGGTCGCTCAATGCCACGGCAGGCATTGAGAAGCAGGACCTTTACCTCGACGTCACAGGTCCAAGCGGCACCTATCGCGTCTATTGCGACAAGCCACGCTACACGCTTAAC
>JAILQO010000094.1 GCA_024698925.1 Bacteroidaceae bacterium | reverse complement strand
CTCACGCTGATAGTATCTGCAACGACTACAGGCCGTCCGCCGTTCAAAGGCGAGAAGTCCAGTCCGTTGTGCGAGATGACATAGTAAACTTGTTACTCTGTCGTTTCGTCACTGGTAAAGTAGGCGAAGAGGTAATGGCTTCAGAAAAAAGAAGAATGAGTTTATTGGGAAATATAAAGTTGCTTCACTCTGTATTCAACACGTGGTTCGGATAGACGATGGCGAACTCGTGCTCGCAGAAATCAATGGTCTTAAAGTCATATTCCACGCGTACCCAGCCACGAAGGTTAAGAGCAACATTAAATGTTAGGAAACTTTTCTTACCTACGGTAGCGGCTGTCCTTGTTGAATACCACGTTATCCACATGGTTACCCACGTACATGGGAATGTAGTCAGCGGTAGTGTACCACGCTGGCTTGCCCTCCATCTTGTCGTGCAGCAGCCAACCGTTGATCTTGATACCTTCGAAGGTGATGCCTTTTACCTTGCGCTCATCATTGTAGCCGTTGATGATGGAAAGGCTGGGTGGTATGCCTTTATATCGGACATTCCTGAAGGTAACATTTTCCACGCCACGGCCTGGAGCAGCACAATATTTCTGATTATAGCCCACTTTCACCTGCGCGATACTTCCCTGTTCAATCTGCTCGATGCGGATATTGTCAAAGACAACGTTGCGGACAAGGTTGTTATCGCCGCAGTTGATGGCCAGACAGCCCTGATAGTCCACCTGTGGCTCTGCCTGTCCAAGAATGTCGATGTTCTCGTAGCGCAGGTTCTCGATGGTGTCACCACGCTCTGCATTTCCATGGATGCCGATGAAGATAGGGTGCGCCACGTCGGCCCAGAGTGTGGAGTTGCGCATGGTGATATTGTGCGTCGAACCCTTGAATCCCTTGCGTGTGGCATAGGCTGTGGTGCAGTCATCGGAGTTGCGGCAGAAGACGCGGTCGAAGAGAATGTCGCTGGAGCCGCCAAAGACATTCAGTCCATCACCCCACGAAGGATGCGAGATACTGCGGACATCGTGGAGGGTGACATTCTGCGACTCGCCAATGGGGCAGGTGTTGAGCACAAGACCGTCGATAAGCACATTCTTCGAGCGATAGACATGAGCGCCCTCGTAGCCCCGTTCTGGTCGAGCGATACCGCGCCCTAGGATGCTCACGTCGTGAGCGTCGTTGATAGCAAAGGTGGCGGTCAGATATGCGCCGCCGTCGAGATATAACGTGGTGTTGGAAGCCACAAAGATTGTATCTTCCTTATCATAAAAGCCTGGGCCGTAATACTGGAACTTACGCCCATGCGTCTTTGCCTGCTTCTCTGCCTCTTCTTTGCTGACAGAAGGTTTGGAAGTAAAAACTAGTAAATTATTGGTGATGTCACCGTCCAGTTCTACGCTCACGTTCTCCGGTTGAAACAAGAGAAACTGCACGGTTGAGTCGTTTTGCACATTGGCGATTGTACCACGATAGTCAGGTCTTATACTCGCTGCCTTGAACTTGCGTTTTTTTGAGATAACCCGCACGAACACGTCGCCCGTAAAGTCAAACACGCAGTAGGAGATTTCTGAGACCCTGTGTCTGTTGTCTCCAACGGATGCGTTTACTTTCGCCATATACGTATCCACCCTCGTCCATTCCTGACTGCCTCGCGGCTGTACAAACACATCATAATCGTGCTTCAGTGGAGCACCTTTAGGGGCAGGATAATTAAAGACTTGATGTAGCCGCGTTCCCTCTTTTACTCCTTTCACAACAAACTGGTCAGCCTCCATGTTATGAATAATCTCTCCTCGCCGCTCTGCCTTCCGTTGTAGGTCGAGGAGTTTCTTAGTATAAGGCATTTTCAGACCTTTCACCGTCGTATAGTGCTCGTAGGCCGCATCATAGATACAGCGGATGCAACCGCGCCCCATAGAACCGGGCTCCGTCCAGTCGCAATAAAGTCCTGTACAATCCTGCCACGTCTCAAATGGTATATCGTAACCCAGATTATATCGGGCACTATACTCTAGCCCTTTCATCAGTCGGTTGTCGAGTGCGCCCCAAAGGTCGTCACCTTGATTCCACGCCATATCGCAAATGTCGCATAGCGTACCCAATCCCAATTGTGCATGCGCTTGATCACGCCCTGTCTCCTGGCATTGCCCTGTCTCGCTGACGTATCGGGGCAGCGTCCCGTTGTCGTTGGCATGAAGAAAATACTCTATGCTGGCCTGATAGAGCACGCTGTCCTCAAGGAAAATGGCGCAGGCCATCCTGCAACGGTTTACAATAGCCCCCCAGTTGCCATTGGCGTATGGGCAGTCGGCCTCGAACTTGTCGATAGTGGGAAGGATGGCACGACGAATCATTGCGGACCATTCTGGAGTCTGATAATCCTTTGCAACTATCATTGCCTGCACTAGCCAATAGGCCTGGATGGTGCAGAGCGGTGCATCGTGGCCGTCGAATCGCTGCAAGGTCTTCGCATATGCATTGATTATGGTCATTGCCTTTGCAGTCTCACCCTTCGTGGCGAAATCGAGTGCCGTCCACATGTCGCGCTCGCTGCCTCCCTTCGAAGCACGATGCTCGCCGTCACGTGCTACCACCTCGTAGGGACCAGCCATTTTGTAATCTGTCTGTGCGCTGCTGCTGACTGCCCACAGTATCATCACTACAAAAAGAATCTTTCGTGTCATGTAACGATGTGCCAGTTCATTTAATGAATACCTTCTTTCCGTCAATGATGTAGATACCATGCTTGGGAGTACCTTTGATGAGGCGACCCTGAAGGTCAAAATATTGACGGTTTGCAGACTGACGGTTTATGACTTTGCTAATGCCTACAGTGGAAGAGCTGTTGCAAGTCAGAGTAAAGTTGTCCCAAACGAGCCAGTTGGTGCCGCTTGACGGGTCTTTGATACCAATGGTGAGTGTGCCTCCTGTAACATTTACAGTGACTGATAGGCGGGCATAGTTGGCATTGGCAGCCATCTTGTCGCGCTGAGTGTCGAAGTCACTGCCGGCACAACTCTGTTTCACCGTGGCCTTCGAAGTCTCACTGCCGCTTGTGGCATATAGGTAACCGGTATTACCCCCTTCGCCGTTTACCAACTGGCAGGTGACGATGTACTCGCCGTCGGGCAGGCCAGTAATGGTTTGCGAGAAGTCAAAGTTGACGGAGTGCCATACCTCCACAGCACCATTGAAGCGCTGGTTGCCCCAAGTGCCGGTCATAGTCCAGCCGTAGCCATTGGCATTGGCGAATGATGGGTTGACGAGCAGGGGAGTGATGTCTTGCGGCAGTTCCTTGAATGAAACGTATTCCTGATGGAACCGGTTTTTGTTTATGGCAAAAATTTGCATGTGTGCGATGTCATCTCCAGTTTTGTTGAGTGCAATTTCCTCGCCGTTGCGGTAGCCGTTGGCAGGTGTCCATAGGCCAAGCCAGTTGCCGGGATACTTTCCATTCTCGATGGTCCAGGAACCGTCAGCGTAGGCCATGAGGAGACGCGTCCACCCACAGGCGTAGGGTTGATCGTGGGTGCGTAGATTCCAAGGTTTGTCAGCCTCGGTCTGGAGGAGCAGTCCGTCATAATCTACGTTGCGCAGGCAGAAGGCATCGCCGTAGGTCTCGATGGTGAAGAGCTTCGAGAGGTCACCGATTGGGTCGGCAGTAGTCTGGTAGAAGAGAGCCTGGTTGCCGTTCTGCATACCCTTATCCAAACCGATGAGCAGGTCTGCCTCGTCGGAGGCTAATACGAAATAGTTGTCATCAGAAAGCTGCTGCAATTCCTCTACGGAACTTACCAGACGGTAGCCGCGCTCACTTGTCATGAGCGAATAGTAGGTGAAGTCAGATGTGCTTACAATGATGGTAAAAGTGTAGGTCACGTCACGGAATGTGGCCTGTACGGTAGTGGTTTCGCGGACGTCTGTGATGTCGAAAATCGCTCCGTGAGTACCGTCGTGCCATACGATGTCATCGGGGTTGTTGTAATCAGGGATGATGAGACAGAGTTGGCAATCGCTGCCTGACAGCACGCGGGCTTCGGTGGCTTCAGCTCCGTTGATGGTCTGCAGTGCCGGCACAACGTTTAGGCGGAAACGGCTCTCGCTGACGGCTCCGCTTTGGTTGGCATACTGACACAGATATTCACGCGACTGCATGATGGCAGGGATGGTGACAACGCTTGACTTTTGGCCGTTGTCCCACAGGTAGTCGTCAGTCCAACCCGTAGTAGGACCAGCATAGAGAATGACGTCGGTGCCTTGCAGCACGGTCTTCTCGGTTATCTGCTCTATCACGCCATCGACGGTAATCTCCTCGGTCATAACGTCAGGGGCAGCATCACCGCTGACGGCAATGGCAAACGACTGGTGGCTCACGGCTCCGTTCTGTGCCGTGTAGCTGACGCGATAGATGTAGCTGCGGTCAGCCTTGACAGTAATCTGCCGTGTGGTCTCGCCTGTGCTCCACTGCCATTGACCGCTGTCCTCTGCCACTTCCGGCAACTGTGGCATAAGCGTGATGTCGCTGCCATCAGCAGGAATGCCCTTTGACGGACACCTCTCATAATTGTATTTCAGACCGCCAAGATTGGTCTGGTTCTCATAGGTCACACCATTATATAATATATCTCCGCTCAGGGGCGTGATGCCTTCCGAAGCGTCAATGGCCGGGCGCCAACTGGTTAGCGTAGAGAAGCCAAGATGGTCGAAACCACCGCTGTTCTGACTGTAGTTGCCACCGCCGCCGTCAGGACATATCTTTGCACTGGCCTGTTCGGCATACTGCAGTTTTACACCGCGCAGTCCCTCGTAGTAACCAATGGCACGATCCCAGTACGGCCGGTATTCGCCTGCGCCTCCAGTGTTGGGCCCTTCCATGAGCCAGCCTGCGCCCATGCGACCGCGGCAGTCAGCATAATTATAGTTTGTCCACGGCAGTGCTGCGGCATCCACGCCGCCGAAATTCATGGCCGCCACAAACTCCGTTCCGGCAGCGATGCGGTCATTCATATAGGCAAAAAGGTCGTCACCCTGATTGAAGCCTACGGTGCAGATGTCAAGTGCGAGGCCGAGAGCCATAAGGGCATGTCCCTGGTCACGGCCGCTCTCCTGCATTTGTCCGAGATAGCCGAGAGGCCCGCGGCTGTCCTTGTGAACTACTGGCACTAGATTGCCTATGAATTCATCACAACCGTCATTGAGGATGACGCTCTCGGTGGAGCGGTCTTTGTATGTGCCCACATGGTCGTATTTATAGAACGAAACACCCTGATTATACATATGAACGTCATCGCAGAGGATACCGATGGACATCACGCACAGCGCGTTGCACAGGCCCCAATTGGACCAGTAATGACCTGGCCGCTCGCCGAGTGACATATTTCGTGCGTTGAGCCATGTGTCATGACGGCGACGGAGAAAATCGATAGCGGGATTGTAAAAAACACGGATAATCCATTGCTTGAACTCCTCAAAATCCTCGCGGCTCCAACCGTCGTAGTCGCGCATCAGCTCAGCTGCGTTGGCAAACTCATGGCCATAGATTCCTGCGGCGAGGGAAATGTTGGTGTCGCCGCCAAGTCCCTTGCACTGGCGGGCCCACTGCATCAGTATGCGCACGGCCGCGTCGGCATTCGCCCGAGTGCCGCCAATCTTCCAGCGCAAGGCGTTCTGGAAGGCCATCGCAGCACCACGGGCACAGTTCATGTAGTTCTGACCCGATGAACCGCCGCGTATCACGGTCTCCGTAGGCCATGTGGCAATGTTGGCGTTTGAGTATTCATTTGCACAGAGGATATTCCACGCCTGCTTGATGCGCGTGTCGCCGGAGGCCAGCAACTGCTTCGCGCGGTCGATGTCAGCCTGCGAGACGATGCCGCCGGGGTGTACGAAACCATGGTCGTCGGTCACGGAGAAAACCTGCTTGGGCGCATAGTTCTTGGTGGCTTTGGCTGCGGAGAGCAGCGATTTCAGCGTGCTGACATACTCGTCAATGAGTGTCTGCGAGGCACGTGCCGATGCTATCTCATATTCTGCCACGGCGACTTCGTCCTGCAACTCAGCAATAGCATTAGGCGCATAGTCAGAAGCAGCCCCAGCAATGAATGTCTTAGCCTCGCTGACTGCAGCTTGCAGGGTGGAGAAGTCGCCAGGCATACCATATTTATAATCTTCTTCCAACTGCTCCGTCACAGCAGCCAACGAAGCAACCTCTGCATCGCTGAGAGCCATGTCATAAAGCCGGAAGTCGCTGACGAGTGTCTGTTTCAGGTAGCTGTCGCTGGAGAACGGGGCACGGCCTATCCAGTTGTAGGCGGGTACGGCGGTGAGTGCATTCTTCAGCACGGGCATGTTCGTGGCCTGCGCAACGCGCTTACCGTCGAGAAACAGTTCGCCCTTCTGCCCGCTCTGACGATAGAGCATGTGCATCCAATGGCCTTTCGCACTCTCGCTGCCTACTTCCATACCCACCTCATTACCCCAACCGTTCGTCGAGGTGGCAATGCGCTGTGCATTCAGGCGATATGCAGTATAGGGCGCACTGGTCTGTGTGTTGGCTGCCGACTGCGAAAAGCACCACAGGAAATAGCCCGCACCCGAGAGCGATGCTTTGCTGTCCACGCGGTAATACACTGAGACGGTGAAGTTGGACAAGTTCCTCACCACCTCGCCCGCGCCCCTCGTCATGTCGAGATAGCCGGTGCCGTTGCCTAAGTCGAGCACCCTGCGACTGCCCATCTCCACTACCGAGGCCTGATTCATCACTTTGGCGGTAATGCCCGACACAGGGTCGGTCACGTTCTTGCCATCCACATTCTCAAAGTCGAAGTGCATCACCAGATGCTCTTCCTGTGCCACGGCTTGTCCCGCCACCAGCAGGAGAAGCCCAACGATTGCCTTGATTCTCTTCATACCATATACGTGTTTTTTGTTTCCTGCTGCAAAATTACTCATTTCACCGCGTACACACATGTCTCTTTCGTTCTAATTCCGCTGTTTCGGGCGTACAAACGGCGAATTTGTACATTCCAGACATACTTTATGAACGTTTCAGGCAGTTATCCCGACAAAAATCATTATTTTTGCACCATCGAAAGAATGTTATGGGTATGAAAATAAAGATACTGCTGACAATAAGCGTGATGTTTTGCTGGATGGGCGTGAGCGCACAGACACGGCAGTGGGGCGTTCAGGACGGACTGCCCACGGGCGAGGTGCGGCAAATTATCCCCCTACCCAACCACCAGATGCTGGTTAACTGCGAGGGGGCTTTCTGTATCAGCAACGGTGCAGGCTTCTTACTAGTGCCATGCGACTGGCGGCAGACATATATGCTGAAACACTATGCCGACTCCTTGGGGTACGGGCACCAATGGCAAGGTGATTCGCTGCTGTGGCTGCACGACTTCTATCGTATATATCTCTTTGATATGCGCACTCGCTCGTTCCGCTATGACATCGAAGAACGGTTGCGCTCGCTTGGAAAATTTACGCCATCGCCTGAAACAGTCACCGACTGGCAAGGCGGTACGTGGACGGGAACGCTGGGAAACGGCATTGCCTACACCCCACCTCAACGGCAGATGCCAGAAATACTTGAAAACGACCCACTGATAGGAAAAGCCCGAGGATTCTCAGAACTGAATGTCAGACTTGCTGACGGACGGTTGTTGCAGAGACGCGGCCTCAATAAAATTGGTTACTTTCTCCCTGAAACAAACCGTTTCGACACACTAAATGTCCGACTTCCCCAGTTGAACGGCTATCGTAACATCGTGGGAGCCTGTGCTCTATCCAGGCAGTGGGTGATACTCTATACCCAAAACGGTGCCTGTATGCTTAACACCAAAGCCGACACGCTGGCTGCTTTCAAACCTGCAGAATCCATTGGGGAATACTCCGACAAGTATAACTGTATGTTGCTTGATGCAAAGGGAAACTTGTGGATAGGAACGCAGAACGGACTGTTTCTAATTCATAATTCACAATTCATAATTCACAATTCGCAAATTGAAATAGATTGTGAGCGTGTCACCGGCCTTGCCAATAACTGCATCCGAAGTCTGGTGATGGATGCCCAAGGAAACATCTGGACAGGTACGGCGTGCGGCATTTCGAGGATTACACCAACTGTGGTCAATTATGGTGAGGATGACGGTATACCGCCTGTTTCCATGATGGAGCGTGCCGCCTGCCTGATGGACGACGGTCGTCTGGTGTTTGTCCATCACAGCACGGCAGCTACGGTGTTCCGCCCAGAATGGATGAGCGATGGTTCCCAGCCATGCATCCCCGTGCTAACTGCCATGTATGTGAACGGCCTACCAGAACCATCAACTCCGTGTTCTCTGTATCCCCCGCTTCCCATGAGTTTTGACAAAAACTATCTAACCTTCCAGTTCTCTTCCCTCGATTATGCCCATCCTTCGCATATTCGCTACCGCTACCGCCTGCATGGTTTGGAGGATGGTTGGCATACTGTCGACGAAACCATTGGTCTTGCCGAAGCCGATTACAAAGCCCTGCCACCAGGGAAGTATATCTTTGAAGCACAGGCCGCCTCGGCAGATGGCGAGTGGAGTGAAACACTGACGGTGCCTGTTACTATCCGTCCCCCGTTTTGGTTGACATGGTGGGCAAAGCTCTGCTACGTCTTGGTGGCGTTGATGGGACTAATGGGACTGATGGCCTATTATCTGAAGAAAAAGAAGGCGGCCTTGGTGCGTGAAAACGACAACCGTGTGAACCAGCTCTTTGAGATGCGCGAGGAAGCCCGCCACCAGTTTGCAAACAATACAAACGTTGACCCGAAAAAGATTGGCGTGAACCCTGAGGAGGAAGTATTAGTGGCAAAACTACTGAACGCCATCGAAGCGCATATCGCAGATGAGGACTACGGCGTGGACCAACTGGCCTCCGACGTGGCCCTAAGCCGTACCAACCTCTATAGCAAACTGCGCAATATGCTTGGCATTTCGCCCGCCGACTTCATCCGCAATGTTCGTCTGAAGCGGGCCGCTCAACTCCTCACCGTCGCTCCATCCCTCTCCGTCAACGAGGTCTCCACACGTGTTGGATTCGGCACAGCCCGCAACTTCTCCACGCAGTTCAAGAAGATGTTCGGTGTACTACCATCGGATTACCGTTCTTCCAAAGAATAACCGTAAGAGTTATATACATTAGTTTGTCTCGATTTTCTCATACATTTGCCACAAAAAACCTAAAACGATATATAAAATATGCAAGGCAACTGTTCTTACTACAATCCCACCAAGCTTTATTTTGGTGATGAGTCTTTGAACTTCCTCAAGGACGAACTGAAGGGCTACGGCCCAGTGGTGCTGCTCAACTACGGCAGTGGCAGTGTAAAACGTAACGGCATCTACGACTACCCGATGGAAGTTGCCAATACAACGGCTGAGCGCGTAGCACTGATGATTTGATACATTCGTTTTAAAAAATGCGTTAAAATGTATAATATTCGTTTGAAAAAGTGCGTTGAGATAATGGTTATTCGTTTGAAATCCTGGGACAATAGTTATTCGAGATTCATCAAGGAAACTCACGGATTTGCAAATAATCTGCAAATATGTGAGTTTTCTTTTTGATTTGCGGAACATAACTTCAAATAGGATATAGCTTCAGTCTTGCTCAAAAAGCCCGTCAAATTATCTTCAGAAAAAAGAAGAATGAGTTTATTGGGGAATATAAAGTTGCTTCACTCTGTAAAGTTTAGGTTTACATTTAACCATGTATATAAACATGCAATCATAAAACTTGAAGATTAAACCTATAGTCGTCTGATTCTGGTTTACTACACCTTATTATATATATAAGAACATCTAAACTTAAACCTAAACCAACAATGATGGAATCCAACTATTTCTTTTATATCTCTTCTTAAAGAGTTTGGTAATTATTCTGGAATCCGACAGCAGCCTATAACAAGAGATTTTAAGGCGCTTTTACCAACAATGGAGTATTATTATGAGACAGATTTCTCACATGACACAGGAAGGAGTATCTCATATGAGATTTCTTCTTCAGAAAAGCTAAGACCTCAATCTCAATCGTTTGAGATGTTAGATACAAACGGCAAAAAAGCTAGTGTCAATACAGTGTATTCTAAAGACTATAATAATCATCAGCATTTTGTCTTTTTAAGAAAAGATATTTTAGATCATTTTTTGGAAAAAAA
>JAILQO010000040.1 GCA_024698925.1 Bacteroidaceae bacterium | reverse complement strand
GCGAGGTCTGTCTCGTCACTTAAATACTGCTTCATCCTTGCAAGGCTCTGCGTGAGCACCTGCGGAGCTACGTAGGGATAGTCGGAGCCGTAGAGCAGATGGTCGGGCGTGGTAATGGTGAGCAGCATGCGGATAACCTCGGGCGAGTGTGCACCAGCAAGGTCGTAGTAGAGGGTTCGGAGGTTGGCCTCGTAGTCAATCTCGCCCACCATCTTGTTGGCCTGCATCACGGGCGTCAGCGACTTCATGCGGGGTATGGCCAGTGGCAGATAGGCTCCGCAATGGGGCACCACCACCTTAATATTATTATAGCGAGCCAGCACATTCCGTGAAATCATGTTCGATACGGCGCGGGTGGTCTCCGAGAGATATTCCTGCATGGCAAGCGGGGTCTGCTGCATCACTTGACGACTGACAGGCTCAGGACGATGGGGGTGCAGAATGATGACAGCCCGTCGCTCGTTCAAGACGGAGAAGAGCGTGTCGAGCTCAGGCGCGCCGAGGTATTGCCCATCTACGTTCGTGGCCAGTTTGATGCCGCCGGCCTTCAGCGTGTCGAGTGCATAGATGGCCTCGCGGATAGCGGCATTCACATCGGGCAAAGGCAGGGCTGCACAGAACTTAAATCTGCCTGGATGTTCGCGCTTGATACGGGCAGCAGCCTCGTTGCAGAGCCGAATAGCCTCGCTTGTCGGCTGTGGAGCTGCTAACGTCAGCACCGATGTCTGCACACCAGCTTCGTCCATCCATTTCAGATGATTCTCCACATTATATTTTGGCAAGGGGAATCCCTCGTCCATCAGCCTAACCTCGCGTTCGAGTGACGACACAAACTCAGGAGTGATGATGTGACTATGCACATCCACCACGCTCTGAGCCATTGTTGCTGTTGCAATCATCGTTGCAATTATAATAGTCCTAATCCTTCTCATCCTAATTTACTCCCCTCCATTTAGTATCATGTCTTTTTACAGGGCGCAAAGTTACGGCGAATCCGTCATATATAGCCTATCCGTTTTACTGATATATCAACCCATTTTACGGATTTTGCAGTTTTTTCGCTTTTATGTCGGTAAAAATGTGTAATTTTGCCCTCGAAATGGAGAAGATACTAAGAGTTCACCGCGTCAACGACTATGCCCGATACATCGGTGCGCCAGAGTTGCATCCGCTCGTCTCGGTCATCCACTACGACGAGCTGGAGCATTGTCGCCACTCGCTCAACAACTATGATGTGTATGGTATGTTTATAGGTGATGAGGAACTGGAGAATTTGTCGTACGGACAGCTGCAATACGTCCTGCACCGCCATGCGCTGATGTGTGTGGCTCCCGGCCAGATAGGTGGAAAAACTGATATGGGTGAGGAAATCCATACCAAAGGATGGGCGCTGCTCTTCGATACCGAATTGCTGCGTAACACCGAACTTGGACGTCGCATGGCAGACTATCATTTCTTCTCCTATACCACCAGCGAGGCCCTGCTGTTGACAGTTGAGCAACGGCAAAGCATCGTCACGCTGCTGGATGAGATTCGTAAGGAACTGCTTCACGAAGAGGACAGCCATACTCTTCGCATCGTTACCTCGCTGATAGAGCAGGTGCTGGAACTCGTGGCCCGCTACTACGCATTGCAACTCTCCACGTCAGCCACCTCGACAAACTCCGACCTGCTGCCTCGCTTCGAGCATCTGCTGCGGAAATACTATGACGACGGCATCCAGCGGCAACAGGGGCTGCCCACCGTGAAATACTGTGCCCAGCAGCTGTTCCTTTCGCCCAACTATTTCGGCGACCTGATACGTGAACTGACGGGCGACTCTGCCACCTCCCATATCCGCCGCTTCATCATGCAGCGTGCCCAGCAGCTCCTAATGAGCGGAGCCACTATCTCGGAGACGGCCGAAAGTCTCGGATTCGACTATCCCCAGCATTTCACTCGCCAGTTCAAAAAGCATTTTGGCGTTACTCCCTCCGATTTCGTAAAGAGGTGACAATTAAGTTAACTAATTCTAGCCATTTTTGTCACTTCGTTTACTTATTCTCACAAATTTGCAGATTATTTGCAAATCCGCGAGTTTCCTTGATGAATCTCGAATAACTATTGTCTCAGGAACTCTGATGCCATACGGTTAATTTCATTAATGTCCATTGGTTCAAGCACGATTTCTTCTGGTTGCAAGTTAAGCAGGAACTGCATATAGCCTTGCTTGACTTTGCCTTGACTTCCAGCGGAACACACTCTCCGTTCATTCGCACAAGAAAATCTAATTCCAATCCAGAATCCTTTAGGAAATAGTAAAGGTTCTGCGTTTTCTTGTGAAGCGTGTCGGCCATCAGATTCTCGTATATAGCACCTTTGAAACCACCAAGATTGCCTTGAAGAATGTCTGCGCGTGTTCCCTCTCCAAGCATCTCTACGAGCAAACCAATATCGGACATATAGACTTTGAAAACATTGTCCTTGGCATTGCCTTCCATCGGAAGCCCAGTAATGTCTGTATTGTAACAACGGCAGATAATACCAGCATCTTCCAACCATTGTAGCGACCCGGCATACATCTCTCCGCGCCCTCCTGGCTTTACCTTATTGTACTGGAATTTTTTGTTTTCCTTTGCCAACTGTTTTGGTACGGAGATGAAACACTCACGGATATGTGGTTTGTCTTTGTCAGGAGCATACTTTACCATATCGTCGCGATACTCCTTCAAGATGGACTGATAGACCTTTCTGACCTCGTTCATGTTATTGGTTCTGAGGAAAGCATTGACAGCGTCAGGCAGTCCTCCGACAGCGACATAAAGGTTCAGCATATTTTTCAAAGCAACATGTATGCCGGCAGGAACAGGAGATTCTTGCGCGTAGCACTTTGAGAGAGCGTCTATAACTCCAGTGCTCATGCCGTTGGCCCAAAGGCTTCTCAGCATATTTTAAAACGTTTTTGTGCTGCAAAGATACACTTTTTCCAACGAATAACTATCATTCCAACGCACTTTTTCCAATGAATATTATATATTTTAACGCATTTTTTCAAACGAATGTGTCAAATCCCATCCTTTTTTGAACGATTTTTGTCTTTTCGTGTGATCTCACTGACCATTGATTCTTGACACATTATTTCTATGATTATACACGAATTTTGTTAAATAATAGTTAATTATCATCTACTATTTGTCGTTTTTCGACAAATAGTACTACCTTTGTAGCCAGAATAACAATTAAATTGATTTACGCTATGAATGAGAAATTGACTATGACGCTGAAATGGCTCAGTTATGTCGCATTATTCTTTTGTGCCGCATGGTTTATATTCCTGTGTTATCAGAGTTATCATCAGGTCTTTGATACTACAGGCAGCCATATCCATTGGGAAGCAAAACAAAATCAAGTCCTGTTTGTTTCCACTGTATTCCTATTATATATAGCA
>JAILQO010000027.1 GCA_024698925.1 Bacteroidaceae bacterium | reverse complement strand
TAATGTGCAACGACTGATTGGGTCTTAATGTAGTCTCAAACTGAACATGTTGAGGCTCATCTGATGAACAAGTCCACGTTTCTACGGAAATGTGGACTTAACTTGTTAAATATTGTTATGAAAATTTGGAACTTAAATATTTTTTCTATACTCTTGCACATGTAAACGCCTTGTTTACAAAGAGTTCTTTGAATTATTTACTACTAATTATTTATTAAAATTTCTAAAATCATGTCTAAAAGATTAACTAAGGATGACAAGCTCGTATTGCTGAAAAACATGTGCAGGAGCTTTAGTAAGGAACAAATCGAACACCTTGAACGTCTTGAAAATGTGGATGCACGTTACAAGTGTGCTCAACGCTATTTGAGAGAAATCAATGAAGGTGAAAGAGGGATACGCAAGAGGGCGTTAGAGTTGTACAAGCAATACTCCGAAATCCTCGAAGGGCTGGAGTGTATAGACAATAAGTTGTGGACTGATGAGAAGAAAATCAGGGCTTTCAGTGACAAGTTGGATGCTTACTGTGATAAGTGTGTTAAACTTGTTGAGGACAACAACCGCAGGCATCTTGAACGTCTCAAACGTCAACGCTTACTGAGACAGAAAGAGTACGAGGCAGAGCAAGCGAAGTACGACAAGGAGATAGCTGAACTTGAAGAAAAACTGAGGTGAGCCGTTTCCGGCCCACCTCGTTTTAGGATGTTTTGAAAAAACGCGTTCCATAGAGTCACTTATATTTGGTCTATTCCTTTTTCTATGTTTTCAAGCCATTGAGGAAAGTAACAATGATTCTTGCATACTTGATAAAACCTTTTCAGAATTCCCTTTTTCTCAAATACGTTGATGTCAATAAGTTTAAGAATAGTGTCTTCTTTAAGTTTATCCTCTGTAAGTGTTTTGTTAATAAATGACAATTCTGCATCCGTGAATCCACCTTCACTTGTTAGTACTTCCATGAGCACATCTTTTTCTACATATCCCATAATAATTACATTTATTAGTTTTGAGCTTTATAACCTTCTTCAACCCCTCTAAGATAGTTTTTCTCGAATATCTGATACAATTCTTTCTCTTCGCTACTAGTTGGTGCATCATGCCATGCTGTGTAATCTTGACGAGCCATCCTATCCCAATGGAATGTTTCGTACTCATGGTAATTACATGAGAATCCTGCTTCGTAGCCGTGCTTGTATCCTTCTTCTGCAATTTGTTTTTTCTTCTTTTCTTGTTGTTTTTCTTTTTCCTTCTGCTCTCGTGCTTTACGGTCTGCTTCTGATTCTTGTTTTTGTTCTGTTTTTGGCGTAGAACTTTCACTGTTAGAACTTTCTTCCTCATCAGATGCGGCAAAACCAATAGCAAAGAGAGCCACTACTGCCATTGTCAAAAAATACTTTTTCATAATCTCAAATAATTAAATTGTTATACATAAATGAAATAGATAAATATACTTGATGTTGTTAATCCCACTCATAATCTGCCATGATAAAACCGCCAATATCTTGACCATTGAGATATAAGTGATAGTCTCTATAGTTGAATACGACTGGTAACTCAAACACCGCTAAAGATTCTGTCTTTGGCATGAATGTGGCTATTATATACCGTTTCCCATCACTTTCTGACCTTCTTTCACTCAATTCAAATTGACTATCACCATCATATCGCCATTCTCCGCTACGTGGAAGTGCACCATACTGTTTTACTATGTTCCCAATAAACTCATATCTTAACCAAGCATCTCCTTTTATTGTGTGAGTCCATACCGTGTTGTTTATAGCTTGCCTCAGTTCTTCAATATCTTCTATCTGACTTATATCCTTTTGGGAAACAAACTCGTTATCGTCTCTTATTTTCTCTTTTGTAGATTCTGAAGAATCATCGAGACTCTCAGTATTATTCGCAACAGAAACTGAGGCTGAATAGTCTTGTTTATCATCAGAGGCTGTGAAGCCAAAGAAGAATGATGCAATAACACATGCCGTTACTAGAAGTTTTTTCATACTTTTATGTGATTTAAAAAGTTGAATATATTACTATTGACTAATTGAATTGATATATATATAAGATAAGGGAAAAAATAACATGTTAAATCACAAATGTCAAACGTACCCTTGACTAATTCAAAGTATTGTAATATTTCGCTGCTAATAGCTACTATTGGCACCAGTGAAATAATAATGTTTTTGAAAGTCCCTTTATCGTTATGCCATATAGCATCAATTATAAGGATATAGGCTGCACTGTATAATCCATCTGGTAGACTAAACTTGACAAACTCTGACACATTCCAAAATTGAATGGTGTATCGGAGCGTATCAATTGAGCTTGAGATACCCAATTCAGAACACCAATGATATATGTTGAGGTTCTTGCTCCTAAACAAAAGATAAATGGCACATCCACATACAAGAAACACTGCCCCCAAAATAATTTCTGAGGTTAGTCTTATGCTTTTTCTCTGTGAATATTGCATTTATTCGTCTTTATATTTCGATAAGTCAAAATTTATTCGTGCAGTTCTGAATATATTCATTATGTGCACATATTTATCACTATTTATAAGTTTGGAGAGATGCTCTAATGTTAAAGAGTTGTTTTCTATTGCATCTTTTATGTCTAATAGGGTTAAAACGGAACCTGCTGAATTTGGAAAATAGTCGTCCTTAATATTTTCAAACACGTCTAATAACTGTTTTCTAACATCTTCATTAAAATGAATGAATTTGACCATTACATGAAATATGCACATTTGGCTCAATGAGTGCAGTTAATAGTTATTGTCTTAGGCATACGAAAAAGTGGAGCCTCCATCTACCTTATCCTCCGTGTCGGGCTTGGACTCCCTTGCTAAACAGATAAGGAGAATGAACTAGCCCCACTTGGAAGTATTTCGTGTGTACGGAATACAAACCAAGAAGAGCGTTCTTTCCTTTATTCTGATTTAGCGACAGCCTTATGGCTGATAGTGAAGTGTCCAAGTTCACACGGTCAGAATAAGCGAAATGCGCTTTCTTCAATATGTCACAATCCCTTTTGGAACTGCACTACAAAGATAGTGATTTCTGAGTAAGAATGTTCTAAACGGTAGGGCATTTTAGGAAATTTTAACATTATATCGTGTAATTAGTGATACCTTGATGTTTTTCAAAAATCTTTTAAGTTAAGATGATACAAATGTATCAATGTTTTCGATATGATTTATTGATTACATTGATACATTTTTAATTTGATACGTTATCCCCTATATGTAATAAGGTATATGAACATTTAGGCATCATCAGTAGGGGTGGTTGTTATAATCTTACGAACGCCCTAACAGATGCTCCCAACTGACATCTATCTTGCGGCTCTGAAAGCGTATCACGCTTCCAAGGTAATAGAAAAACATTCCTTCGAGGAAAGCCTCATCGAACAAGATGAGTGGTGTATATTGCTTGCCGCTTAGTTCTACGTAGTATTTGATGTCCTCTGCGTTGAGGTGAACCTCTGTACGAAATAGACGCTTGGGATTGCCATAGTGGTCAAGGATGTACTGCTTGTCTGATGCGTTGCTGATTTCTGCTGCCTTGTCGTAAATCAGTACAGTTATTCCCTTGCTCTTGTCCCTGATGGCATTACGCTGTTTGATGTTCACCGTCTTATACTTGTCTTGCTTGTTGAGGCTTCCACTGTTCGTATAAGTTATTTCTGGTCTGTCCTCGTCTCTGTCAGTGATACGTTTGCCGTTTAGGATAGTAGTCACGCCCTTATTGTGTAAGTAAGCCTTAACGAGTGGGCTAACACTAAACGGTGTATCGAGTGCAAGGTCAAGGCTTGTCACGTTATGGAACTCTAAACCCAACCTCTGCTCTATATAGGTCAGAAAATGTGAGTCACCTGTGTATAAGGTTTGGTTATTGAGGCTGAACCACACCTTACGATTTCCATTGGTGTGGGTATTGTTCTGTTCGTTTCCTCGTGCAAGATTGAACTTTAAGGCTCCCCACTCAATATCACGTGTTCCGTTATCCAATCTAATGGCATAGACGTTATCAAAATATCTACCCTCTGTTCTGTATAGTCTGAACTCGTTCATATCAAGACACTCTCCATAGTCAAGGTTGCTGAGTTGTTCATAGTAGTAGGGATGCACGACCTCACAGCAGACAGCCAGCGCATCGAGTTGAATAGGTCTGTTACATACTCGTTTCATTGTTTTGGTTATTACTCTCGTTATTTTCCTCGTCCCTATATGGGATTGTTGACCAGTACGCTTTCATAGCGTCACTGATGGCTTGTTTGTGGGTCTCGCTGTGCGAACGACCTCGCAAACTTTGTGAGATACGCATCTTGGTATCATCACGCAAATCTCGAAATTGTCTCTTCATACTCTATAGTTTTAATATAAATAGTAGTTAAGTCAGAAAAAGTTAGTATAGTAACGAAAAAAATGTTGCTGTCATAGCAGGATTCTACAGAAAGAACGGTTGTATGCCTACTATTCAGTAAGCATAAAAAAGGTAGCGAGGTAACATAAAGATAGATAGACAAAGCCCCCATAGGGAGGGGATTGCTTAAGAATTGTAGTGAAAATGCCTATACTATACGTGAATTTCTGAGAGCATAAGGTTCACTATCTTGTCGAAGTCCTCGATGAACTTTATGTTCGATATTTCGTCAGCGATGCCGACCAAAGGCGACAAGTGAGTTTTTTCACTTGCCGCTTTTCTTTTTCTATCCTGTAACGGCAGGAATACGGGTACTTTTTGGACGATTCTTTTGGCTGATTCAACATTTCTTACTACCTTTGCCGACCTAAATAGTATTAACTATGGAATCAAGACTTGTTATCTACAATACGCTGACGCGCCAAAAGGAGCGCTTCGAGCCGTTGCACGCCCCCAATGTGGGCATGTATGTCTGCGGACCTACCGTTTATGGCGACCCCCATCTGGGGCATGCCCGTCCGGCCATTACCTTCGACCTGGTGTTCCGCTACCTGAAACACCTCGGTTATAAGGTTCGTTATGTACGCAACATCACGGATGTTGGCCATTTGGAGCACGATGCCGACGAAGGTGAGGACAAAATAGCCAAGAAGGCCCGACTGGAACAGTTGGAGCCTATGGAGATAGCACAGTACTACACTAACCGCTACCACCAATATATGGATGCGCTGAACGTGCTGCGCCCCTCTATCGAGCCGCATGCCACCGGACATATCATCGAACAGCAGCAGTTGGTGCAGCAGATCCTCGAAAAGGGCTTTGCCTACGAGTCGAACGGCTCCATTTATTTCGATATCGAGGCGTATAATAAGCAGTATAAGTACGGTATCCTCTCTGGTCGTTCGCTGGAGAACATCAAGGATGCTTCGCGCGACAACCTCGATGGTGTCGGTGAGAAGCGTAACCAGGCCGATTTCGCCCTGTGGAAGAAGGCACAGCCCGAACATATCATGCGCTGGCCGTCACCTTGGAGCGACGGTTTCCCCGGCTGGCACTGTGAGTGTACGGCGATGGGGCGCAAGTATCTGGGCGAGGAGTTCGACATCCACGGAGGCGGCATGGACCTTGTCTTCCCTCACCACGAGTGTGAGATAGCACAGGCACAGGCCTCGATGGGGCATCCTGCCGTGAAGTACTGGATGCACAACAATATGCTGACCATCAACGGACAGAAGATGGGCAAGTCGTACAACAACTTCATCACGCTGGTACAGTTCTTCACAGGCAACCATCCGCTGTTGGAGAAGGCCTATTCGCCCATGACCATCCGTTTCTTCGTGCTTAGCGCCCACTATCGCGGCACTGTCGACTTCTCGAACGAAGCCTTGCAGGCTGCCGAGAAGGGATACGAGAAGCTGATGAATGCCATCAGCGACTGCCAGCGCATTGCGGTTTCCCCGCAATGTGACCCGGAGACCGAGCGCATCGTGAAAGCCCTCCGCCAAAAGTGCTACGATGCCATGAACGACGATTTGGCCACCCCGCTGGTGCTGAGCCACCTGTTCGAGGCCTGCAGCGTGGTCAACAAGCTCGTCGACCACAAAGCCACTATTTGTGCCGACTGTCTGAAAGAGTTGAAAGAGGTGATGCACCTCTTCACCGAGGACATTCTGGGACTCTCCATGAGCAATGGTCAATGTTCAATGGTCAATGGCAGTAACGCTCGCGAAGAGGCTTTCGGCAAGGTGGTCGACATGGTGCTCGACCTGCGTGCAAAGGCTAAGGCCAACAAGGACTGGGCTACCAGCGACCAGATTCGCGATGCCCTCGCTGCTGCCGGTTTCGAGGTGAAAGACACCAAGGACGGTGCCACGTGGAAGCTTAATAAGTAGCGGGAACCCTACCCCAAGCCCCTCACAAGCTGGAGGGGCTTTTTCATTCTCCGTAGTAAGCTTCGCGCGTCAGATAGACCGCTACCATGTCACGCCACAGACGGCGGGCTGGCATGTAAACAAATCCTTCGTGGGGACCTTTGCGTCCCCACGAGTTTTTCAGGATATAGTAGGGGCGCTTGTTTTCGTCGCGAGCCATGCCGACAATAGCCATGGCGTGGCCGGCACTCTCCCAGCAGACGGGGTGGCGATGCTTCAGTGCATGATTGATGTGACGGCGCAGCGTGTCGAGCGGCACATTCAGCAGGCGGTTCCGCTCCCAGTTGTCGGGAACAGGAACGACCACCTTTTTATAATAAGGAGAGTCGGGCACACAGGTCAGCGACAGGTATTCGCCGGGGGCACAGACGGAGTGTGCAAACTCCAGCGGCGTATACTGCGCACCGAGCATGAACACCCAGCGAGGCGTAGGCAATTCGGTCGTGGCATCGTCGGGCATCACGTCATAGCCCACCATGCCGTAGCGCTCCATCAGGTTCAGTGCCGTCTGACACATAGCGCGCTGGCTGTCTCTTTTCAGCATACGCCCCAGATATTGTGGGGAGAGATTCACTGAGTCGCCACGCAGCAGATGCTCCGTCTCGATGGTAGCCAGCATGGCATAGGCCCAGCACAGCTCCGTCTTGCCCTGGTTCTTGACGGGTGTCATGGGCAGCAGCACCTCATGGGTAAACGTATGCTGAGGTGGTTGCCGGCGGCAGCCCGTCAGCAACACAACAAACAGGATGAATATGGCGATGGGGCACTTCATAGTGCAAAAGTACGAAAAAATTCTTAATCCTTAGTGCATCATGCCAAATATTTCGTAACTCTGACTGCGTCGAACTTACCTTTCGCTCGGAAATGAAAAGAAAAATTTGTTTTTCTTTTCATTTCTCTCGCTTATTTCGTAACTTTGCAGCCAACAATGATGATATTTACAATGAAACGGACACTGACTATACTGACAATACTGCTGCTGACAGCCATGACTGCATGGGCCAGCCCTGCCTACCGCGAACCCATCACCATTACCCAGCCCGACGGCACACACCTGACGGTATGGATGCACGGCGACGAGCTCCACCACTGGTTGGAGACTGCCGACGGTACGCTGGTGGTCAACACACAGCAAGGATGCTTCGTGGCTGCCCTCGACGGCCAAGGTCAGCTCAGAGCCACCGCTACCCTGGCCCACGAACCAGTGCTGCGCAGCACGGCAGAGCGTCAGCTGGTGGCACGGCAGACAGAGCCTCTGCGTACCCGTTTCCATGAGCGCGGACTGGAAGCGGCAGCCGCCAACAGCCGCCGTGCTCAGATATCTGAGACAGCCCACTACGTTCCACATACCGGCAGCCCGCGCATCCTGGTCATACTGACCGCATACTCAGACAAAGACTTCATCGTGCCCGACCCCGTCAAGACATTCGACCAATATCTGAACGGCGAGACACTGACGAACCTTGGCAATAAAGAAGACAAGAACGCCTACAGCGTACGCAAATACTTCGACATCTGTAGCGGTGGACGGTTCACACCGCAATTCGACGTGGTAGGTCCCGTCACACTGCCCAACACCCTGGAATTCTATGGCGGAACTTCTGACACCCCCAATGATGAAAAGTTCAGCACGTTAGGCACTGATGCCCTCAACCTGGTGAAAGACCAAGTAGACCTGAAGTTGTACGATAACGACGGCGACGGCGCGGTAGAGCTGGTCTATGTGATACATGCCGGCTACGGCCAGAACACCAGCGGTATCGCCAACACCATGTGGGCCAAGGTGTCTTACGCAAATTTAAACATCGACGGTACCACCGTCAGCCGCCTAGGCTGCAATTCCGAACTGTTCCGTCCCAAGGAGACAGAGAAGACCGATGTCAACGGCATCGGCACCTTCTGCCATGAGTTCTCGCACGCCATGGGAATGCCCGACCTCTACCCCACTTCCACTCCTCCCCGCACCGTCAACAACCAGGCCATGGAATTTTGGAGTGTTATGGACTATGGTCTGTACCGAAAAAACGGTTACGACCCCACGCCTTACAACGCCTGGGAGCGCGAAGCCATGGGTTGGCAACAGGCCGAGGTGCTTTCCGAGACCACCCGTGGTATCACCATGAAGACATTCTTCGACGGCGGCCAGTCGTATAAAATTGTCAACAGCAACTACGCTGAAGAAGCCTTCTACATAGAGAATATCCAAAAGAAGGGTGCCAACGCCAATGCTTACGGCCACGGCATGATGGTCTACCACATCGACTATGCCTACAGCACTGTCAATATGTCCGACTACCCCAACAATACCAAGGGACACCCGCGCGTCACCGTAGTGCCAGCCGACGGACTGTTCATATCGAGCTATCTATTAAAAACCAACGTCTACGGCGGCAGCTACGAAGCGGCTGAATACTTGGCAAGCCTTGCCGGCGACCCCTTCCCCGGCACCAGCGGCACCACTGAGGTGTCCGACCATCTGTCGGTGCCCAATTACATGTACTACAACGGCACTGGTGCTACGGGTGTAGCCTTGAAAAATATCACTGAAGATACTGAGGCGGGTACCGTCACCTTCGACTTCGTCACCATAGCCAAAGGCGACATCAATGCCGACGAGCATATTGACGCTGCCGACGTAGTAGCCATCACCGACATCATCACAGGAAAAGACGCGCAGAGCAACACCACCCGCGCTGATGTCAACGGCGACAGCAAGGTAGACGTCAGCGATGTCGTGAACGCCATTGGGCTCACTGGCCGTGAACCATCCCAGTAATATTTTTCATCATTCTTATTTACAATTCATAATTATTTTGTATCTTTGCAGCGGAACTGCAAACATTACACGATTATGACGATAGTTACTACCAGAGAATTCCGCGCCAACCAGACCAAGTTCTTGGGCATGGCTCGTCGTGGTGAGCATGTTGTGCTAAAGTCACGCCTTGGAAACTTCCGTTTGACTCCGACAGAAGACGAAGAGCCTGAGGAGCCCAAGCGCAACGTGACCGAAGAGGTATGCCGTGCCTTGAAAGACTGGAAAGAGTATTTGGACACAGGCAAGTCGGACAAGTTCCGACCATTAGATGAGTTTTTAGATGAGCTACGAATTTCAGAGTCATCCCGAGTTTGAACATAGTTTCAAACGTCTTTATAAAAGATATCGGAGCTTGCCTCAAGATATCAAGGTTTTCCGCGACAGCCTTCAAAAGAATCCCTTCCAAGGTGCCGAGCTGTATCCCGGCATCCGCAAAATACGTATGCCCATCACATCCAAAGGCCGTGGCAAGTCGGGCAGTGCCCGCGTCATCACAGCCAATGCCATCGTTGCCGAGCATGAGGGCCGCATAGCCCTGCTCACCATTTACGACAAGCAGGACGCTGCAACAGTTGACGTGAAGGTCATCAGACAGATGGCTCGAGAAATGGGGTTTGAGGTGTAAGTATATACATAGTCAAAACTAACGGATGGTGTTCACCACAGCAAGCACGTCAGCTACGTTTATCACACCGTCACCATTCATATCAGCCGCCGTCTCATTGAAGTTCTCTCCCGGCTTGTTCAGAATGTAGTTCACAATAGCCACCACGTCGGCTGCATCGACTACGCCGTCGCCGTTGGCATCGCCAAGAGTTGCTTTTCCTATCTCCACAATGTTTGTGAAGTTCTTCCAGTATTCAGCGTTTTGATATGCAGTCTTGCTGCCTGTAGGAACCTGTAACGTTGCAGAATAAGCAGGAAATACAGAATTATCAATAGTCGGAGGAACCGGATTTAATGAAGTTACTGTAGTCAGGCCGTTACATTCAGCAAAAGCAAAACTATCTATCTTAGTCATACTCTTACCAAACGTAATGGAAGTCAAATCACCGCAATTACTGAAAGCTACAAAACCTATACTTGTTACGTTATTTGGTATATTTATTGAGGTCAGACCTCGACAATCTAAGAAAGCACCTCGTCCTATACTCGAAACACTACTAGGGATAATAGTGCTCTTACAACCATAAATCAATGTATTTGTTGCCGTTTCAATAATAGCATTGCAGTTATCACGTGAGTCAAATGTTGCATTGCTCGCTTCTACAACAATGCTAGTCAGGGTGCTACACCCTCTGAAAGTATCGAATCCTATGCTTGATACACTGTTTGGAATTGTGATAGAGGGCAGACTGCTACATCCACAGAAAGCGTAATTTCCGATGCTAGTTACACTATTGGAAATCGAGATAGTTTCTAAACTTCTGCAATTCCTAAAAGCATCAATTCCTATGCTTGACAAACCTGTAAAGTATTTTAGTTCATCAAATGATTGAATGTCTTTGCTTGAAAAGACCTCCCCAAGGTCTGTCACAGCCGTTGCTTCTGCTTTGCTCAATTCGCCATCGCCATTTGTATCCCAATTGGCGACACAAATTGCTTTAACAGTTGCATCGGCAAAGATGATATTATCAATTTCTGGAGTTTGTTCAATCTCTATAATGTTAGTAAAGTTCTTCCAATTTTCGGCATTTTGGTAGGCAGTCTTGCTTCCTGTTGGAACCTGCAATGTTGCAGTATAAAAGGAAAATACATTTCCAATAGTCGGAGGAACAGGATTTAGTGACGTCACAATGGATAGACTATAGCAGTAATAGAAAGCACGGTCTCCAATGTTCGTCACACTGTTTGGAATCGTGATGGAGGACAAGCCGCTGCAATACGCGAAAGCTTCGTATCCTATGCTTGTTACGCTGTTACCAATTGTGACGGATTTCAGACTACTGCAGTCTTCGAAAGCATCGGTTCCAATGCTTGTCACACTGTTGGGAATAGTGATGGAAGTCAAGCCTTTGCAATAATAGAAAGCATAGTTTCCAATGCTCGTCACACTATTTGGAATAATTGTATTCTTGCAACCTGAAACCAACGTATTGCTTGCTGTTTCAATAATCGCGTTACAATTATCACGTGAGTCATAGTAAACATTGTCAGATTCTACAACTATAGATGTCAGACCACTGCAGTTGGTGAAACACCCGCTTCCTATGCTCGTCACACTGTTTGGAATGGTAATGGAGGTCAAACCACTGCAGCTAGAAAAGGCAGAATATCCTATGCTCTTCACACTATTGGGGATTGTGATGGAAGTTAGACCACTGCAACCAGAGAAAGCGCGGTCTCCTATGCTCGTCACACTATTTGGGATAGTGATGGAGCTCAGGCCGGGGTAGTAAGAGAAAGCATAGTTTCCAATGCTCGTCACACTATTTGGAATAATAGTGTTCTTACAACCCGAAATCAATGTATTGCTAGCTGTTTCAATAATCGCGTTACAATTATCACGTGAGTCATAGTAAACATTGTCAGATTCCACAACTATGGAGATCAAACCACTGCAGCCAGAAAAGGCAGAATATCCTATGCTCTTCACACTATTGGGGATTGTGATGGAAGTTAGACCACTGCAACCAGAGAAAGCGCGGTCTCCTATGCTCGTCACACTGTTTGGAATCTTGATGGAGGACAAGCCGCTGCAATACGCGAAAGCTTCGTCTCCTATGCTTGTTACGCTGTTACCAATTGTGACGGATTTCAGACTGCTGCAGCCAGAAAAAGCATCAATTCCGATGTTCGTCACACTGTTTGGAATCGTGATAGAAGTCAAGCCTTTGCAATTTTCGAAAGCATCACTTTTTATGCTCGTCACACTGCTAGGAATTATGATGGAAGTAAGTTTAAAGCAACTTTCGAACGCAGACATTTCTATGCTAGTTATACTGCTAGGGAGAGTCACTGATAAAAGATTTGAACAGCCAGAAAAAGCAGATTGTCCTATACTCGTCACACTGTTGGGAATCGTAATGGAAGTCAGGCCGTTGCAATCTTTAAATGCCTGCCCATCAATAGATATAACATTAAATGTTTTACCGAATAAAGGAATGGTTTCTGGTATAATAATGTCTCCTGAGTAAACATCATCATCCCCCTTTTGGGTTACTGCTACATCTTGGGAAGAAGGCAATATTCGGTATTTAATTCCATCAATAGTAGTACTATATTCAGAAATATATTTGAATTTATTCCAATAGTTAGTTCTCTTATAAATATCTATTTTCCCTTCTGGAACAAATAAATCAGTCCAAGTATAGCATGAATTACTAAACGTATTGCTTGATATCTTTATAGGATTAGTGTTATAGTAATTAGGCAGTACATAAATTTTAGAAAGATTATCTGCATTGTAAAAAGCATAATCACTTATATGAGAAACTTTATTAGTAATTATCAATTCTGTTATCTCTGTATCTTCATCACTATACAAGTGTTTGGCAAAATATAAAGGATTGCTAGTAAATGAACCAAAACTAATTTCACACCATGAAGCAATGTCTTTAGCTATAACTTTTTCTAATCCTGTACAATTAGAAAAAGCGTTGTTGAGAATAGATGTAACACTCGTAGGCATTGAAAATCTTTTCAAACTTGAGCAATTTGCGAAAGCCATAATTCCTATTTCATTTAGTCCCTCTGGTAGAGAAATGGAAGTCAAGCTAGTACAATCTTGAAACGCATTTTCATATATTTTCTCTATTGTTCCTTGAATATTTACAGAAACCAAACTATTACACCCTGCAAATGCGTATTTAGAGATACTTTTCAATTCTTGCGGCAGTGTTATTGAAGGAAGCGTGCTACAATTCTGAAAGACATTATTTTTAATCTCTGTAAGACTTTTCGGAAGCGATACAGAATTAAGATTACTACATCCCTTAAATGTTGCTTCTTGCAATAAAGTTACTCCTTCAGGAATAGAAATAGATGTTATATTGCTACAATTTTCAAACGCAGAAGAGCCTATAGAAGTAAGACTTTCCGGTAAAGAAATTGAAGTAGCCTTTGTACATTCTGAAAAGGCATATGAGCCAAGTTCTTTTACTCCTTGAGGAATTATAACAGAGGTAAGAGATGAACAACCAAAGAATGCAGAATAGTCAATTAAAGTTACGCTTTGCGGAATAGAAACCGATGTAATGTTACAAGACTTAAACGCATTCGATGTAATCTGAGTTACTTTGAACAACTTATTCCGAAATGTAACAGTTTCAGGAATTACGATGTCACCTGTGTATTTATTAGTTCCATAAGTAACTCCAAGTTCATCTGTTGACAATCTATTGTAATAGATGCCATCAACTTCGCAATCATAGGCGAAGGCACCTGTGCTTACAAATAAAGCAAATATAATTGTGAATAATTTCATTGTTCTTACCTGTTGGTTGAATTAAAATAATGCATACTTAACTTGCCCTATAGGCTTATGATTGAGAAGATTGATGTATTGCAACACGGTGAAGGCAGCCACCTTGGCTTCCATTCTGGTGAAGAGTCCGTTTGGCTTCTTGGCATAGTTGCGTATCATCATGAGGTGGTCATTCAGTTGAGAAAAGACGGTCATGCACGAATTCCCAGATGTCCGTCGGGTTCATCCTCGCCTCGATGCGCATTTCAAGGTCGAACTTATCAGCCAGAATACGGTTGAAGTTCTCCAGCAGCATGTCGCGCAATATGTCGGGTTTGTTTCCCCAAGCCGTTGATTTCTCAATGGCAATCAGGCAAATGCCAGGGCGATTGTCTATCAAGACGTTGCAATAGGGGTTCGACTCAATTTCCTCTTTCTCATACTTGTCAATACCCTTACTGTCCTTCCCGTTTCGTTTCCACCATTCCTTTATTTGGCTGTTGTTCACGCGCCAAATGAATATATCGCCCAACTTAGCCATCACATCGTTTGGCAATCGGGTAGCCTCGCCTTTTTTATTTATTTTGGCAAGGTTATCAATAGAGTTCTGGTCGAACAGACTTGCAAAGCATGTCTGCGCAACCTTCACGTACTTTCTGCCATCCACGCCATCCGCTTCAGCCATGACCGTTCGCTGTATGGCTTTATGGAAATCGTATTTGTAAATGGCATACAAAGACTTTTTTTTATCCATAGCTATATTATACATTTTTAATCTTATACTTCCTGTTTTTATATTCACCCTCTATCTCAAGGATACCTTCGTCCACGAGTTGTTTCAGATAGTCGCGGGTTCGTGAGGCTTTGAGTCCGATGGCTTTTGAAATGGATTTTGAATCTGAAATCCCCTCATCGGCGATAAAATTGGCGATTTGTCGCCGATATTCATCATTTCGATTTTGATTTTCCGCTTTTGATTCATTTTTATCACCCTCTTCAGACTCCTCTGCCTCCATCGATGCTATCAGTTCAAACACCTTGTGCATCTGACTATATGCAATCTTGTCCTCGGGAGTTGCCTCGCTCAGGCGGCTGAGTTCCTTCGCATATCCGATGGCGCGTTCGAGGTCGCCGTGCTCCGTCAGATACTTGTACAGATTGTTCTGCCTGAAGTAGCGTGCCGTCTTCTCGTAGCCTGGCATATAGCGCTGCAGGTCGGGTAAGACATCCTCGCAACTATCATAATGCTTCACGGAAATCTGCGGCAGGAAGTGGAGCAGGAACCAGAACTCGGTACATGGGTTGGTCTCAATCCAAATCACGTTCCGGCTACTTTTCTTCTTCAGCTTCTGATAGGTCGCCATTTCTGCGGGCACCCTGAGCAGACGGTCCATATCCACCAGACAAACCACATAGTCGGTCTCGCGCTTCACATAGTCCTCAGCCAGTTTCGCCATGTGCGAAATATCTGAATGCTGGGGGAAGTCGGGTGCCACCTTGAACTTATAGCGGCAAGCTACGCGAAGGGTATCAAAGTACCACCACTCGGTTTCTCCCTCGCCAATGATTGCTATACTCTTCTTTACTGCCATGTGTCGTTATTCCGTTTCAAGGTAAATACTTCCGAGGAAAGGCAGATCCACCAGCTTGCCCTGCTTGTAGGCGTTGTAGGGATTCATCGTCTTGTGCAGGCCGAGTGCCGAGAGTCGCTTAATCTGGGTAGCTCCTACCTCGCTCTTATCCGTAAACCACACCACATCGCGACGGATAAAATCCTCGTTCAGCAGATTGATGTCGTGAGTGGTCATTAGCAACTGCGACGAACCCTCGCTGTTGGCCAGAAACAACTTGATGAAATACGAGAGCAACTCATAGTGGATACTGGTCTCGACCTCGTCAACAGGTATGAAGTTGTTCTCGTGCAACACATAGTACAGCACAATTGACATGCCAAGAAAACGATGTGTACCAGCAGACTCCAATTCTTCGTGCAGCTCATATTCTCCCTCCTCGCCCGTATGACTGAAGATGATATCATCGTGCTTGATGGTACCACGCCTGAGCATCTCTATCTTGGCTTCCTCGGGTATTGGAGCACTCTTGATGGTCATCTCCAATTCGGGCGTGATAGAATCTTCGCGCTCGTTGAGCATTATGTCAACGATGTTAAAGTCGCTGGCCTTCAGTAGTTGGAGCAGGAATCGTTTCTTCTTGCCATCCTTGTCATTATGTAGTTCGTTCTTAATATTGAACGACAGAGAATCCCTTGGGCTCAAGGTGCTCTGCAAACCAGCGAAGAAGAACCCATAAACATCATTTAGTTTCGAAGTAGGAGCGTTGGATTGACCAAAGGCGGCCATCACCGTACAGTTGTTGGTGGTGTTACCCTCGATGGCACGCTGGGCAGCCTTGTCAATACCAGATTTTGTACCAAATACCACCTCCGTGTGATCTGACTCCGACTGATATACACGCTTATACAGCGTGGTTGGACGAGCGCTGGTATATACAATCAGCGACTCCTCGTATATGCGCTTGCTGTCAAACTCCAAGCTCATGATGTACTTTTCCCGGTTTATCCAGAAGGTCATCTGCATCTGCGAATGCTCATTCCTGCTATGATTGTCGAGCAGGAAAGGGAAGTAGCCCATACCTTCGTTCTTCGACTCAGGCTTGACAAGCATCACGTTGCGGAAGTACGACAGCGCATTGAGCAAGGTGGTCTTACCGCTGGCATTGCTGCCATACACAATACCAATCTTCAAGAGCTCAACGCCATCGCCCACTTCGTGAACATATTGATCACGCATGCGGTCGTCATTCGTCGGCACAAAACTGATTGTTTGCTGCTCCCTGATGCTGTAGAAATTCTGTACTTGAAACTCCTGTATCATAGTTGTCGCATTTATAAAGATAGATTTTCGACGGCAAAGATACATCAAAATAGCCAAATCGCAAAATATAAAATCAAAAATCGTGAAAAAATCACGAGATTTTAAATTAAAATAACCGAATCAGTAGTCTATAGGGCTATTATGATGAGTTCCATCATGCAGAAGGCGACCCTGAAAAAATAAAAGCCACCATTTGAGATGACTTTTAAATGGAGTAGTGTCGATCAAGTCTTGCTCCCCGCACTCAGCGGCGTAGTCAAAACTAATGTTCTTTGACCTAAAGGTACAAAGCGACAAGTCGGTTACTGACGCTGCAAAGGTATGCCTTTTCCACTTATCTTCCAAACTTTTGGCTTATTTTTTCACTTTTTCGTCCAAAAGAGAATTACTTTCCCAACTTTTTCATATCTTTGCCGCTGCAATCTGCAGCATACGCAGAGAGCATGCGTTCTTATTTTTTGAATATAATATGCGTTTGCTACTGTTCTATCCACATTAGAACCTAGGAAATTCTAAACAACAGATACGAGAAGTAGTAGACAAGTTGCTAGCGCACTCGATATGAGTGGGCTTACTTGTCTATTTCTCGGGTTTTCCTAGGACCTTAATGTGGGACAGGTATTGTTCCCACTCTTTTTGTGTCCTATAGGAATCCATCTATTTCAAGGAGAGATAGTAGAGGCGCTTGAAATAGCAAACAAATGCCAAAGAATTATTGGACTGAAGACAAGTTTGTTAATCGTGTCATTGAGGGAGACTGCATCAAGGTGATGCGTCATCTGCCCAATAACTGTATTGACATGGTGCTGTGTGATTTGCCCTATGGCACGACACAGAATAAGTGGGACAGTATAGTGCCACTCGTTAAATTATGGGCTGAATACGAACGTATCGTTAAGCCCAATGGCGCTATTGTGTTGACCTCGCAAGGTTTGTTTACTGCTGCGTTAATTATGAGTCAGCCTAAACTCTTCAAGTATAAGTGGGTATGGGAGAAATCAAAGCCAACGAACTTCTTAAATGCTAAGAAACAACCATTGAGAAAACATGAAGACGTTTGTGTCTTCTACAACAAACAGCCAGTTTACAATCCTCAGATGACAGAAGGTGAACCTTACGATAAAGGTATTCGTAAGAACCAGTTGAGCGGCAGCTATGGAGATTTCCAGCCTGTTCATGTGCATAGCGATGGCAAACGCTATCCGACTGATGTCGTTTATTTCAAAACGGCAGAAAGCGAAGGTGAGGTTTTTCATGCAACCCAAAAACCTGTTGAGTTGGGACGCTATTTCGTGCGTACCTACTCAAATCCAGGTGATATCATCCTTGACAACACAAGTGGCAGCGGCTCTTTCGTTGTTGCTGCATTGATGGAAGGGCGTAACTTTGTTGGAATAGAAAAGAATGCTGATACCGAGCTTTTCAAAGGTGAGAAGATAGACTACATCAAAAAAACTCGCGAACGGCTACAAGAAGTATGGCGGCAACTTGATGAAGAGAAAAAAAAGCATCTACGAGTGCTTAATCTAATTGAGGAATTTGCCGAATAACAAAATTGGGGCTATGGCAACTACTATCCGAAAAAATGAACGCAGTTGGGCGATAGAACTAATATCGCAAATTAATCAGTTTTCAGCTGATAACGATTTGATCATTAAACGAGCTGGCGGCGAGTCAACGGTAAGTGAACATCGCGGACAAAGTATGTTTCCAGATGTAATACTCTATGGCGATCATGACTTGTCAAGTATTCTGCAAGGCTGGGAGCTAAAAATGCCTGATGTCCCAATTACTGATATAGACTTTGTTCACGATGCCAAACGCAAGGCAAGGGCTTTGAATCTGAACAGTTGTATTATTTGGAACTTCACTCATGTAAAGCTATACGTTTATGACGATAATAGTCATGACTATGAAGTGAAGAAAACTTGGGACAACAATACTATCAAGACACGAAATGATGTCCAGATGTACAAGTCAAGATGGGAGAAGACGTTGCAAAGCGTGCTGACATCTGTCAATGAGTATCTTATTTCGGGTGAAGTGAAGAAGAGGTTCATTGGTGACGTTCTCACAAAAACATCTATCTCTAATCTCGTCAACGAAAACAAGTACAGTATTGCAAGATGTCTGAGAAACGCCGCAAATCGTGATGCTATAATGTCTGCCTACATAGAAACCTGGTGGAAAGATATAGAATCAGAGTATAGGGGCGATGAGGTTGATAAATATACTGCTTATTCAAAAAGCATCATAATCAACTGGGCCAACCGTATCATTTTTGCCCACCTTATAAAACGTAGACAACAAAGTGCTTTTACCATAGACCAACTCGATTACGATAGTACGCCAATGGATGGTAACAGAATCTTTCAGGAGATAACCGAAAAGAGTGACTTCTATAACGTTTTCAGCAAGATTCTCTACAATGAGTGCATTCCTGATAATACTTGGGCACAGTTGGTTGAGCTATCACTTTTCCTAAAGAATTCTCCTATCAACAATATAAGTCAAAGGATTCTTCAACAGGTGCTTGAAGGGTCTGTCAATATTTCCAAGCGACTGATGAATGGCCAGTATCCCACACCACCGACATTAGCCGCCATTCTTTCACGTATGACAATCCATGATGTAAATGGTGAATGTTTCGATGGTTGTTGTGGAACAGGTACGATACCGGGTTTTATCATTAACTTCAAGAAAGACAGGGGTATCGGAGCTGCACAAGCGATGGCTACAACCTGGGCCAGCGATAAATTCAGATTGCCTTTGCAGATTGCGAATCTGGCAATGACCAACTATGATTCCATCAATATGCCATGCCGTCTGTTCCAGAAAGACATTCTAACTATGAGTCCTGGTGACGAGGTGGAAATAGTAAATCCGCAAACTGGAGAACATGAAACTTTTTGTTTGCCTCTCTTCGATAGCATTGTATCTAACCTTCCATTTGTCAAGTCAAGTGGAATACCCGATGATGATACATCATTTGTTAATGCAATAAAACGGGCAAACAATCTCTCGGGTAGGTCTGACTTCAGCTATTATATAACCCTCCATTTGAAGAATCTGGTCAAGGCTGGCGGCTATGTTGGAATTATTCTATCCAACTCTTTTCTCGGGACAGATGCCGGCAGCAAGTTCCTTGCAGCTATTCGGGATTATTTTGATGATATGCGCATTCATATTAGTGGCAGCGGTAGATGGTTTACAAATGCTGATATTGTGACTGCATTATTGATAATGAGAAGAAAAAGTGAAGACTCAGAAGAAAATACTTCTATTTCATTCTTCACATGGAAACGGAATCTCAATGTGATTTCGGATAACCGTGAATACCAAAAAACGATTATTAACTCCTCGTTACTCGATAGAGAATTGGACAATGACGTCATAGGAAGAGTGAATTACAATGCAGAAGAATTGGAATCGCTGATAAAACTGAACGTTTCATATAACTCTCTTTTCAGCAATCTCAAATGGTTACTAGAAATTAAAGACAAGTTAGTGCCTGTTAGCAACTATCTGAAAGTATTCAGAGGTAGTCGTAGAGGTTGGGATCCATTGTTTTTCCCGCAAAGCGATGCGCCTATTGAACCGCAGTTCTTGAAAGACGTGCTAATGAATGCAAGAGATACAGATAGCTATATTGCATCTCCGACAATAGATAGAAAAGCTTTCTGCTGTGGTATGGAAACTGATGAACTTGAAAGTCTTGGATATCGAGGAGCGCAAGCTTGGATTAGGAAATTCGAGCTTGAAGTAAATGAAACAGGAAGACCACTCCCTATCGTTTTGGCTCGTGCAGGAATGAAATGGTATGAACTGACAACCGATGAGGTAGCAGAGATATTCACAATGATGAATCCCGATGACCGCATGTTCTACGCTAAGTTCAACTCACCCACATTCATTAACCAAAGGCTCATCGGCTTGAAAAGAATACGAACAACGGATAATCTTGACTTGCTTCATGCTTTGCTCAATTCCATGCTTTCCTTATTCTATATAGAGGCTGTTGGCTTCGGCCGAGGTCTTGGTGTGCTTGACATCAATAAGGACTCCATTTCAAAATGTTATATGCTCAATCCAGCTCTGTTAACCGAAGAACAGAAAACGGCTATTATGACTCAATTCTCTCAATTAGTAGAACGTGGTATTTTAGACATTAATCAGGACATAGACGACCCCATCAGGCAAGAATTCGAAAGAGTGGTATTAAACGCCTTTGGAATTGAAGATTATTATGACAATCTAATATCAAGCCTTAAGGCAATGAGAAAGGTTCGTAAAGCTGTTAAGCAGACCATAGCCCAAATGAGGCCACTCAATAATGGCGTGATATATGATACTAACATCAACGATCAAGTGCTAAAGGCCGCCGATGGTGGATTGGAGTATTAAGCATCTTCCAAATAGCAGATTCGTTCGCCTAAACAGGAGCTCCACCCTTACCAAGAGCAGACGGCAAGGGTGGAGCCTTTGATATAAGAGGATTTTCAGTCTATAATGGCCAGCCGATTGACGGCAAAATCGTACCTGATGGGATAAGCGAAGCTAATGGTCTTACCATCATAAATGGCTGAGACATCAATACCTCGCCGCAGGAACTCGTCGATGAGCGCTTGGTCGTGATAGGCACGCATACCGGTCCAGCCGGTGTTGCCGACCTGACGATTGAATACTGTTACTAACTCGGGAATCTGCATGCCTGCAAACTGCAGGGCATACTGGGTGTAATAAATGTGATTCTGCATAACTTTTGTTTTTGAAGTTTGTTAAAACTTGACTTTCGTCGAGATTAATCCTCACCTCAGCAATGTTCAAACGAGTTTGATATTGCGTTCGGTTCGTCAAATCTTCCGCATCGTACTGACCACCGTGGCAATTATGCATATGCTCGGTTGGCGAGTCCATCCGAAGATGACTGCTCTTGATGCTTGGTGCAAAGGTACAACATTATTTTAAATTGCGTGCAAAGTTTGCCATTTTTTTAAAAAAAGCACACCCTCTATCCGCTCCGACCCGACTCCCCATCCGCTCCGACCTGACTCCCCATCCGCTCCGACCTGACTCCCCATCCGCTCCGACCTGACTAAAACCTATACATTTCATTTGAAAATGACAGGTGACAGAGTAATTTCCTAATTCTTCTTAATATCTGTCTCACATCTACCCGTAGGTGTGAGATTTTTTGTACTTTTGTGGACGATATGAAACAGATAGAGGTAGTAGCAGCAATCATACGCGATGACGAGGGTCGCATCTTCGCCACGCAGCGAGGGTATGGCGAGTGGAAGGACTGGTGGGAGTTTCCCGGCGGCAAGATGGAGGCTGGGGAGACGCCGGAGGAAGCGCTCGTGAGGGAGATCCGCGAGGAGCTGTCGGCGGAGATCTGTGTGGGGGAGTTGCTCACTACTGTGGAGTATAATTATCCAACATGGCATCTGACCATGCATTGCTATCTGTGCACACTCGTTGGTGAGGCGCTGCATCTGAATGAGCACGAGGCGGCGAAGTGGCTATCTGCGAACGAGTTGGATAGCGTGAAATGGCTGCCGGCAGATGTGCAGCTGGTAAAGGATTTAGAGAAGGTTATGAAGCTTTAAGGTTGTATGGATATCAAGTTGACATATAGAAAAACCAGTAGGTTGTCGATGCGCATCGTGAAGAATGGTGATGTGCACGTGTCGGCGCCGTATGGGATGCCCCAACAGGAGATTGAGGCTTTCGTGGAGCAACATCGTGATTGGATTGACAAGGCCAGACAGAAAACGGCGGAAAGACAGAAGCGGCAGGATGAGTTCTTCAAAGGGCTGCGGCTTGATACTTATGAGCAAAAGTATCGGGCAGAACAGGATCTGATAGAGCTGGTAGAGCCGATGGTGAGACGTTATGCCGACAAAATGGAGGTGTACCCCTTGCGCATCGATTACAAAATCATGACGTCCAAATGGGGCATGTGTAATGTCAGAAAGCGCACCATCTGTTTCTCCATCTACTTATTGCTGCTGCCTACGTGGTGCGTAGAGCACGTGGTGGTGCATGAACTGTGCCACCTGATAGAACCAAACCACTCTGCCCGTTTCTATGCGCTTATGGATAAATACTTCCCGTTGTGGAAAGAAGCGCGCAAGGAAACACGCAGAGTGGCGAAGAGTGTGTGAAAGCGAGGATTACAGCACGCCCTTGCTGGAGGGGAGCTGCATGTGGTGGATGTCACGGCGAAGGGCCATGCGCAGGGCACGGGCCAAGGCCTTGAAAATGCCTTCAATCTTGTGGTGTTCGTTCTGACCTTCGGCCTTGATATTGAGGTTCATGCGGGCAGCATCGCTGAGACTCTTGAAGAAATGGAGAAACATCTCAGTAGGCATCTCCCCTACCCGCTCGCGATGGAACTCGGCATCCCACACGAGCCAAGGACGGCCGCCGAAGTCGAGGGCCACGGAGCAGAGACAATCGTCCATGGGAAGGGTGTAATCGGCTGCAGGCGCCTCGGAGGCGAAGCCATAGCGCTCGATGCCACGCTTGTCGCCAAGGGCTTTGAGTAAGGCCTCGCCCAACGCCAACGCGGTATCCTCGATGGTGTGGTGCTCGTCCACATGGAGGTCGCCCTTCACGCGAATGGAAAGGTCGATGGCGCCATGCTTGGCAATCTGCTCCAACATGTGGTCGAAGAAACCAAGGCCGGTTGAGATGTCGCTCTTTCCGGTGCCGTCCAGATTCACGCTAATGGCGATATCCGTCTCCTTGGTGGTGCGGGTCACGGAAGCGCAACGCGGACCGGCATAAACGAGCTCGACAACCTTCTCCCAGGAATTGACAATGGACAATGGACAATGGACAATGGACAATGGAGAATTGATCTTCTCCCCTCCCTTGGGGAGGGGCTGGGAGTGGGCCTCCAATATTATGGCCTTGCACCCCAGGTTCTTGGCCAACTGGGCATCGCTCTCGCGATCGCCGATGACGTAGCTGTTGGCAAGGTCGTAGGAGCCGTCCATGTAGGCGGTCAACATCGCTGTACCGGGCTTGCGTGTAGGCAGGTTGTCCTCGGGGAAACTGCGGTCGATGAGGATGTCGTCAAACGTAACGCCCTCACCCTCGAGAATCTCCAGCATCAGGTTGTGCGTAGGCCAGAAGTCCGACTCAGGATAGCTGGCGGTGCCGAGGCCGTCCTGATTGCTGACCATCACGAAGCGGTAGTCGGTGTGCTGACGCAGGAAGCGCAGGGCGCTGATGGCACCTGGCACGAAGTGGAACTTCTCGAAGGAATCTATCTGCTCGTCGGCTGGTTCGCGAAGGATAGTGCCGTCGCGGTCGATGAATAAAACTCTCATGGTCTATCTATACTGTCTTAATGCTCCTAGGAGCGCATTATTCTCCTGTGGCGTGCCGATGGTGATACGCAGGCAGTTGCCACAGAGCTGGACACGGGAGCGGTTGCGAACGACGATGCCGCGATCCACAAGGTAGTGATAGATGCGGTCGGCATCCGTCATGCGGGCAAGTAAGAAGTTGGCATCCGTGGGATAGACGGCCTTGCAGATGGGTAGCTCGGCCACAGCAGGCAGGAGCTGCGCACGCTCCTTGAGGATGGTGGCGCGCCAATACTGGACTTGCTGCATATTGTCCAGCGTCTTCATGGCCTGCTGCTGGGTCAGGGCATTCACGTTGTAGGGGTACTTGACCTTATTGAACAACGCGATAATCTCAGGCGAAGCAAAGGCCATTCCCAAGCGGATGGCGGCAGAGGCCCACAGCTTGGAGAACGTGTTCAGCACGATGAGGTTGGGGAAGCGGTCCAGGTCGAAACGGAAAGGACGCTGGTCGTTGAAATCGCTATAAGCCTCATCCACCACCACGATGCCCTGAAACTCCGTAAGGACACGCTCGATGGCCTGACGGTCGAGGTTGTTACCCGTCGGGTTGTTGGGCGAACAGAGCCAGATGACCTTGGTCTGGGCATCCACAGCTGCCAAAAGGCGGTCGGCATCCAAGGAGAAGTCCGGATTCAGCTCTACGGCACGATACTCCACGTCGTTCACGTCGGCGCAAACGGCATACATGCCGTAAGTGGGCGCGATGGCCACGACGTTGTCCTGGCGCGGTTCGCAGAAGACGCGATAGACGAGGTCGATAGCCTCGTCCGAGCCGTTGCCGAGGAAGATGCTGGCGGCAGGTACCTGCTTGACGGTAGCGAGCTTCGCCTTCAGTTCCTCCTGCAAGGGATCAGGATAACGGTTGAAGTGCTGGTTATAAGGATTCTCGTTGGCGTCGAGAAAGACCTCGGCGGCACGGCCCTTGAACTCGTCGCGCGCACAGGAGTACGGCTTGAGTTTCCATATATTCTCTCTTGTCAGTTCTTGTAGCGATTTCATAGGCTTTGGACTCTTAACGTCATGGCATTCTTGTGTGCATCAAGCTGCTCGGCCTCGGCCATCAGCTCTACCGTGTGGCCGATGCTGCGAATACCCTCGGGGGTGATGTGCTGGTAGGTGATCTTGCGGCAGAAGCTGTCCAGATTCACGCCGCTATAGGCTGTAGCATAGCCGTTGGTGGGCAGGGTATGGTTGGTGCCTGAGGCGTAGTCGCCAGCACTCTCGGGCGTGAGGTGACCGATGAAGACACTACCCGCATTCACCACCTGTGCGGCCAACGCATCAGCATCTGCGGTCTCGAGAATCAGATGCTCAGGCGCGTAGCGGTTGCTGATAGCCATCGCTTCTGATGTAGAAGCAACCAGCACCAAACGGCTGTTGGCGAGTGCTGCGGTAGCGATCTCCTTGCGCGGAAGGGCGGCAAGTTGCTTCTCCACTTCCACCTGAACAGCATCCAACAACGACGCGGAGGTGGTCACTAACAGCACCTGCGAATCGACACCGTGCTCGGCCTGCGAGAGCAGGTCTGCGGCGACAAAGGCGGGATTAGCGGTCTCGTCCGCTACGACAGCTACCTCGCTGGGGCCTGCCGGCATGTCGATAGCGACATCGGCGAGCGAGACGAGTTGCTTGGCACATTGGACGTACTGGTTGCCAGGGCCGAAAATCTTGAAAACCTTGGGGACAGACTCCGTGCCGTAGGCCATCGCGCCGATAGCCTGAACGCCACCTGCCTTGAAGACCTTAGACACACCGGCTATACGAGCAGCGACGAGGATGGCAGGATGTACGCTACCATCCTTGCTGGGAGGTGTGCAAAGCACGATCTCGCGACAGCCGGCGATGCGAGCGGGCGTAGCCAACATCAGCACCGTTGAGAACAGGGGTGCCGTGCCACCAGGGACATACAAGCCTACGCGCTCGATGGGAACACTACGTTGCCAGCAGCGGACACCAGGGGCGGTCTCCACGTCGATGCCTGCGTAGCGCTGCGCCTCGTGGAAACGGGCTATCTGCGCATGAGCCTGCTGGAGGGCTGCCTTCAAATCAGCACTCACCATGCGCTCGGCAGCCTCAAACTCGGATTCCGTAACAGCCAACTGGCTGAGCTGGACTTTGTCAAACTGGCGTTCGTAGTCGATGACGGCGGCATCGCCCTCGCGCTGGATTCGCGCCAGAACGGCAGAAACGATAGCCGTGAGATCAGCAGCATCCTTTGTGGGGCGCTTGACAATCTCGCGTAATGCCTGCTCGTCGGGGTTCTTATATACTATCATAGATCTTACAGTATCATTTTCTCAATGGGAATCACAAGAATGCCTTGTGCGCCAAGGGCTTTGAGCTGGGAGATGACTTCCCAGAAGCGCTTCTCGTCAATCACCGTGTGGACACTATTCCATCCGGGCGTAGCCAACGGCATCACCGTGGGGCTCTTGGCACCCGGCAGGACGGCAATCACATCGTCCAGACGCTCCGTGGGTACATTCATGAGTACATACTTCTTATCCTCGGCAGCCTTGACCGCCTCGATGCGGAACAGGAGGTCGTTGAGGATGGCTTTCTTCTCGTCCGTCAGATTCTTGTTGGCAATGAGCAAAGCCTCGCTCTGCATCACAACTTCCACCTCACGCAGGTTGTTGCTGACGAGGGTACTACCGGAAGAGACAATATCGAAGATGGCGTCAGCCAGACCGATGCCCGGGCTGATTTCTACGGAGCCGGTAATCACATGAATCTCTGCATTTACGCCCTTCTCCTTCAAGAAATTACGCAGGATGCCAGGATAGCTGGTGGCAATCTTCTTGCCCTCGAACCATTCTACGCCCTGGTAATCTATGGCCTTGGGGATGGCCAGCGAGAGGCGGCACTTGCTGAAGCCGAGGCGTCGGGCTACGTCGGCCTCTTCAGCACGTTCTACAAACTCATTTTCGCCCACGATGCCGAGATCAGCAACGCCTGTGGCAACACTCTGCGGAATATCATCATCACGCAGGTAAAGCACCTCAATGGGGAAATTGGGGGATTGAACCAGCAATGTACGTTTGCTGGAAGGAATCTTAATGCCAGCCTCGGCCAGCAACGTCATGGTATCCTCAAAGAGGCGTCCCTTGGATTGTACTGCGATACGTATCATTTTTCTTCTAATTCGTGTTTGGCGCAAAGATACGACGAAAACACAAGAAGAACAAGAAAAATGCAGTTTTTCTACGGAATTACAGGACTTTTCAGAGACACATCAAGAGAGATCGAGCGTGCCACCCACCCATTCTACGAATGGTTCCTCGCCAACGAGAGGATGAAAAGAAAGGAAACGGCCGTCATCGGAAAACTCCACAACGACGAGGTGATGGCACGTGCCATCGGGCATAACGAGTGTATGGTAGCCTCGCTTCATCACTCAACGACGACGGTTATTGGTGCCGCGGCGGTTGTTGTTACGGCGCACGGGCTGATAAGGCTTTTCCTTGACGACATTGATCTTGCGATCCACGGTCTGCTGGTCACGCAGTTCGCTGGGCGAAAGACGGTTCTCGTCCGCTGCGGGGCGATGATGGAGAGAATCGGCGCGAGAGACGGGGGCTGACACAAGGGTGTCTACAGCCAAAGAATCAGCAGGAATTGAGTCACCCGATAGCGCTTGCAACTTCTCCGCACGCCATTCCTGTGACTTATGGAAACGAATCAAGGAGAAATTGTTAATCACGCTAATCATGGCTTGCTGCGGGTCATCCTTCGCCGGCGTGTAGAACTGTCCGCTGACCGTCCGAGGCGTCCATCCTTCGGTATCGGAAATGAGTATCTCGGGTGTCTGGCGATGGGTTAAAGTCAACGTCTTACCGCGAATGGAATCATTCGTATAGACCACCACCAACGTGACAAACATGGCATCAAGATTATCGCGCGTAAAGGTGGTGGGCGTAAAACGCAGAAGGACATCATCACCCATAAGCCATGTGGAATCACACGTCTGCGACCACATCTGCAGATTCTCCTGCATCTTGTTCTTGATGACATATAGCGGTCGGCCCATCCAGACGTTGGCCGTATCACCTTCAGACGTCAGGTCGGCATAAATGTCAGACGAGGTGTTGGCGCCGATGGCTTCAGCTTCGCGCTCCAAGCGCTTATTCAGATGGGAATAGATACGGTTGAGCTTCTCCAAGTCGCTACTATAATAGACCATGGAACTGTCAAACTCAGCCTCCGTGATATCATGCTTGCGAAAAACCGCAGACTGCAGTTCGAAGCGGCGCTCGTCCACACGGTAGTCACCATTGGAAGTCTCGGCCATCGCCAACGCCACATGATAGTCATAAAGTACAGCCTCCATCTCGGACTCCGAAAGGACTCCAGGAGGAAGGGCCGGCTTGCAAGCGACAAGGAGAAACAGAAGAAGAAGACCCACTCCCCTGCCCCTCCTGATCATGGAGGAGAGCCAGATGTTGTTGAGAAGCGGATTCTTCATGTCTTGTTATGGTTTATCTCACGTCGCCACCCAACTCTACGGTCAACGTCTTACGGAAGAAGAGAAGAAGAGCGATGACAGAACAGGAAATGCAGGCGTCAGCGACATTGAAAATATAGGAGAAGAATAGGTAGTGACGGCCACCTATAACAGGCAACCATGAAGGCCAGTCCCACTCAGCAAGGGGGAAGGAGAACATGTCCACAACACGACCGTAGAACCATGTACTATACCCTTCACCAAACGGCACGAAATGAGCCACTTGGGGCCACGCAGGATCATTAAAGATGAGACCATAGAAGAGGCAGTCGATAATGTTGCCTGCAGCACCTGTCATGATGAAAGCAAGGCATACAAGATAGCCCCAACTGACGCCACGACGAATGAGGCGCCAGATATAATAGCCGACGGCTACGGTAGCAATCATGCGGAAGCCCGTCAGGAAGAATTTGTCAAAAAATTCCATCCCGAAAGCCATTCCGTTGTTCTCGATAAAAGTGATATAGAACCAGTCGGTAATGCGAATACTCTCATGCAGTGCCATGTGGGTCTTTACCCAGATCTTGACAACTTGATCAAGGCCGAGAAAGCCCACAAAGATGGACGCAACGGTAAGAGCTTGCAGTCGTTTTCTACTCATGAAGTAGCTGTATGTTCTGCTATAAAGAGATGATTAGTGAGATCGCTTGCGGTCGTTCTTGACTTCGATGCTGAGCGTAGCGTGAGGCACAGCGCGAAGGCGCTCCTTGGGAATCAGCTTGCCCGTCTCACGGCAGATGCCATAGGTCTTGTTCTCGATGCGAACGAGCGCAGCTTTCAGGCCAAGAATGAACTTCTGCTGGCGCAGAGCCATTGCCATGAGCTGCTCTTTGGTTTGTGTCTCACTACCCTCCTCCAGCGCGTGGTACGTGGGAGCGGTATCATCGGCCTCGTTGCTGTCACGATTCATGATGCGGTCCATGGTCTTCTCGTAATCAGCCTCAGCAACAGCCAATTTTTCGTTAATGAGAACGCGGAACTCCTCCAGTTCCTCATCGGTGTAGCGTGTTTTCTCTGCCATAATATTAAATGGTGTAGTTAGGATTTTTTTTGTAAACGGATATTTACCTTGAAGTCCTCGAAGTCGAGGGCTACGGGATTGTCAATCTGATCGACCAATGTCAGCTCGTCTGCCAGAACCTGTCCACAGATGTAGCCCTTGAAGTCCTCAACGGCTTTATCTGTTGCAGGAGCATGTTCCAGCTCAATGCTGATGCGGTCGGTAATCTCAAAACCGCTCTCCTTGCGCAGGTTCTGAATGCGTTTCACGAGCTCGCGGGCATAGCCTTCGTTGCGCAAAGCGTCTGTGACGGTAATGTCGAGCGCAACAGTAAGGACTCCATCGTTAGCCACCGTCCAGCCGGGAATATCCTCGGAGAAGATTTCGACATCCTCCAATTCCACGGTAATGGCATCGCCCGTGGGCAACGTCAGCGGCAGCGAGCCTGTCTCGAGGACGGCAATCTGCTCCTGCGTGAGGGCTGTCACGGCTGCATTGACATCTTTCATCAGCTTGCCGAACTTCTTACCCATCGTGCGGAAATTACATTTCACTTTCTTAGTGAGCAGGCCGGCACCTTCCACAAACTCGAGTGCCTTGACATTCACCTCGTCAAGAATCAGCTGCTTCACAGCCTCGATGCGTTGCTGCTGCTCACGGTCGATGGCGGGGATTGCGATGCGGGCCAACGGCTGACGCACGATAATCTGCTCCTTCTTGCGGAGAGACAATACCATAGAGGTGATTTCCTGAGCAAGCGCCATACGCGTTTCCTGCTCCTTGTTAATCAGGGATTCGTCGGCGACGGGGAAGGTGGCAAGATGGACGGAAGTGCCATCCTGATGCAAGTCACGATAGAGCTGATCTGCATAGAAGGGGGCAATGGGCGCCATCAAGCGGCTAACGGTCTCCAGACAAGTGAAAAGCGTCTGGTAGGCGCTGAGTTTGTCGGAGGTCATTTCCCCACCCCAGAAACGCTTGCGGGAGAGGCGCACAAACCAGTTGGAGACATTATCAATCACAAAGGACTGAATCAGACGGCCTGCACGTGTAGGCTCATAGCTCTCATAGCTGGCCTCGACGTCGCGAACCAACGAGTTCAAGGAACTGAGAATCCAACGGTCTATCTCGGAACGTTCGTTCATCGGAACCTGGGGCTCGGCATTCGTCCAACCATCCACGTTGGCGTACATCGCCATGAAGCTATAAGTCTGATAAAGCTTGCCAAAGAAAGAACGGCTAACCTCTTGAACTCCTGCTTCATCATACTTGAGGTTATCCCAAGGCTGTGAGTTGGTTATCATATACCAACGTACTGCGTCAGAACCAAACTTCTCGATATTATCGAAGGGGTTGATGGCATTGCCCAGACGCTTACTCATCTTCAAGCCGTTCTTGTCAAGAACAAGACCGTTGGAGATAACTGCTTTATAGGCAACGCTATCAAATACCATTGTGGCGATGGCATGCAGGGTGAAGAACCAGCCACGCGTCTGATCCACGCCTTCAGCAATGAAGTCAGCAGGATAAACAACACGCTTGTCAAGCGCTTCGCGATTCTCGAATGGGTAGTGAATCTGAGCGTAAGGCATCGCACCACTATCGAACCAGACATCAATCAGATCCAGTTCACGCTTCAGCGGCTGACCGCTGGCGCCCACCAGAACGATATCATCCACATAGGGACGATGGAGGTCGATGCGGTCGTAGTTCTCCTGGCTCATATCACCAGGGACGAAGCCCTTGTCCTTCAGCGGGTTTGTTGTCATCACACCTGCCTTGACAGCTTTCTCGATTTCGTTGTAAAGTTCTTCAACGCTACCGATGCAGATTTCCTCACGCGTGTCGCGGTTGCGCCAGATGGGAAGTGGTGTACCCCAGTAACGGCTACGGCTGAGATTCCAGTCGTTAAGATTCTCCAGCCATTTGCCAAAGCGTCCAGTACCCGTAGATTCGGGTTTCCACAGGATGGTCTTGTTCAACTCCATCATGCGCTCCTTAGCAGCCGTAGAGCGGATAAACCAGCTGTCGAGAGGGTAATAAAGCACAGGCTTATCGGTACGCCAGCAATGAGGATAGTTGTGGACGTGCTTCTCGATTTTGAAAGCCGTCCCCTCCTGCTTCATCTCCATGCAGAGGACAATATTCAAGTCCTCAGTCTTGGCAAGTGCCTTCTCATCGAGGCCTGCATATTTGGGATCATATGCGTTTTTCACGAAGTCGCCAGCGTGGTGCCAATAGCTGTCGTTGACGCAGGCGTTGACAAAAGCCTCATCCATGTCTTCCTTCACGAAATACTTACCCGTGAAGTCCACCATGGGACGCGTATCACCAGCCTTATCGATGACAAAAAGCGAAGGAATACCGGCATCCTTGGCCACCTTGGCGTCATCAGCACCAAAGGTAGGAGCAATATGAACGATACCCGTACCATCCTCTGTCGTTACGTAATCACCAGGGATGACGCGGAAGGCGTCCTGTTCCTTCACAACCACCTTACCATCTTCAAGCGCACAGGGCTTCACCCAGGGGAAGAGCTGCTCATAATGAAGACCGAGGAGATCTGTACCCATGAACTCCGCTACGACTTCAGGAGCCATCGCGCCTTCTTCCTTCGGCTGAGGGAAATAGACATCCTTGCGGCTCTCGGCAACGATATAGATGGCTTCCTCCTTCGTGTAAGGATTCTGTCCCTTCACAGCCACATACTTAATCTTCGGACCTACGCAAAGTGCTGTATTCGAAGGAAGTGTCCAAGGCGTTGTCGTCCAGGCGAGGATATATGTGGGCAATTTCTCGTCACCCAACTGAGCAATAGAATCCACGACCTTAAACTGTGCCGTCACAGTCGTATCCTTGACATCACGATAGCAACCGGGCTGGTTCAACTCGTGGCTGCTGAGGCCTGTACCTGCGGCGGGACTATAAGGCTGGATGGTATAACCTTTGTAGAGGAGGTCTTTCTCATAAAGCTGCTTGAGGAGCCACCACAACGTCTCAATGTACTTGTTGTCATAAGTGATGTAGGGATGTTCCATATCGACCCAGTAACCCATACGTTCGCTGAGGTCGGTCCACTCCTCGGTGTACATCATCACATTCTTGCGGCACTTATCATTATAGTCCTCAATGGAAATGGTCTTTCCGATATCCTCCTTAGTGATGCCGAGTTCCTTCTCCACGCCGAGTTCGACAGGAAGTCCATGCGTATCCCAACCGGCCTTGCGATGGACCTGGAAGCCCTTCATCGTCTTGAATCGGCAGAATGTGTCCTTGATAGAACGGGCAAGCACGTGATGGATGCCAGGATGTCCGTTGGCAGATGGAGGTCCCTCGAAGAATACAAAAGAGGGACAACCTTCACGTTCGCTAATGCTGCGATGGAACAGGTCTTCGCGGTTCCAATTATCTAAGATCTCGTGATTCACCTCTGTGAGGTTGAGATGGTCATGTTCGGGAAATTTCTTTGCCATTCTTTGCAATATTCTAATCTTCTATATATGTACCTTTTTCTAAAACGGCGCAAAATTAGCAAAATCACAGCTAATGGCAAAACTTTAAGGCAAAAATGTGATAGAAAACTACGCCTTATGTCCTCCAATCTGCCCATTACGTTCTCTGGCCGTCGCACCTTCGGTGAAACTAATGCCTCGAAGAAGTGCATTCTTTCCAAAACGAGCCTTGATATCCAGTTGGGCTTTCTGCAAACGGCGCTCCTTTGCACGCACCTCCTGAGCGTGTTGCTTTTGCTGAGCTTCAGCCTCGTAATCCGTAAAAAGATTCAATTGAGAAGAGGCCTCCACAGAAGATTGAATCTGGGATTCCTGAATGACGTTATTGGTCGAGAGCGAGAGACGGCGAATCAGCAGTTCGGGGTGCGTGATACGATCATAGAGACGGAGGGCGGCAGCCATGATTGTGGCAGCGGATGATGTGTGCTGTTCAAGGTTCTCTGTGCCACGAGCATGTTTCGGAGCAGGACGTCCATAATAGTCGGTGGTCACAGGCCCATCATATTTCAAGCGAAGTACTGGATCTGAGATATTTACGGCATCATAACTAACCGTAAGTACAAGCTGGTTCGTGACCATGCGCTTAGAAAAAAGTTTAAGAGACATCGCATCAGCCATCTCACTAAGCACCACCATAGCCTTCTCAAATGGATATGGTTCCTTTAGCACCTGCCCACAGCTGAAAGAGGCGTGCTCCGGCCGATAGGCTTTGACTTGCGCAATAGTAGAAGGCTCCCATCCCCAAGCGTGATCAATAAGGACCTCGGCGTTAACACCAAAGAGTTTGTAGAACAAATCGGCACTACGCAACGAAAGGCGTGCAATCTGGCCCATCGTCGTAATTCCATAGCGCTCCAGACGTTCAGCGGTGCCTCGCCCCACACGCCAAAAGCTGGTCAACGGCCGATGGCCCCAAAGAAGACGCCGATAACTGATCTCGTCCAACTCTGCAATACGCACGCCGTCCTTATCGGCTGGAGTGTGCTTGGCCACAATGTCCATAGCCACTTTTGCCAGATACATATTTGTTCCGATACCTGCCGTTGCCGTAATACCCGTTGTAGAAAGCACATCGCGAATCATCTGAACAGCCAGCTCATGGGCCGTCATATGATAGATGTCCAGATACTGTGTCACATCCATAAATACCTCATCAATACTATAGACATGAATGTCTTCAGCGGCAACGTACTTTAGGTAAATCTGGTAGATTCGTGCGCTGACATTGATATAATGTGACATACGCGGAGGAGCAGCTATAAAGTCCACTTCCCAATCTGGATGCTCCTTCAATTCAGCGTCATAGACAGACTTTCCAGTAAGTTGCCCCCGGGCTTTACGGCTACGTTCAAAATTTACAGCCTTGAGACGACGCTCCACCTCGAAAAGACGCGCACGACCGCCAATACCATAGGCTTTCAAGGATGGTGATACGGCCAAACAGATGGTCTTATTTGTACGGCTGCGATCGGCAACAACGAGGTTTGTCGTTAACGGATCCAGCCCTCGTTCCACACACTCAACAGATGCGTAGAACGATTTCAAATCAATGGCTAAATAAATACGAGCGTCTTCGGCCATAAACGTTGAACCATCACTTTTTGTCCTTTAACAAGCGCTGCAGATGCGACTCCAGAATATGGAAAGCGGGCTCTGCCATTGCGCCATGGTCGTAGCCGTCAAGTTCATAAAGGTAGGTCTGCTTGTGTCCTACCAGTCTCATCATGCGAGCCAAGTATTGGTTTTCGTCATAACGGCCATAGAGCTCCAGCTCCCGATCTCCACAAATCAGCACAAAAGGAGGGCAATCCTTACGCACCCAATAGAGTGGCGCATACTCGTCTATTGTTGGTCTGAGTGCATCTATGCCCTGCATCTTGCGGACATTATAGTGCGTTATCGCCTGTCCGCTGAAAGGAACATAGAGCATGACGTTATCCGCATCTACGCCATACGCTTTCAACCAAGCCTTGTTCAAGCACAACATCATCGAGATGTAGCCGCCGGCAGAATGACCTGACACAACTATCTTGCGTGCATCACCGCCATACTCAGCAGCATGGCGAAATACCCACGCAACAGCCTCTGCCGCATCGTCCAAGGTGGCATCGACCTTCACCTTTGGTAACAGACGGTAGTTGACACCAACCACCACGTAACCCTTCTCCTTGAGGCGGTGTGGAATCTCTTTGCTCCCGGCTTCGAGTCCGCCGCCATGAAACCAAACGACCACCGGACAATCCTGCTTGCCCTCTGGATAATAAACATCCAGCTTCAAACGCTCCACGGCGTAAGCATCTTGCTTGGCCGTATAACGAATATCATTCACTTGGCGATAACTCTGCGCGCTGAGCCCGAGGCTCGCAAGGCATAAAAGAAAAATCAAGAATCTCCTTTTCATACTGTTTGTGTTCAATGAATATTACTTTTTGCGCACAAAAATAGTTATAATTCTCTTACAATACCTACTTTCCACCAAATAATTTGGATTCTTTTGCATTTTGCATAATGAACAAGAATAAACATAAACGAGTAAGAGAATGCATCCATCCAGACACATTCTCTTACTCGTTGCGTCGGGGCGACGTGACTCGAACACGCGACCCCCTGGTCCCAAACCAGGTGCGCTACCAACTGCGCTACGCCCCGCAAAACGGCTGCAAAGGTAATAAAAATTTGTCATTCAAGATGCCTCTCATGCAAGTTTTTTATGATTTGCGCTGTTTTTTTTGTTTTTTCCGAAGAAAAAGGCGTACCTTTGCAGGCGAAATGGAAATACCATCACTATACTTGGAACGCGCCGTAAGTCAGTTTGCGGGGCTGCCTGGCATCGGACGTAAGACGGCGATGCGACTGGTGCTTCACCTGCTGCGGCGCGAGAAAACTGATGTAGAAGCGTTTGCCGACAGTCTGCATGAATTAGTGACAAATGTGCGCTATTGTCAGATATGCCATAACTTGTGCGATGCAGACACCTGCCATATTTGTGCCTCACCCAACCGCGATCATGCGACCATCTGTGTTGTGGAGGACGTGCAAGATGTGATGGCCATAGAGAACACACAGCAGTACAACGGTGTCTATCACGTTCTGGGCGGCGTCATCTCGCCAATGGACGGCATAGGACCTCAAGATCTGGAGATCCAGTCCTTGGTAGAACGCGTCAGCAAAGGCACTGTACACGAAGTGATTCTGGCACTAAGTCCTACGATGGAAGGAGATACGACAGATTTCTATATCTACCGCAAACTGGCTGACTGCAAGGATGTGAAAATCACGACCATCGCTCGCGGTGTAGCACAGAACGACCAGTTGCATTATACCGATGAGGCAACACTCGGTAGGAGCATTTTGGATAGAGTAGCTTTTAAAGCATAGCATATTTGAAGGAAAATGGATAAAGATATTATTATATTATTAAGGTGTGTCTATTTTGCGAACCTTACGACCGCGATTATCATTGCACTCCTATTCGAAATGCTCATACTTGAGCCTGGGCTATTTTTTGGTAATGAAGAGGCAAGCTATTGGTTTGGCATCTGCGGAATAGGATTATTACTCGTCTGTATTCCCTTGGCTCTTAAGCTAATGAGTTTCAAGCACATCAAAGCCGCCATAAAAGAGAGCCCTAAAGCCTATCAGACATGGAGCCACATACGTCTCGCCCTACTTGAAGGCCCCCTACTCTTTAACACGCTGGCCTATTACCTTCTCGGTTGTGAGCCTAAGTTCGGCTACATGGCGCTGATGATTGTTGTGGCACACCTTTTTGTATGGCCATCATTTGATAAGATGAATTATGAGCGCGAGCTCAACTATGACCAAGAGGAGGCATGAAGCTAAGCATCATCATTGTCAATTATAATGTTAGACACTACCTATGCCAGTGTCTAGACTCTGTCCGCAGAAGCGCGGAAGGGTTGGACGTAGAGACTTGGGTCGTTGACAATGCGTCAACAGACGACTCTGTAGCCATGGTGCGCCTGTTATTTCCCGAGGTTCATGTCATAGAAAATCAAGACAATGTGGGCTTTGCACGAGCCAACAATCAGGCTATCAAGGCTTCGACAAGCGAATTGGTTCTACTACTTAATCCAGATACGTTCATCGCCGAAGATACGCTAACACATTGCATCCGTTTTTTTGAGGAACATCAACAAGCTGGCGCTATCGGCATACACATGGTTAACCGCGATGGTACCTTCGCCCGTGAATCCCGTCGAGGACTGCCCACACCTTCAACCGCGTTCTACAAAGTGATTGGTCTGAGTCGATTGTTTCCACGCAGTCCACGCTTTGCACGCTATCACATGGGACATCTCCCAGAATTTGCAGACGGTCGGATCGATGCCATATCCGGAGCTTTCATGATGTTGCGTCGCGAGGCGCTTGAGCAGGTGGGACTGCTGGATGAGACGTTTTTCATGTATGGCGAGGACATAGACTTGAGCTACCGCATCGGACAAGGCGGATGGGAATGTTGGTACACACCGGCGCTGATGCTTCACTATAAAGGCGAAAGCACCCAACAGACAAGTTTCCGCTATGTCTATAATTTCTACAACGCAATGCTCATATTCTTCCGCAAGAATTTTGCTAAGCGCTATTGGTTTGCATGGCTGTTTGTTGAACTGGCAGTATTGACGATGGGCATATTGAGTCTACTGCGCAAATGGTTACACCGTAGTCTGCGCTTCCTGAAACACATCACAGGAATATCCAAGCTACAGAAGCGGAAAGCGCCCTATATTGAAAAATTACTCTTTATCGGCAGCGAAGAAGCTTGGGTTGCCCTAAGACCCATCTGCGACCGCGCCAACATTCAGGCATCCCGCATCAACACGATTGAAGAGAAAACGGAAGACGCCACCTACATCTGCTTTGAAGTCACGCCCACCGGCAGGCCCTATTATCAGATTCTTTGGCAATTGATGGCCAACGCACGTACCAAGCATAGAAGCGGTATTGGCACCTTCAACCTTCAAACCAAAACACTCATTCTGCCCAATGACATCTACACCTGACATCCACCTGCGCGCTTTGGAACCCGAAGATTTGGAATTAGCCTATCGCATCGAGAATGATCCATCCTTCTGGCGCTATAGTGCCAGTACCGTTCCCTACTCTCGCTATGCGCTGCGAGAATATATCGCTTCGGTCCAAAACGACATCTTTGCCGACGGGCAGGTGCGGCTGGTTATCATGCTTGGTGAAGAAGCTGTGGGATTCGCAGATCTGACTAACTTCGATGCTTTGCACCTACGTGCTGAAATCGGTCTTGCGATTCTACCGGAACATCAAGAAAAACACATCGGTGAGCGTGCAGTCCAGTCACTTCTGGACTATGCTCGAAGCCTGCATATTCACCAGTTGTACGCCACGATTGCGACAACAAACAAGCCAGCCTCCCGATTGTTCGAGCGACTGGCCTTTGAACCTTCTGCATATTTAAAAGATTGGTTACGTGCAGAAGAGGGATTTGTAGATGCCGTTGTGTGGCAACAAATCATATAATCATATTCATTCACCATTTACTTATCGTCTGCCACGAGAACTTCCTGAGCCACCTCGGGAAACACTGGCTCCTGCTCGGGTCCCCATGGAACCGCCTCGAGAAACCCCACCGAAGCTACCACCACGACTACCGTGGCTACTCATACCGCTGGAGTGGGATACGTTGAGGCGGGAAGCACCCATGTGGGAGGAACGTGAGCTACTCACATGAGAAGAATGGTTGCTGGGAGCTGCTACCGTAGAACGCGTAGAACTGGGGTGACCATAACTTCTGCCATTGTCGCCATGAGTACCGCGACCGCTGATTGCGCTACTACCACGCGAGATAGAGTAACCAGGATTATTGGAGTGAGTTGGATTACCCGAACGACCACCGCGAGAGAAAGAATAACCAGGACTACGATGTCCAGAGACGGCACCTGATCCACCACGATGAGTGATGCCACGATGACTAGGAGATGAATGATGGACAATAGCGCCACGATCCATTCCGCGGAAGCCTCCGTTCCAATGGTGGGGACGTCGTGAGATGTAGAAACCGGAGTGGTAGTAGTGACGTCCGTGACCTCCACGATAAGAGCGGAACACCGCGGGCAGAGAATAATAGTAGAAAGCAGGTCTATAGTAACGATAAATGGGATAATACCATGCACCATTAAGCCAAGCCAGCGGACGGAAGAAATAGTCGGCAGCGGTAAAGAGCGCATACTGCCAGTCATAAAGAATATGGCGAATATCAGCATTACGATAGGCCAAATAATCACCATAAAGATCATATTCAGTATCTACGCTCAGCAGATAATCAAGGTTAATCTCGTAACAGTCATTATACTGCTGATCATTTAGATTCAACTCGTAAGCCATTTTGTCCGTCAGGAAGCGAGCGTGTTCGCGTGCCTCGGCATAATCCATAGCTGAGAGAGAAAGGATGGAGCTAAAGCTCAACACCAGGGAGAAAATCATCTTTTTCATATCCGTAATTGTTTAAGAGTTGCACAATCGTATTGTTTTGATGGTGCAAAGATAGAGCCTTTAAGCGAATCCTCTGAGAGGAAAACGCCTAAAGGCTCATGGGAAATTCCCTAAACGTATGCGGGATTGAAAGATTATTCGTCCTTGGCTCGTGCGAGGACAACAGCCGAACGAGCCGGGAGATAGAGCTTCAACCAACCTTTATTCTCGCGCGCAAGAATAGGATCATAGTTGGTGAAGTGACGCATGCTGTCATCATTGAGGCCATGACCACCGAAGGCTATATCATCCGTGTTAAGAAGAACGGAATAGGAACCTTGGCGAACACGGAAACCATAACCAGTATAGCTGCGATTGTAGGAGAAATTGAAGACAAAAAGCAACTCACCACGTTGGAAAGCCAACACCTGGTCACCATCATCATGCCAGATTTCTGTAACAGGTGTTTTCTGGAAATCTTTCTGCAACTTGATTGTCTTCAACATCTGCTTATCAAAGTCACCAAGATAGTGGTAGCAGAGTTCCTGATTATCGACGAGATTCCACTGGCGGCGTGCATACTTGTAACTCCAGCCATTACCTTCACGCGGGAAATCAATCCATTCGGGATGACCGAATTCGTTACCCATAAAGTTCAGGTAACCGCCATTGATGGAAGCTGCTGTCAGCAATCGAATCATCTTGTGGAGAGCTATGCCGCGTTCAACATTATAGTTCTCGTCACCCTTCTTGAAGTGCCAATACATGTCACTATCTATGAGACGGAAGATGATGGTCTTATCACCCACGAGCGCCTGATCGTGACTCTCGCAGTAACTAATGGTTTTCTCGTCTGCACGGCGATTCTTAACCTCCCAGAACATGGAGCTGGGCTTCCAATCCTCATCGCGAACCTCTTTGATGGTCTTAATCCAATAGTCCGGGATATTCATGGCCATACGATAATCAAAGCCATAACCGCCATCCTTGAATGGTACAGCCAGACCAGGCATACCTGAAACCTCCTCAGCTATAGTGATTGCCTTGGAATTAACCTGATGTATGACCTCATTAGCCAACGTGAGATAACAAATTGCATTGTCGTCCTCATGACCATTATAATAGTCACCATAGGAACCAAAAGCCTCACCTAGGCCGTGGCTATAATAAAGCATTGAGGTCACGCCATCAAAGCGGAAGCCATCGAATTTGAACTCTTCAAGCCAATATTTGCAGTTCGAAAGCAAGAAGTGAAGAACCTCGTTCTTTCCGTAGTCGAAACACAGGCTGTCCCAAGCTGGATGTTCGCGACGACCGCCAGCATAGAAATACTGGTTGGGGTCACCGGCGAAGTTGCCAAGTCCTTCGTTCTCATTCTTTACAGCATGGCTGTGAACGATATCCATGATGACAGCAATGCCCATACCATGAGCCGTGTCAATCAGTTCCTTCAATTCCTCAGGAGTTCCGAAACGTGAACTGGGAGCAAAGAAGCTACTGACGTGGTAACCGAAACTGCCATAATAGGGATGTTCTTGAATAGCCATAATCTGAATGCAATTATAACCATCCCTAGCAATACGCGGTAGCACGTTTTCGCGGAATTCATTATATGTTCCCACCTTCTCGGCATCCTGAGCCATACCGATATGGCACTCATAGATTAACAGAGGGGACGTATTGGGGCGGAACTTCTCGTTCTTCCATTCGTAAGCGACTTCTGGTGCCCAGACCTGTGCAGAAAAGATTTTGGTCTCCTCATCCTGAACAACGCGTGACGCCCAAGCAGGAATACGCTCGCCCTGTCCTCCTTCCCAATGCACGGAAAGCTTGAAGTGCTGGCCATGTTTCATAGCACGCGCCGGGAGCTTGATTTCCCAGTTGCCATTACTCTTGGCTATACGCTTCATGGCATAAGCTTTCTCTTCTTTCCAATCGTTGAAATCGCCAATGACATAAATCTCCGTCGCATTAGGAGCCCACTCGCGGATAATCCACTTTCTATCTTCATAATGAAGACCATAATAAAGATAACCCGTAGCAAAATCTGCCAATTTCTGTTTGCCACCCTGCGTAAGCTCGTTGATCTTGTCCAAAGCATGCTGGTGACGCCCTTCAATTGCTTCTGCAAAAGGCTGCAACCACTCATCGTTGCGAAGTAGTTTCAACTGCTTGGGAGCTGCATTTATTTCCTTTTTCTTGTCTGCGGCTTTCTTAGAAGCTGCGGCTTTCGTCGTCTTACTAGCTTTTGCCGCACTCTTCTTGGTGCTTGTCTTAGCCGTTGATGACTTTGTTGTTTCTTTCTTTGCCATTATGAGGTATTTAAATCTTTCTGATATATATGAATTGTTAGACCCTTACCTTGAAGATGGCCTTACGCAGGGGGGTATCTGTAATGGCAGGCGCATGCCCATCGGTTGGAAAATAGATGGCAAACTGCCCTGGGCACAGCGTGAAATAAGTTGTTGCAATGTCAACAGGTGTTTTCGGAGTCTCCGGATCATGAAGCGTCATATCAGACTCGGCATTATAAGGCGCAACAGGCAGCTGGCTCGCAGGAGCCCAACCATGCACCTCTGCTGCGCTAATAGGAATCTGGATATCAATCATGCGACGATGAGTCTCAAAACGCGCTTGTGTACGTGTTTTAACAGGAGCATCCTGAATGTTCACAAAGAGGTCATCACCTTGGATTTTTGTGATTCCTGTTGGAAGAGTTGATAAATCTGTTTTTGACAAGAATTCGGCCACTGCTGGAAACAATGGATTCAAATCGAGATAGCGATTAAACGCCTTCAGTTCATCTAGGATCATTGCAATGATATGTTTATTTCGGGCGCAAAAGTACTACTTTTTTTTGATAAAAAAAACAAAAAAGCATGAAAAAGGCCAAAGGAGGCTCGAAAAGCCCCCTTTGTCAGAGAATTATTTGGTCAAAAGACAATATCTTCTACTTATCGACGACTCCACGTGTGTAGTGTCCTCGGCGAATCACATTGCCATTTTTATCCCTCTCTACGAAATCTCCATCGCGTTCATTATCCTTGTAGGAGCCTTCAAAACGGATACCATCGGATGTCTCCATGACACATTTTCCATTTTTCATGCCTTGACGAAACTGCCCACGGAATTTGCTACCATCAGACTGACGAAGAATACCTTCACCATCCATCATGCCATCCTTCCATTCGCCATCATAGACATCACCATTGCCCCATACATACTTACCACGTCCTTCCTTTTTATCGTTACGCCACTGGCCTACATAGCTTGCTCCGTCTGTGCTTGTAAACGAGCCTGTACCATGCTTGATGCCAGCCTTGAACTGCCCTATATACTTATCGCCGTTCGCATAGATAAAAATGCCTTCACCTTCACGCTGACTCTTTTGGTACATTCCTTCGTAACGATCCCCGTTACTGAAGGTATAAATTCCCCTACCCTGTAGCGAGTCATTCAGGAAGCCGCCGGTGTAGGAATCGCCATTGGCATAATTATAAGTACCTTGCCCATTCATCTTGCCCTCATGCCATTGTCCTGTGTAACGTGCGCCGTTAGACCAAGTGAATGTTCCTGGGCCATCTTTTAAGTCGTTCTTCCACATACCTGTATAAGCATCACCACTGGCATAGGTATAAGTGCCTTGGCCGACTCGTTTATCAGAGATCCAATCGCCATCATAAACATCGCCATTGTAATAATACATGACACCTTTTCCCTGCTGGAAATCGCGGAACCACAAGCCCACATATTTATTATTGTTCTTAAAGAGGAAAGTACCCATACCATGCTGTTGGTCTTGGAACCATTCTCCTTCATAACGCTCGCCGTCAGCAAAGGTATAGACGCCATTACCCTCACGTTTTCCTTTGACGTAATCACCTTCATAAGTGTCGCCATTTTTGAATGTAGTCTTACCTTTTCCGTAAGGCTTCCCACGGAACATCTCGCCCTCATAGACACCACCATCTCGGAACTTGTATGTTCCGATAACAATATCCTGAGCCGTAAGCGCGAAAGGTGTCATCAAGAGACACGTCAAAAAACATAAAATAAGAAGTATATTTGGTCTTGTGTGCATAAAATCTACTTTTTCATCGCACAAATATAATACATTTCTGCGACGTACTGAAATTCATTAAGAGCTTTTAACGCTATAATCGCGTAACTGTCTTGACACCTCTCACACCTTCAAGTTTTTGTATCAGCTGTTTAAGCCTGCTCGTGTCTTCTAGCATAATCGTTAGCGTGCCATGAAACAGTCCATCATTGGAGTCGATAGAGATGCTCCTGAGCAGCAGTTTCTCATCTTTGGAGATAATACTCGTGATGTTGTTAACGATACCTAAGTCGTCCTGTCCCACAACACGCAACGTAATGGCATACTGGCTCCCATCCTTTCCTGCCCAGCGGGCATCGATGATGCGATATCCGTAGCGGTCGCGAAGCGCAGGCGCATTGGGGCAGTCACAGCGATGTATCTTGATACCGCCACCAGCGGTAAGAAAGCCAAACACCTCGTCTCCATAAACGGGATGGCAGCATTTGGCCAGCGAATAGTCTATACCACTCAGGTTCTGATCAATGACCAGGACGTCACCTCCTTTAGCCGTCGCGGCTTGCTCCGCTTCTGTGGGTAACTGATAATTGTCGGCGCTCATCGTCTGCGAGGCTATTTCGCCACGGTCATGACGTTGCTGAACCACGTAAGCATCCAACACACGATTGATTTCCAACGAGCCCTCGGCCAAAGCTTGATAGAAGTCTGTCACGACGCGGTATCCAAGGCGCGTCATCGTATGCATGAGCGTAGCTTCGTCAATATCTATCTTACGGTTTTTGAACTTTCGTTCCAGTTCCTCCTTGGCAAACTGTGCCTGAGAAGCAGACATCTCTTTCAACGCTTGACGTATCTTGGCACGTGCCCGACTTGTCTTGGCAATGTTGAGCCAGTCCTGTTTAGGGGTCTGGTTGGCATGCGTCATGATTTCCACCTGATCCCCGCTCTGTAGTACCTGCCTGATCGTTACCATTTTATGGGAGATACGTCCACCTGTACAATGGTTACCAATCTTAGTATGTATGGCATAAGCGAAGTCCAAGACTGTCGCTCCCTGCGGCAACTTAAACAAGTCACCATGAGGAGTAAACACAAAAACCTCATCCTCATAAAGATCCATTTTGAACTGGTCCATGAGTTGCAGATCATCACCTGCCTCCAACGCGTTGCGTATGCTTTGCAGCCATGACTCCACCCCTGCTTCGCCACCTTTGACGCCTTTGTAGCGCCAATGAGCAGCCAGTCCGCGCTCTGCGATTTCGTCCATTCGTTCTGTGCGAATCTGGACCTCAACCCATTTGCCCTCTGGCCCCATGACTGTGATATGTAGGCTCTCGTAGCCATTGCTCTTGGGGATACTCAACCAGTCACGCATACGTTTGGGATTCGGCTGGTACATATCCGTAATGATCGAGAATACCTGCCAGCAATCCTGCTTCTCACGTTCAATGGGGGAATCGAGAATAACGCGAATAGCAAAAAGGTCATAGACGCCTTCAAAGGGGCATTTCTGCTTCTTCATCTTCTGCCAGATGCTGTGGATGCTCTTCGTACGTCCCTTCATGTGAAACGTCAGCCCAGCAGCTTTCAGCTTTTCCTCTACAGGACGGATAAAGTTCTCAATATAGGCATCGCGGCTTTTCTTCGTCGCATTCAGTTTCTCTTTGATATGATAATAGGCATCATGCTCCAGATATTTCATGGAGAGATCCTCCAACTCGCTTTTTAGGCGATAGAGACCCAGTTTGTGGGCTAAAGGAGCGTATAGGTAAGAGGATTCCATGGCCACACGGCGGCGTGCTTCATCGTTCTCCGCGTCCTTAATCTGTCGCATGATACATACGCGATTTGCGATAACGATGAGGATGACTCGCATATCGTCGGCAAAAGAGAGAAAGAGTTGACGGAAATTCTCACTCTCCACAATGGGATTCTTTTCATACAGTTCCTCGATGCGGATCAGCCCGTGGATAATCTTGCCAACATCTTCTCCCAGATCTTTGCGCACCTGTTCTTCCGTTAGTTGCCCTGTCTGGACTACTTTAATGAGCATGACACTCAGGATGGCGGCTCTCGACATTCCAATCTCTGTGGCAACAATGAGCGCAGTCTGCAAAGAGGTAATGAGGGGATGGAGACCAAAGACATCTCGCTGCATAGCGGGCGTCGCGGCAGCATCTAACAGGTAACCCTTCACACGTTCGTAATCGCTCGTATGAATCTCATCCTTGGACAGTTGTAGCAATTGCTTGTACAAATCGCCAAAGAGTTCCTTTTCGCTGTCAGTCAACAAATATTGAGTTTCCATATATGATATTCTTCATAAAAACATGGCGAAGATACCACTTTTTCTTGAAATTCCACTTGCAATTGAACCTTTTTTACTACTTTTGGGCGCGAATTTGAAACTCTATAACACTTTTTACTATGTTTACAGCAGACGACTTGAAGCTTTTGGCTGACAAAGGCATCAGCGAGCAACAGATCCTCCATCAGTTAGAACAGTTCCGCGAAGGCTTTCCGTATCTCAAGTTGCGTGCAGCAGCTGCTATCGGCAACGGCATTGTAGCACCAACAGATGCAGAATGTCAGGCGTTGGTTGAAGCGTGGAACGACTATAAGGCCGAGGGCCACCGCATTACCAAGTTTGTGCCCGCCAGCGGTGCAGCCTCACGAATGTTCAAGAATATGTTTGAGTTCCGTGACGGCAACCACGACGCTCCCATCTCGGACTTTGAGCGCCACTTCTTCGACAACATCGAAGACTTTGCCTTCTACCCTGCCCTCGATGATGCCTGTCAGGTTCTCTACGGCGAGGGCGTGCAAGGACTCATTGAAGAAGAACGTTATAAGGATGTTGTCAGCGCCATGCTCGACGAGGAAGGCCTCAATTATGGCCAGTTACCGAAGGGACTGCTCCAGTTCCACGCTTATAAAGACTGCGCCCGCACACCGCTTGAAGAGCACCTGGTGGAGGCTGCGCTCTATGCCGTTTCCAATGGTGAAACAGATGTACATTTCACCGTCAGTAGTGAACATCGCGAACTTTTCGAGGAACTGGTAGAACGTGTTCTTCCGACCTACGAGGCCAAATACGGCATCAAATACCACGTCTCGTTCAGCGAGCAGAAGCCATCTACCGACACACTCGCCGCCACAATGGACAACGAGCCTTTCCGCACGGAGGATGGTCAACTGTTATTCCGCCCGGGCGGACATGGTGCCTTAATCCAGAATCTGTCCGATTTAGATAGCGATATTGTATTCATTAAGAATATTGACAATGTCGTCCCCGATCGCTTGAAGCCTGCTACAACGCTGTGGAAGCAAGTCCTTGCCGGCATCCTCGTGAATACCCAGCGTCAGGCATTTGCTTACCTGCATCGCCTCGATGAGGGCAACGTCGGCCAAGCTGAGTTACAGGAGATGTGCCGTTTCCTGAGCCATGACCTCTGCACGGAGATTCCGGGTATCAACGAATTGAGCGAACAGGAACTCATGGAGACGCTGCGTCAGAAATTCAACCGCCCGATGCGAGCCTGTGGTGTCGTCAAGAATGTCGGCGAGCCCGGTGGTGGCCCGTTCCTAGCTTTCAATGCAGATGGTAGCGTGAGTCCTCAAATTCTGGAGAGTTCACAGATTGACAGCCACAACCCCACTTATATGGCCATGTTCACCGGAGGCACCCACTTCAACCCTGTAGATCTTGTCTGTGCTGTTCGTGACTATCAAGGCAATAAGTTCAACCTTCCACAATATGTGGATCCTGCAACAGGCTTTATCTCCTACAAGTCCAAGAATGGCAAGGATTTAAAGGCGCTGGAACTGCCAGGCCTGTGGAATGGCGCCATGAGCGACTGGTCCACCATATTCGTGCAGGTTCCGCTGGAGACCTTCAACCCGGTGAAGACCGTCAACGACCTGTTGCGTGATCAGCACCAGCCCTAAAGAGAATCGTTTTCACTTGATAGGTTCCATGTGAACCGTCACATGAGTCTGCGGCCCAAAGCGTTCTTTCAACAAGCGCTCAAGGGCCGTAGCTTTTTCATGGGCAAAATTCAAGGAGTGGTCGCCTCTCATGCGCACGTGTACCTCGATAGCTATACGATTCCCGATACGCCGTGTACGCAGGTTATGCGGTTCCTGCACATCTGATTGCGACAGGATCAGCGCCATAATCTCATTCTCCATCTCGGCTGGCAACGAGCACTCTGTGAGCTCGTCCACACTTGTTTTCATGAGTTTCACAGCCACCTTCACCAACATCCCACACACTACAATCGACGCCAATGGATCAAGTACCGTCCAACGATGACCCAGCAGGATAGCACCACCGATACCGATGGCAGCGCCAATGGACGACAGGGCATCACTGCGGTGATGCCAGGCATTCGCTATCATCGCCTGTGATTCCAGTTCCTTACCGCGTCGCGCTGTATAGCGGTATAGCACTTCCTTGACAAGAATGGACAACAACGCGGCCCATAGTGCCAACATACCCGGAGCTTCCAATTCCTCGCCATCCAACCAAGCCACTAACTTCGTACTGCCAGAGAAAATAATGCCGATAGCAGCACCTATCAGCGCCAGCGCGATGAGGAACGTCGCCATCGTCTCAAACTTACCATGCCCGTAGTCGTGTGACTCGTCCTGTGGTTTTGCGCTGACGTGCACAAAGATAAGCACCACCACATCCGTCAAGAAATCCGAGAGCGAGTGTACAGCGTCGGCCACCATAGCCGAACTGTGTCCTGCAATACCGGCAACAAACTTGAAGATCATCAGCAGCACATTACCTAGACTGCCGATAAGCGTTACCTTATATATTTCGCTGGCTCGTGACATCGGATTAATCTGTATCTAAAGAAAATCGAGGCGGTGCGCCATGCATCGTCTCGATTCCTTGTTCTGACTTTTGTGAGCAACAAAATTGGTGAAGAGAAGGAGACTCGAACTCCCACGTCATAATTGACACTACCCCCTCAAAGTAGCGCGTCTACCAATTCCGCCATCTCTCCAGGGTGAGGTGTATCAACCATCGCTGTCTTCTGTGCCCAGAACAGGACTCGAACCTGCACGTCTCTCAACACTCGCACCTGAAACGAGCGCGTCTACCATTCCGCCACCTGGGCAGGCTGAGTGACCAGCGATGCTATCACACTTCAGAAAATAGAGCGGCAAACGAGACTCGAACTCGCGACCCCGACCTTGGCAAGGTCGTGCTCTACCAACTGAGCTATTGCCGCATTTTCTGTTGCTCAACAAGTCAAATATCGTGTGCAATCCCTGATTGCGGATGCAAAGGTACTGCTTTTTTTATGAAATGGCAAGCGTTTTGAATAGTTTTTTTGAGCGAAAGCGCGTTTTTTCTGCTTTTTCGTCTCTTTTCAGGGGACAAAAGCAGCTAATCCATGCGATCTCGGTAGTCTTCGTAGCCAAATTCACGCAGCATCTCGAACGATCCGTCGAGGCGATGAAGGATGATGGAAGGATGATGGACGCCATTGAACACAGTAGTCTTCACCGTCGTGTAATGAATCATGTCCTCAAAGATCACTTCCTCGCCAATCTGCAATTCATGATCAAAGCTCCAATCACCCAGATAATCTCCGCTCAAGCAGGAATTACCCCCTATCCGATAGACATAAGGTCCTTGGGCTCCCATCATCGCGCCTGTAATAACTGGCTGATACGGCATCTCCAGACAATCAGGCATATGACACGTGAAGCTGACATCTAGTATCGCCGTCTTGATGCCATGATTCTCCACGACATCTACGACGGAAGCCACCAGCGGTCCTGTCTGCCAGGCGAAAGCGCTGCCCGGCTCGAGAATCATGCGCAGATGGGGCCAACGGGCATGAAAGGACTGGAGTGTGCGAATGAGCAACTCTACGTCGTAGTCCTTACGCGTCATGAGGTGACCGCCGCCAAAATTAATCCACTTCAAGCGAGAGAACCAAGGGGAGAACTTATTTATAATATGTTCGAGCGTACGCGCGAAGGCATCAGCACCACTCTCGCAGTGGCAATGGATATGGAAACCCTTGATCGCTGCGGGGAAAGCGTCTGGAGACGGGAGATCCTCGGCCAGAACGCCGAAACGGGAACCTGGGGCACAGGGATTATAGAGCTCAGTTTCTATCTCGCTGTACTCTGGATTTACGCGCAGACCAAGAGAAACGGGAACAGCAGCATCAGCATTCCACGCTTCAACCACGGGCAGGAAACGGTAGAACTGAGAGAGGCTGTTGTAGGTGATATGGGAAGAGCTGCCGAGAATAACGGGGAAATCGTGCTCCGTATATGCAGGGCTATAGGTGTGTGCGGGAGAGCCGAATTCCTCGAAGGCGAGACGCGCCTCATCCGGAGATGATGCTGTCGTGTGCGAGATATACTCGCGAAAGATCGGAAAGGTCTTCCACAGGGCAAAGGCCTTGAATGCGAGAATGATCTCAGCACCGGAGCGCTGGGCCACTTCGCTAATCAGCGCGAGATTGCGCCGTAGCAAGGATTCTTCAACGAGGTAATAGGGAGTTCTCACTATATCTTTGTTTACCGTTAATCATTAATCGTCCACACCATCCAGTCCTATCTCATCAACCTCTTCCGGTTTGATGGTGAGCGCATGAAGTTGCTCGAGAGAGCCATTGAAGATATTGAAATCCACGTAGCCTGGAATGCCGTCTATATGGCCTACATCGGTATATTGCCAGAAATGCCACGGGCCTTTGTAGGCCAGCCGGTCCACGTAGTAATGGGCTATCCAATAGGGATACTGGTTGAAGATGCTGTCGCCCAGGAAATCCATCTTAAAGCGATAGCCCGTATAGATAATGGGCTTGACGCCATAATGTTTCTCTACGATATCGAGCCACGTCTTGGCCGCTTTTACGACCTGAGCCTTGGAGAGTTTGCCACTTTTTTCAATATCCAGTACGGGAGGCAAGTCGCCTGCCTGCAAATGGACTTGCTTCAAGAAGAAGCGTGCCTGAAGGGCAGCATCCACATCGGGCGTGAAGAAATGGTATGCGCCACAGACGATATCATTCTGATGAGCCTGATAGATATTCTCGTTGAGGTTTTCGTCAATGATACTGACGCCTTCCGTAGCCTTGATGAAGGCAAAGCTCAGGGGCTGTCCTTGAATATTGGCGTTACGCAGGCGTTCCCAGTTGATGCGTTCCTGATAATGACTGATATCTATGCCTCTGACCTCGTACCCTTCCGGGTAATCAGGTTCGCCATAGATGGCATTCCAGCGGAATGAGAGAGGGCTCACGAAGAAGTAGTAGAGGGAAAAAAGGTAAAGGGCTACGATGGCGCCAATACCTGTCAGCAGCGCCCACATCGGCATGCGTCTCCAGAAGGGACGACGGGATGAGGACTTCTTGCGACGGCGGCGGGGTGCCGTAGAGGATGTACGGCGAGGAGAACGCTTCGACACAGAGGTAGAACCCGCGCCGGATGACGCGGGTACTACAACTCTATGCGAAGTATTCTTAGGCTTGTTCAAGATGATTATGCTTGTTCAAACTGCAACGTCTTGGTGGTCTGGTCGCAGACCTCGGTGGGACCGAAGTACTGGATAGGACCGGGATAGACATAGCTGGTGTTGCGAGCCCACTCGTCGCGGTGAGCAGCGAAGAACTTGAAGGGAGCGCCATCCAGTTCCACCAGAGCCTTGCGGATAACAGGCTTGTTGGCACCATTACGACGCTCGATGTTCATCATCATCGTAATGGGCACACCACCGGCAATCCACTCAGCAGCAGGAGCCGTCGTGTTCTTGATGATGCTCATGTAACCCGTCTTGCCGGAAGCAATCAGGCGACTGGCATTGAAGCCGAGGCTGTAGCAATAGTCAGCGTCGTAGTTGGAGGGAGCAGCGCAACGTCCTTCGTAGCCGAAGAAGTGGTGCTGGGTGCTGAACTTAGGAGCACGACCTGTCTCCTTCAGGCGCTTTGCAACCATGCGGCTGAGCAGCTTCTCAGTCTCAATGAGGCTAACCTGTACGTTGCCGTGGGGATCACGATCCAGACACAGCTGACGAGCTACGTCTTCGGGCAGGCTCTCGAGGACTGCCAGATTCTCCTTGGCGATGCTCTTCTTGACAAAGGCAATCTGAGCGTCAGCGCTTTCGAACTCGCGCGGCTCACCGGTAGCGGGATCTGTAAGTACTTCGTTCAGCTCCTTGATGAGCTTCTTGATAGCGGGAATGAACTCGATCAGGCCTTCGGGAATCAGCACGGTACCGAAGTGATTGCCGTCCTCAGCACGCTTGGCCACGATGTCTGCGATGTAGTTCACGACATCATCCAGGCTCATCTCCTTCTGCTCCACCTCCTCGCTGACGAGGCAGATGTTGGGCTGTGTCTGGAGGGCGCACTCAAGAGCGATGTGGCTTGCGGAACGGCCCATGAGCTTGATGAAGTGCCAGTATTTGCGGGCGCTGTTGCAGTCGCGCTGGATGTTACCAATCAGCTCGCTGTAGGTCTTGCAGGCGGTATCGAAACCGAAGCTGGTCTCAATCTGCTCGTTCTTCAGGTCGCCGTCGATGGTCTTAGGACAGCCGATGACCTGTACGCCGTAGTTCTTGGCAGCGTAGTACTCAGCGAGCACGCAAGCGTTGGTGTTGGAGTCATCACCGCCGATGATGACGAGGGCCTTGATGTTCAGCTCGCGCAGGATCTCGATACCCTTCTCAAACTGCTCTTCCTTCTCCAGCTTTGTACGGCCGGAACCTATGATATCAAAGCCGCCCGTGTTGCGGTATTCGTCGATGATGTCTGCGGTGAGCTCCATGTACTTGTGATCCACGAGACCGCCAGGGCCGAGGATGAAGCCGTAGAGCTTGCTCTCGGGATTGATGCTCTTGACACCGTCGAACAAGCCGCTGATGACGTTGTGACCGCCAGGAGCCTGACCACCGGAGAGGATGACACCGACGTTGATAGCGGGGAGCTTCTGAGCCTGTCCCTCAACGAATTCCACGACGGGCAGACCGTATGTGTTAGGGAACAGTTTGCGGATTTCGTCCTGGTTGCCGACACTCTGTGTAGCAGCACCTTCCTTGACAGCTACAGGGCCCTGCAGCGCCTTGGGGAGCTTAGGCTGATAGGCAGCCCTTGCGATTTGCAATGCACTCTTTGTCATAAAACAAATGTTTAAGTTTGTGATGAATACTATATAATTTGAATGTTGTTGAAGTTCGTTGTCTGAATTCGGGCACAAAGGTACGAATTTCGGCTGAAAAACGTGTGCTCTGGAACGATTTATTTTCCCATAAGTGTGAAGCGATAGGTGAAACTGAGGAGCAGATAATGCGTGACACTGTGCGGATAGGAGGCTTCAATACGCGTTGTGGCGGAGGTGACGCTGCGTGAGAGATTGCGCTGGCGCAACAGGTCGCAGGCCTGCAGACGCACCTCTGCCGCACGACCTTTCAGGAAAGCATAGGCCATTTCCAAGTCTATGAGCCATTCGTCGTCATTGTCCACTGCCTCGACGTATCCTCGCCTACTCTGCCGCGATGCGTCTACGGCAATGCTCCAGCCGTTATTCGTCTCCAGTCGCCCCACGAGTCCTACGCCCACGAGCCACAGATCCGCCGGCGTCACGTTGATGTCCTGAGCCCGCAGTCCGTTATAGGTAAAGAATCCATAAGGTTTCACGGAGAAGATGCCTGGCTGCCACTGCAGGGCCACATACTGTCGGATGAGCGACTGATTCGTGGTAAATGTCATCTCCTGTACCTGATCAGCGGCAAAGGCCGTCTCCATGAGGTGACGTTCCTGCAAGCCCACGCGACGGGTCATGTTCACATCGCCTTGGAAATCAAAGAACCACTTGGACTCCGGCTCGAAGCCTGAGGCCGCCGTCCACGTAGCGGCTATCTGCCGACAGCCATCGACATTATCTACAGAGGTGCGACGCACACCGTCCGTTGCATCAATCTCCACCACATCGGTAATGGCATTCTGCTCCACCTGACCCTGCACCTGCAGGTTCAGCTGGGTTTGCGTATCGGCATCGAACCAGAAATAGGTACCTGAGAGTTGGTGTACGAAGGACGGTTTCAGGCCCGGATTACCCTTGCGCAGGTGCAGCGGGTCGGTATCGTCCACGATAGGCAGCAGATCCAGCAGTCCCGGCTGGCGGCTCATACCCGTATATTTGAGGCTGGCATTCCATCCGTTGTCCGAGCGGTAGTAGAAATTCAGCTCTGGTGCCCAGTTATCCACATAGCGCAGCGTGTCGATATTCAAGGTGTTGCAGATGTAGCGGGTACGTGTCCTGACGGGATTATAGAGTCCACCGATGCTGAGCACCATCTTGTCCGACGGCATCCATTGCAGCATCAGGCGTGCATCACGGTTCAGGAAATCGTAGGTAGCATCCTTTGACAGCGAGTCGATAGGATGCATAGCACCTTCCGTGAAGACGGGCTGACGGAAATTCTCATGACGGTTGGACATCCCCCACTCCGCTTTCAGTTTCAGGTAACGTCCCAAAGGTTCTATCCACGCCATTCTGACGCGCACCTGCTCGTCGCGGTCGGGAGCGTCGGAGTAGCGTAGCTGGCTGTCATACTGGTCACGGCGGAAATAGTCCGTTGCCGAGGCCGTGGACTGGAACGTGGAGACATCGTTGAGTTCCCATGCCGCATCAATCGTGAAAGCACGTCCATGACGGCTCAGGCGGCGCCGCAGATGGGCATTGACCGAGGCGTTCCAGGCCTGCTGGTTGCTGATGCTATGCACTCTCTGGCGGTTCAGCAAGAAGGGCGATGCCGTACCCGTTGTCCATTCCAGCACGTCCTGCAGCGGGCGGTTGGAGGTTGCCGAGATGTAGTCCGTATGGGAATTGCCCTTCGTGTACATCAATTGCGGATCGATGGTGACCGTCGTCATGGAATCGCGCCGCTCGAAGTGGAAATTACCCGTCACGTTGTGGGTTCTGTCCTCACCGTCGGTGGAGGTTCGTGAATAGAGCTGACCCGTGGACAGCAGGTTCTCCGTCAGACTTTCTATGCCACGCGTATTGCGGGAAGCGGTATAATAGGCCGATCCGGTAGTCTCCCAGGCGCCCTTCTTGCGGCTCGTCATGATGCTGAGCGTATGGTGGCGGGCGTCGCCGTCCTGCTGTTGGCGATCCACCTTCTCGTAGAACGATTCGCCGATACCGAAATCCTGCGGCAAGTTGTCCGAGGACACGGAAATCATATTCTGCCACACCTCATCAAAATGGCTGGCGCTGGCGTTTCCAGAGTAGCGGTCGCGGTAGCCGGCGGCCCCTGTCAGGTCCGTGAGCCATCCCTTCTCCTTACCGGGTAGCGTCGTCAGGTCCATGACACGCTCCGTACGTGCTCGGAGCCCCATATCCTCGTCATTCTCCACCACGCGCTCATAGACCTTGACGTCCAGCAGCGCATCGGCAGGCAGATTCTCCAGCACCACCGAGCGGTTGGCCGAGAAGAACTCGCGGCCGTTCAGCAACAGGTAAGTGACGGGGATGCCCTGCGCACGGACGGCACCGTCAGCGCCCACATCTACGCCCGGCAGTCGCCGCAGCAGCTCGCCCAGTCGGGAGCCCTCCGGCACGGGGAAGGCGCGGAGGTCATAGACCAGCGTATCGCCACGCATGGATACCGGTTGCAGCGCCGTGACCGTCAGTTCCCGCAGCAGGATGCTGTCCGCCACCACCAGCAGCGAATCGCTTTCGCCTCTGGCCGCAGCAGGCCGCGCGAAGCCCATGAGGAGCACCGCTATCCAAAGCCATTTCAGTGAGAAGAACCTATGCGCCGGCATGCATTTTCAATTTGCTTGCAAAGATAAGGAAAATGTAGGAGAAATGGGCCACCACGATAGAGTTTTTAGCACACTACAATACGAAAATAATCTTTTTTCACATCCCGAAAACAAAATATTCAAGCCTATCTGCACAACGCTTCAAATTTTTTTTTCTTCGCGCCGTCAAAAGACCTTATAAATAATACTCATTTATGTTCAGAAAGTTTTTCAGGAGTTCCCTCCCCTTGTTCACGGCTGCGACGGCAATGGCGCAGTCCACCGACCGTCCCAACATCATCTTCTTCCTGGCCGACGATATGGGCAGGCAGGACATTTCCATTGTCCATTTTACATTAGATAAATGGTCCTTGTCCCATGCACGATCATCTAATGATGCGTGACGATTGATTTACTAATTCTTCTTAATATCTTTCCCACATCTGCCACCAGTTGTGGGATTTTTTACTACTCCCACTCGAGATATATCCAGGCGTTGTTGTTGGCGTTGGCCTTCCAAGTACGGGTATCCCCGCCTGTGCTACCATAATAAACATAATGTAAAGAGGACGAATACGAGGTTATCGTTAAGCCCTTCTGCTCATAGCCATAGAAGACGGCAAGCTTCTCTGAAGATGACGCCTTGTTATAGGTGAGCGGTTCGAACTTGGCCTCAAGGTCATAGACATATTCGCTGTCGCCTAGATAATCATTGTATTCTTCGTCGATTTCAGGGTCCTTCTCCGAATGGCAGCGCACGACGACATTCTTGATAGTGGTATTGGCTATGTCGGGGAAGTTAACGACATCGAAGGTGATTGTCTCCTTCGACTGCCCGTGCTTCTCTTCTTTATAATACTCTACATGCAGGGTGGTTCCGTCAACGTAGGACGACGTCAGCGTACCTTCTTCGCTGGTGCCGCCGACTTTGACTGTCCTTTTATCCTGCCCCTCCGACGGGAAGCTTCCGCCTGTGACGACGTCACACATGATGCTCATTTCTACGCTTGCACGTTTCAGCGTCACGGGGGCGAGGTTCGGGCTGTCTTTCAGTTCCACCTGGACCTTATAGGGCAAAGTCTTTTTGTTATCGCGGTTTGTGGTAACGGTAAAGAACACGAATTGGGTATTATGTCTTTCAGACATGTGGAACTTCTGCACCAGATCCTTGCAAGGGATGATGATTGGTTCGTCCTTCGTTGCCCTGAAACCATATTCTATAAATATCTTCTCACCTGTTTCATCTGTTTCTGGTATGATAACATAGGTGCGGCAGCCCTCTTCGAGCTGACTGATGACCAGTTGCTTGTTGTCAAGCGGCGTGTTGTCTGAAACTTCAAAGCTGAAACGGTCCACCTGGCCTCCATGGACGAAACTCTGGCCCGTAGTCTGCCGGGTGGTGGTCGCGTCAGTGATCTTACCTCCGCTGCCGGCTCCACCTATTCCCGAAATGTTGATGCCATTAGAAACCTCGCCCTTGAGCACTGACAGGATGAAATCATCGTAGTTCGAGAATATGTCGTGACCGGCCTCGCGTGTGAGCTGCTTGATGCAGTCGCGTGACCATCCATTCGAATTGTGCCATATCTCGTAGAGCTTCACGATGGATTTGTCGTCGAGGTTGTATTTGGTCAGCTTTTTGGTAATGTACTCCATGAGTATCGACATGCCGTAGCCATGAGATTCATATGCTTTGTGCGTTGTACCCGAGGTGTAGATCGAGCCGATGTCATAGAATCCCTTGATGGCATTGCCGACATAATTCTGGGCATAGGAATAATTGAATTTACCAATCATGAACTGCTCTGCCCAAACAGCGCCCGACTCGTAGAGCAACAGACGCTCGCTGCCGTCGTGTATGGAAAGGCCGTCAATTAATTTTCCGCCTGTAGCTTCTGTGATGGCACCAAGTTTGTCAGCTTTACGGAATGCGCTGCGCGGGTCATAATCAGCCTGATACATGTGCATCAGCTCATGAATGATGGTGCTGCGGAAATTATCCCTTGAGTTGGCAAAATCATCCAGTATGTGGTCACCTACCTGGATGGAGCTCCATTCGTTGCAATATGCACTTTGACTGAATGTTCCATATTCTTCCATTTTGGCAAATGAGAAGGTGACATCGCGATCGGTGACCTTCAGGCCCAGGTCATGCAGCTTCTTGATAGCATCGCGGATGCACTCGTTGATGGCCTCCCAGTTGGCATCAAGTCTGTCTGCCAGCGCAGCTCTCTGGCGCCAGCCGAAAACGAAATGCCACGATACATTGCCTTCGGTAAATTTGTCTTCAAAAATATCCGTGCCGCGAGTACCTTTCACCGTCGCCGCACCGCCCTGGCCCAGATAGTCCACCTTGGCAAGACCGAGGCTGATAGAGAGCTGCTCGCCCGCTTCAGCGTCGTGGTTGTCGGTTGCCGGCAGTTGGAACGTGTACTTGCCGTTGGCGTATTCCGATTCCAGGATGATGTCCTGATAATCAAGGATGTCCTCAGATATATGATAGCATGGCACATGGGCAATGATGTTGACGCCCGGGCCTGCCTCATCGGATTCGATACTCAAGGTGAGCTGCTTGTCAATCTGAGGCGGAACGGTCAGCTTGTAGAAGTTGGACACTTCATCCTCGCCAGCCACCTCGCCCGCCTTCACATCGCTGATGGCAATCTTCGTTTCAGCAGAGAAGGTGTTCTCGGGGAAGGTGATGGTGATGTCACCCTTTTCCAGCGTGGCGCCCGATGTGGGCACATTCTGGTAGTCCTCAGGGTTGATAGAAGGTGTGGGAGTAGTGGGAGTCGCCACCTCGTCCGAGACGTTATCGACGGAACAGGCAACGAACGATGCCACGAACAAACACATAGCGGCCTCGGCTATGCGACGACCAGCCGTGCGAAACAGCATGAAGTGATCAGGTGTAGTTTTCATAATTCGTTAGTTATTGATGTTTTTATTCTATCATCTGCAGGAATTCGTCCTCGCTGACGATGGGGACGCCGAGTTTCTGGGCCTTCTCCAGTTTGGCGGGGCCCATGTTGTCGCCGGCGAGGATGAAGGAGGTTTTGGCGGAGATGCTGCCGGTGTTCTTGCCGCCGTGCTGCTCGATGAGGGCTTTGTACTCATCGCGTGAGTGGTGGGCGAAGACGCCGCTGATGACGATGGTCTTGCCGGCCAGGCGGTCGCTCTGCTCGGCAATGGCCGCATCGGAGAGTTGCAGCTGGAGGCCCTGCGCACGGAGGCGCTCCACGAGGAAGGCATTGTCGGCGTCGGCAAACCAGCGGATCACGCTCTCGGCTATGGCGGCGCCGATGGTGTTCACCTGCAGGAGGTCGTCCAGCGTAGCGTGGGCCAGCGCATCGATCGAGCGGAAGCGGCGCGCAAGGGTCTTGGCCACCGTCTCGCCCACAAAGCGGATGCCGAGGGCGAAGAGGACACGCTCAAAGGGTACCTGGCGCGAGGCCTCGATGGCCTGAATGGTCTTGCGGGCAGAGCGGATGCGGGTGTCGTTGTAGCCGCTGAGCTGGTCCACGGTGAGGGTATAGAGGTCGGCGTAGTCGCGGATGAGTCCACGGGCAAAGAAGTCCTCGATGGTCTCGGGGCCAAGGGTGTCGATATTCATGGCGCGGCGGCTGACAAAGTGCTCGATGCGTCCCTTGAGCTGCGGCGGGCAGCCTGTCTCGTTGGGGCAGTACCACGCGGCCTCGCCCTCGTAGCGCACCAGCTCGGCACCGCACTCGGGGCAATGGCGGATGAATTCCACCTTGGGGCCGCGCTCCGGCGTGATAAAGGCCTCGTCCACAGCCACGATCTTGGGGATAATCTCTCCACCCTTCTCCACGAGCACGTGGTCGCCGACGTGGAGGTCCAGGCTGTCCATGAAGTCTGCATTATGGAGCGTAGCGCGGCGCACGACGGTGCCGGACAGCTGCACAGGATCCATGTTGGCCACGGGCGTGACGGCACCGGTGCGGCCCACCTGGAACGTCACCTCGCGCAGGATGGTGGACTGCTGCTCGGCCTGGAACTTATAGGCGATGGCCCAGCGCGGACTCTTGGCCGTCATGCCGAGGGCGCGCTGCTGGCGCATGGAATTGACCTTGAGGACGATGCCGTCGGTAGCCACAGGCAAGTCCTTGCGGGCCGTGTCCCAGTAGTTGATGAACGCCTCGATCTCCTCCAACGTGCGCACTTTGCGCATCGCATCGCTGATCTGGAAGCCCCACGAGCGGGCAGCCTGCAGGTTCTCATAATGACCGTCGGCGGGCAGCTCGTCGCCCAAGAGATAATAGAGGTAGGCATCCAACTTGCGCTCGGCCACCACGGAGGCCTGCTTGCTCTTGAGCGTGCCGCTGGCGGCGTTGCGGGGATTGGCGAAGAGGGGTTCCTCGCGGGCCTCGCGCTCGCGGTTCAGGGCCTCGAAGCTGGACCAGGGCATCAGGATCTCGCCACGAATCTCGAAGGAGCGGGGCCAATTCTCTCCCCCATTGGGGGACTCGGAGAGGGGCCGCAGTTGGAGAGGTATGGTGCGGATGGTGCGCACATTGGCTGTCACATCGTCGCCCTGCACACCGTCGCCACGCGTCACAGCGCGGACGAGGCGGCCATCCTCGTAGTGGAGGGAGATACTGAGGCCGTCGAACTTCAGCTCGCAGCAGATCTCGAAGTCCTCGCCGGCCAGCCCCTCGCGGACACGCTGGTAGAACTCGGCCACCTCACCTATATTATATGTATTAGAGAGCGAGAGCATCGGGCGGACATGAACAAAGGTCTCGAACTCCTGGCTCAGGTCGCTGCCCACGCGCTGAGTGGGCGAGTTGGGATCGGCCAGCTCGGGATGGCGGTCCTCCAGCTCCTGCAGCTCGCGCAGCAGGGCATCGAACTCCTGGTCCGAGATGGTAGGAGTATTGAGGACATAGTAGTTATGATTGTGCTGGTGGAGTTCGGCACGGAGTTGGAGAATGCGTTCTTGTTCAGTCATGATGTTCTGGATTTTGGCGCAAAGATAGCAAGAAAAATTGAAAGGCGTTCAACAAAGCAAAAAAAAATGCCGCCGCAGGACTTGCGTATATGAAAAGAAAGCCGTACCTTTGTGCCGTCGATGTCTGTCCGTACCATTTGACCGCTGCGGCAGACGACCTGTAACACTATGACTATCATCCAACAATATCTGATGACATTCAAGCCGGCACTCCAGAAGCTGGCATGCCTGTACGCTTACGTCGGCCAGAACCTCTCGGACGACGATCGCACCCAGTTGAGCGTGCACGGCGCCTGCATGCTGGGCGAGTTGCCGTTGCTGACCAATGAGTTGATTAAAGAAGGTATCGTCGTGCACGAGGCCGCAACCCACTTTGCGCCGCAGCGCGAGTTCATCCGTCCGCGCATGTACGGCGAGGTGATGCGCTTTGGGCTGGACAACCACCCCGAGTGGTTCGAGGAGTTCGACTCGTGGCCCCTCACGCGCTATCGTGCCTTTGACGAGTTGCAACAGTTAGTGCGCCGTTGCCACGCTGGCAAGCGACCCTTACCCGTTGTGCTGGACAGCGCTATCCCACCCTACCTGATCAGTCTGGTCGATGAGCGCCGCTACGAGCCGCTGATGACGATGATTCGCGACGTGGATTTCATCGGTTTCCTATCAGCGCTCCTGCGCAAATGGATGAAGGAAGACAATATCGACCCCGAGGAGACCATCCAGCGACAGCTGGGACTCCGCAAGTTCGACCCCAACGATTCCGACGTGCGCGAGATGAAGGCGCTCGTAGGCTACTATCAATACGTCTGTCAGGGACAGTACACGCCGCCGAAGGGCATCCGACTCACGCCCTCGGACTACCTGCTGAAAGCAGTCCATGCGATGTCGCAGGGTAAGAGCGACCTGGCCATGAAGGCATTCACAGAAGCGATGGGCGGCAAAGCCGCCAGACAGAATAATCCGGACGGCTTCATCACCGACGGCATCGCCGCCTTCTACTGGGTCATCGCCCTGTGGACAAGCAAGCCCACCGACATGCGCCAGCGCCTCAAGGCTTTTGCCGACAACGCCCGCGAGGGGAACCTTCATCGCGTAGGTGCGGCGGCGCTGCTGGCCGACACGCTGGCCAACCCGCTGCAGCGCGTAGATATGGACCTGCTTAAGGAACTGTTGAATCCAGAGAATGTGCAGGACCGCGAGTTCATCCTGCAGCAACGCCTCACCACCCTGATGGCGGCCAACCTGATCGGTATGCCGCTGACGGAGAACGATTTCCAGCCGCGCTCGGCATTCCTGCGCCACGAGGCCGCCTCATATATCAAACTGGAAAAGTACGAGAAGAAGCTGCTGGACAACGCCTTCGGCAGCAAACCCGTATCCAAGCTGGCCAAGGCCAAGGATCCGTGGGAGCTGATGCTGGACCGACTCATCGACACCGAAATCCAGCAGAAGGACAAGGCCGACGAGGACGAGCATCGCGTCATGTACATCATCATGAGCGACGGCGAGAGCGTAGAGCTGCGCGAACAGAACCGCCTGAAGGACGGGCGCTGGGGCAGCGGCAAGCAATTACCCTGGAACCGCTTCATCGGAGGCACAGAACCCTTCATGGACCGCACGGACCAGGCCGTCGTGGCCGACGTGCGATTCCTCGGAGCTCAACGCCTCACGGTAGGAATCATCCTGCCGCATCTGATAGGCTCAGACCGTGTCTTCACGGGCGAGCAGTCGCCCTTCCGCCGCGTCACCATCGAGGAGCAGAAGCCCTACGTCATCGTTGAGCGCACAGAGAAAGGAGGCTTCCACCTGCAGTCCAACGTCGCCTTCCAGGACCTGCTCTCGCAGAATAACGTCTATCACCGCGACACGGCGATGCACTACATCTTCTTCCCGATGTCGGACCACGAGCGGGCCATCCTGCAGGAGCTGCTATCCGTGACGGATTTCCCCCCTGAAGCGGAGGAGAAGCTGGCCAAGCTGTTGCCGCTCATCGCCAATGTCACAGACGTGCACAGCGACCTCATCCCCAAGGAGAAGGAGCTGGACACGCTGGAGGCACAATCGAACATCCTCATACGTCTCACCCCCGACCCCACAGCGCAAACGCTCTTCGACGCCTACGTGCTGGTGCGCCCCCTCATCGGCGGCAGCATCGCACTCACACCGGCTCAGGGCGACCGCGTCATCATTGACCAGAACGAGACATCGGGACGCGTCCGCATCGAGCGCGACATGGACAGCGAGGGACGCAACCTCTCCACCTTATTACAATATTGTCACACGCACGATATCGAATTCACGGAGAACCTCAGCGCACACCTCTCCACGCAGCAGGTGCTGGAGCTTCTGGCCTTCGTCAGCAGCCATCCAGAGATCAGCGCCGTAGAGTGGCCCGATGGCGAACGCCTGAGGATGCACTCGGCCAAGAAAGGCGACTGGAACATCTCGCTGCAGCAACGCGGACGCTGGTTCGAAGTGGAAGGCGACGTACGCCTCGACGACAACTCCCTGCTCACAGCCCAACAGCTGCTGCAGGCGCTGGCCAGCAGTCACGGCGGCTACGTACAGTTGCAGAACGGCGACTATCTGTGGCTCTCCGAGAAGCTGCGCAAACAGCTCGACGCCTTTGAGAGCCTGACCACACTGGAGAGCAACAAGCCCGCTATCTCGGCGCTTCAGACAGGAGTACTGGCAGAACTGGTGAACGGCGAGATCAACATCCACCACGCGCAGGAATTCGAGGATCTCACAGAGCGCATCAAGCAAGCCGACGCCCTACAGCCGGAAGTGCCAGCTACGCTACAGGCCACCCTCCGCCCCTATCAGCTGGAAGGTTTCCAATGGATGATGCGTCTGGCGGCGTGGGGCGCAGGCGCCTGCCTGGCGGACGATATGGGCCTGGGTAAGACGGTACAGACAATCGCCTTCCTGCTGGCACACGCCGCAGAAGGACCTGCGCTGGTCGTAGCACCAGCCAGCGTAACGCCCAACTGGCGCAACGAGCTGCAGCGCTTTTCCCCCTCGCTGAACGTCTATAACCTCAGCGAATTCTTTGACCGCCGTCGCGTCGTAGAGGAAGCAGGGCCTGGCGACGTGATTATTACCACCTATGGCCTGCTCATGCCCTCGCAAGACCTGATCACGAAGAAGCAATGGAAGACAGCCGTCCTCGACGAAGCACATAATATCAAGAATCGCGGCACCAAGACGAGCGCTGTCTGCATGCAGCTGCAAGCCGACTATCGCATCATTCTGACAGGTACGCCCGTGCAGAACCATCTGGGCGAGCTCTGGAACCTCTTCCAGTTCGTCAACCCGGGTCTGCTCAGCAGCTACGAGCAGTTCAATCAGAAATTCATCATCCCCATCGAGAACCTACAGGACACGGATCGCCAACAGCAACTGCAGACCCTCGTAGCGCCGTTCATGCTGCGCCGCACCAAGCAAGCGGTGGCCAAGGAACTGCCCGAGAAGACAGAAATTACCATCGACGTGGAGCTCACCGATGACGAAATGGCGTTCTACGAGGTCATCCGCCGAGAGGCCGAACAGCGCTTCAAGGAAGAGGGCGACCAGCTCACCGTCAGCGCGCTGGCAGAACTCTCGCGCCTGCGCCGTACAGCCTGCACGCCAGAGCTGATTGACACCACATGGGTCGATGGCTCCTCCAAGGTCAACGCGTTCATGGAACTCGTTCAGAACATTGTTGAAGGCGGTCATAGCGTACTTGTTTTCAGTCAGTTCACATCATTCCTTTCCATCGTTTCTCGAGCGTTGAAGGAGGCACACCTGCCCTTCCTCTATCTGGACGGAACCACCCCCATCAAGCAGCGTGAGCAGCTGGTCAACGACTTCCAGAAAGGCAAGCGTCCCATCTTCCTCATCAGCCTCAAGGCCGGCGGCGTAGGCTTGAACCTCACGGCAGCCAACTACGTCATCCACCTCGATCCGTGGTGGAACCCAGCGATTGAGCAGCAGGCCACAGACCGCGCCTACCGCATCGGGCAGAAGCAGGCCGTCACCGTCTATCACCTCGTCAGCCACCACACCATCGAGGAGAAGATCATGCGTCTCCACGAGAGCAAGCGCGCCCTCTCAGACAGCATCCTCGAAGGTGCTGACCAGAACTATAAACTCACAGCAAAAGACATGCTCGAAATGCTGTCTAATCAATGGTAACTATGCGCATCGACATCATCACCGTCATTCCCCAGCTCATCGAGGGCTTCCTGCAAGAGAGCATCCTCGGACGTGCCCAGAAGAAAGGGCTCGTAGAAATCCATCTCCACAACCTGCGCGATTACGCTGTGCGCAAGGACCGCCGCATCGACGACTATCCCTTTGGCGGCTTTGCGGGTATGGTGATGCAGTGCGAGCCCATTGACCGCTGCATCAGCGCCCTCACCGCCGAGCGCCACTATGACCAGATTATCTTCACGACACCCGATGGCGAGCAGTTTGACCAGCCGATGGCCAACGAGCTGTCGCTATGCGAGAATATCATCATCCTATGCGGCCACTACAAAGGCATCGACTACCGCATCCGTGAGCACTTGATTACCAAGGAAGTAAGTATCGGAGACTACGTCCTGACGGGAGGCGAGCTGGCTGCTGCCGTGATGGCCGACGCCATCGTGCGCATTGTGCCAGGCGTGATCGGCGACGAGCAAAGCGCGCTCTCGGACAGCTTCCAGGACAACCTGCTCGCAGCGCCCGTCTATACGCGACCAGCCGACTACAAGGGCTGGAAGGTGCCTGAAATCCTCCTTTCCGGCCACGAGGCCAAGATCAAAGAATGGGAGTTGCAGCAGTCCATGGAGCGCACCCAACGCCTCCGCCCCGATTTGCTGAAAAAGAAATAGCCCTCAAACCACCTAAAAGTCTGCATAGCAGGGAAAGCGCACGCCCTGAAATGTTAAAAAAGTCCAAGAACACCGCTTCTTGGCAACTTTCTTGCGCGCATTTTCTGCTATACAGCAAAAAAAGCCTATCTTTGCCCCAATTAAAGCCTAAAAAACAGCTATGGTAGACAACGATAGACTACATCTGTATATCATTGCAGGCTGCAACGGCGCAGGTAAGACGACGGCTTCTTTTACCGTCTTGCCTGAGATGTTGCACTGCCGCGAATTCGTCAATGCCGACGAGATTGCGAAAGGTCTTTCACCGTTCAACCCTGAGGGCGTTGCCATTCAGGCCGGACGCCTCATGATTGACCGCATGATTCACTTACTGAAGGAAGGTGAGACCTTTGCCTTTGAGACCACCCTGGCTACACGCTCGTATGTCAACCTGATCCAGCGTGCCCAGCGTCGCGGTTATTTCGTGACCCTTCTGTTCTTCTCGCTGGCTACGCCCGAACAAGCCGTTGCGCGCGTAGCGAAGCGCGTCAGCTTAGGCGGGCATAATATTCCCCAAGATGTCATCCTGCGACGTTATGATGCCGGACTGCAGAACTTCTTCCAGCTCTATACGCCCATCGCTGACTATTGGACCCTCTACGACAACTCTGACATCCCAGGCGAGAAAATTGCCTACGGATGGAAGGACGAGCGCATCAGCATCGTTGACGATGCGAAGTACGAACGATTCTACAACCTGTACGCTAAAACTGACGACCATGAGTGAGAAAGAGATTCTGGAGATGCAGCGTCTCATTGACGAAGGCATCGTGCTTGCTCAGCGAAGGCTTGTAGAACGCTCCCGCCTGTTCAAAAGCACGTTGGTTGTAACGCGCAACGGGCACGTCGTAGAACTACAGCCAGACGAGATCTGAGCCACTTGTCAATTCATTTACCAAATCATAATAACCTTAAACATGGATAGAAGACATTTCATGAAAACGATGGGAGCAGCAGGCCTGTTTACCATCATCCCCCGTAATGTATTGGGTGGAAAGGGCTTTGTCGCTCCAAGTGATCAACTGACCAAAGCCATTATCGGCGTCGGCGGTATCGGCCGTTCGTCCTACCATTTCTCGAGCAGCGAAGCATGCCGCCTCTTGGCCGTTTGCGACGTTGACAAGAAACACCTGCAGAACGCCGTCGATGCCGCAAAGAGCCAACTCAAGGAAGACGTGAAGTCCTACGATGATTTCCGCGAGCTCATTCATCAGTCCGGCGCCGACATCATTCATATCGCTACCCCGCCCCACTGGCACGCCCTCATGGCTATTGAGGCTGCCAAAGCCGGCAAGGATATCTGGCTCGAGAAGCCTATGACGCGCACCATTGGCGAAGGCAAGGCTGTTGCAGCTGCCGTAGAACGCTACGGACGCATCCTACGCCTCAACACGTGGTTCCGCTTCACAGATACATTCTACGGCCTCGGCACCCCCGTGAAGCCGCTGAAGAAGCTCATTAACAGCGGCATGTTGGGATGGCCGCTGAAGGTAACCGTATCCGGCGCTACGGGCTTCACGTGGAAATTCTTCTGGGTGGGCAAAGACAACTTGACGCCTCAGCCCGTTCCTGCAGAGCTGAACTACGACATGTGGCTCGGCCCGGCTCCCTTCAAGCCCTACAACGCACACCGTACACACCAGACCTTCCGCGGCTATTGGGACTACGACGGCGGCGGACTCACGGATATGGGTCAGCACTATCTGGATCCCGTACAGTACATGCTGGGCAAAGACAACGAGTTCCCCGTCAAGGTGGAAATCGACGCTCCGCAACAGCACTACGATGCCGTAGGCATCTGGCATAAGATTACCTATACCTATGCCGACGGTTGCCAGATTGTCCTCGAGGGCGAAGGCTACGAGTCACAAGGCAAGCTCGCCTACATCGAAGGTCCCAAGGGCAAAGTCTTTAAGGGCTTCGAGTGCACCATCCCCGATGTGATGAACAAGCTCAACGAGCTTCCCGATCCCGAACCGCAACGTACAGACTTCCTGGAGTGTGTTCGCACGCGCCAGAAGTTTGCCCTCAACGAGCAGAACGGCCACCACAGCTGCACGCTCGTGAATATGGGCGCCGTAGGTCTGCGCCTCGGCCGGAAAGTGCTGAACTTCGATCCCGCCACCCAGCGCTTCATTGGCGATGATGCCGCTAACGCACTCATCGACCAGCCAATGCGTGGAGAATGGAAAATCTGATAACCGCCTAATCCTCAAAACAATGAAACACATTAGAACAATTATACTATTGGTGGCCATGATGCTCGGAATGAGCTTCACCGCCACAGCTCAGGATAGCCGCAACCGCGTCACATCCACCATCATCGCCGACGGACTGGCTCAGCTGCCGGCACAGAACCTCGAAGCGCTGGAGCAAGTCATGAGCGAGATTGCAGGAACTGGTGCCGAAGGTATTCAGGCCCTTGCAGGCATGCTCTATCCTTCAGGTCAGGGCAAGAACGCCGTCTTTGAATACGCTATCGACGGCCTCACCAGCTACGTCACCGTCAAGGGTCGCGAGGCTGCTTGTGCCGCTGTCAAGCAAGGTCTTGAGGCCGCCATCGCCAAGTGCACAGACGAGGGCAACCGCATCTTCCTCAAAGATCAGCTGGCCAAGCTCACCCCTGGCAGCGTCGAGGTGAAGCATGCCGTTGAAGACCTCACGGCAGTGCTGGGTGGTTCGCGCATCGTTGCCGATTTCCGCGACAAGTATGCTGCGATGCCTGCCAAGAAGCAGACCGCCCTCCTCATCAAGACCCTCAAGGGCAACGACCTCCAGCTGCGCACCACCGCCCTTCAGCTGGGTGGCAGCGACGACGCTTTCGTCAGCCAGGTCGTGAAGGCCTATCCCCGTTTGAAGAGTGATGCTAAGGCAGATGTCCTCAGCTGGCTCGGCGATCGTCATGATGCCAGCAACTTCAACCTTGTGGAGAATGCCATTGCTGACGAACAGCTGGCACCCGTAGCGATTGAGGCCGCAGGCAAGATTGGTGGCGACAACGCGTTGAAGGCGCTCATTGCCGCCCTCGACGGCCCCAATGCCAATGCCGCTAAGGCTGCTCTCCTCACCTTCAACGGCGACATCCGTCAAGGTGTGCTCACAGCCGTCAAAGGCAAGGGTGTGACAGCCAGCAGCCAGCTCATCGAGCTCGTTGGCGAGCGCAAGATTCAGGACGCTTACGTTCCCCTCACCTCCCTCATCGGCAACAACAAGCTGCATGCTGCGGCCTCCAAGAGCCTTGCCGCTATCGTCACGGAGGAGAAATATCCCGACTTGCTGCTCCGCAGTCAGGGCTATCCAGAGTTCTATTATGGCCTGATGGCTCAGCGCGCCAACGCCGACGATCTCCAGAAACTCGTAGCCGCTGTTGGCAACGAAGATACGAAGGTGCCCGCTACTGCCGCCTTGCTGAAAGTGACGAGCCCAGATGTCGTTCCTTCCCTCATGAACATTGCTGCCAACGATGCTTCCAGCCGCGACGTGATGCTCTCACGTGCCCTCGTGGTGACCAAGAAAGCCAACTGGGAGAGCCTGAAGAAGTACCAACTCTACAAACTGGCCCTCGAGATGAAGCCCGCAGCCGCAACAGCCAACAACTACCTCGCAGCCCTTAGCACACTCAATAACGAGCCCGCCCTGAACCTTGCTGCTGAATATATGGACGTGAAGGCCAACGACCTCGCTGCCGCTCACGCTGTCACAGACCTGATTGAGAAGAACGAGCCCTTACAGCGCGGCGCCCAAGTGCGCGAGATGTTGCTGAAGGCACAGAAGGTGTTCAAGAGCCACACCGAGGATGCCGATGCCGGCTACGCTGTGGACCAGGTGAACACCATCCTGCCCAAGATTGTTGACGACCCCAACGCCGTCACCGCCAAGCAGACCTTCCTCACCGCAGAGGAGAAGAAGGCAGGCTTTGAGCTCCTCTTCGATGGCACCAACCTCGACAAATGGACCGGTGCAAAGAACACCTATGTGCCCATCGACGGCGCCATCTACGTCAGCGCCCAATACGGTTCAGAGGGTAACCTCTACACCACCAAGAAATACTCCGACTTCGTGTTCCGCTTTGAGTTCTGCTTCGTGCGCCCAGGTATTAATAATGGTGTCGGCATCCGCACCAAGGAAGGCGTGGACGCTGCCTACGAGGGTATGGAGATCCAGATTCTTGACCACGACGACCCCATCTATCAGGGCCTGCGCGAATATCAGGTACACGGCTCCGTCTATGGCATCATTCCTGCCAAGCGCATCAAGCACAAGCCGCTAGGCGAATGGAACTACGAGGAGATCCGCGCAGAGGGCGACCACATCACCGTTACCCTGAACGGCGAGGTGCTGGTTGACGGCGATATCCGCAAAGCCTGTGAGGGCCACAATATGGCTCCCGAGGCAGGTAAGCCCAATCCCTATACCGTTGACCACCAGAGCCATCCCGGCCTCTTCAATCCTGACGGCCTCATCTGCTTCTGCGGACATGGCGAAGGTCTGAAGTTACGCAACATACGCGTCCTTGACCTCAAGCAGCATCCCCAGAAAGCGAACAAGACAACGGCCAAGAAAGCCAAGAAATCTTCGAGACGGAGACGTTGAAAAGACATGAGGAAAGCCTACAAAGCACATATTCTCTTCACACGTGAGAAAGACCATTTCGACGTTGTCGAGAACGGCTGCATCGCGGTCGAGAATGGGTGCGTTGTAGGCATTGCCTCTTCGCCAGAAGCCTTAGGCTGTGCAGCATCGGACGTCATCGACTTTGGCGACCGCCTGCTCATTCCAGCCATGAACGACGTTCATGTCCACGCGCCGCAGTATCGCAACCTCGGCATCGCGATGGACCTGGAACTGCTTCCCTGGCTGGCCAATTACACCTTCCCAGAGGAAGCACGCTACGCCGACCTCGCCTATGCCGAGCGGATGTATCGTCGCTTCGTCTATGACCTGTGGCGCAACGGCACAATGCGTTGCGCCGCTTTTGCGACTGTTCACCTCGAGGCTACCCGTCTGCTCATGGACCTGTTCCATGAGGCTGGAATGGGCGCCCTCGTGGGTAAAGTCAATATGGATCGCGACTGTCCTGAGGCGCTCCGCGAGACGCTCGTAGAGGCCGAGGAGGCCTGCGCAGCGCTGGTCCAGGCGTATGGCAATGATCCGCTGGTGCGCCCCATCATGACGCCACGCTTCATCCCCTCCTGCACGCCCGCTTTGCTGCACCTCTGTGGCGAGCTGGCACAGCTTCATGGGCTGCCCGTTCAGTCCCACCTCTCCGAGAATACAGGCGAGATTGAGCTTGTAAGAAGTCTGGAGCCCGATAGCCGCAACTACGCTGATGCGTACAACCGCTACGGCCTTTTCGGACAGACACCCACCATCATGGCCCATTGCGTCTGGAGTGCAGGCGAGGAGATGGAACTGATGCGCCAGAATGACATCCTTGTGGCCCACTGCCCCACCTCCAACTTCAACCTCTCCTCTGGGATGGCGCCCATCCGCGCCTTCCTCGATGCAGGCATCCGCGTGGGCCTCGGCAGCGATATCAGCGGCGGCCACACCCTCAGCATCTTCCGCACGATGGTCTATGCCATTCAGGCCAGCAAGATGCACTATCAGCGTGATCGCAACCGTTCGTTCCTGACGCTCTCCGAGGCGTTCTGGCTGGCTACCAAGTCAGGCGGCAGCGTCTTTGGTCGCGTAGGCAGTTTCGAGCCTGGCTATGAGTTTGATGCCCTTGTGATTGACGACAGCGACCTCAATCACGACGACTACCCGCTCCTGCAGCGCCTTGAGCGCTTCATTTATCTTGGCGATGATCGCCACATCGTCCACCGCTTCTGTCGCGGCCGCGAAATCACTTTGTAAGAACACACCTTGATATGATGGTTCTCCCTCCTCCACCACCTCCCCCCAACATCATCTATATCATGTGCGATGATATGGGTTACGGCGACCTGTCCTGCTATGGTCAGAAGCGCTTCCGCACACCCAACATCGACCGCCTCGCCGCCGAGGGGATGCGGATGACATCGGCCTATGCCGGCAGTCCCGTCTCAGCTCCCTCGCGCGCCTGCTTCATGACAGGTCAGCATTCAGGCCACACCCACGTACGCGGCAACCGCGAGTACTGGCCCCAGAGCCAGCGTGTACAGTATGGCAATTGCGAGGACTTTGCCGTCGTAGGTCAGGAGCCCTGCTCCACGGACCACGTCATCCTTCCTGAGATCTTCAAGGCCGAGGGCTATCGCACAGGCATGTTCGGCAAGTGGGCAGGTGGTTATGAGGGTAGCGCCTCTACGCCCGACAAGCGCGGTGTGGACGAGTTCTACGGCTATATCTGTCAGTTCCAGGCCCACCTCTACTTCCCCAACTTCCTCAACCGTTTCTCGCGTGCAGCGGGCGACACAGCCGTCGTTCGCGAGGTGCTGGACCAGAACATCCAGCACGCCATGTTCGGCGAGGATTACAACAACCGCCGTCAGTACAGCGCCGACCTGATTCATCAACGCGCTTTGGACTGGCTGCGGCAACAGGAGAAAGGGAAACCCTTCTTCGGCATCTTCACCTATACCCTTCCCCACGCAGAGCTGCGCCAGCCGGATGACAGCCTCCTGCAGTCCTATCGCGGCAAACTGATCCCAGAGCGCGAATATCGGGGCGACAACCCCTCGCGCTACAACCCCACGCCCGAGGCTCATGCCCAGTTCGCAGCAATGATTACGCGTCTGGACCAGCAGGTGGGCGAGATTATGCAACTGCTCGCAGAGCGTGGGTTGGCAGAGAATACCGTTCTCATCTTCACATCCGACAATGGTCCGCATGAGGAAGGCGGTGCCGATCCGGCCTACTTCAACCACGACGGCTGCTTCCGCGGTCTCAAGCGCAGCACCCACGAGGGCGGCATCCGCATCCCCTTCATTGTGCGTTGGCCTGGGCACATCGCCGCAGGTAGCGAGAGCGACCAGCCCTTTGCCTTCTACGACCTCATGACCACCTTCTGCGACATAGCCGGCATCCGTGACTATGAGCGGCGCTACCGTCGTCCGCAGCCCCTGCAGGAGCTTCAGGGCACCTTCCCCGTCAGCGTGCGTCGTACGGACTATTTCGACGGCATCAGCATCCTGCCCACCCTGCTGGGCCAGCCTGCACGCCAGCGCCAGCACGATCATCTTTATTGGGAGTTCCATGAGACCGATATGATTGGTGTGCGCCAGGGCGACTGGAAGCTGGTTGTCCATCGCGGGCAGCCTGCCCTCTACAATCTGGCTACCGACCCTCATGAAGACCACGACCTTGCCGCCCAGCACCCCGATATTGTGCGCCGCCTTGTCCGCCTCATCTATGAGGACCACACCGACTCCGCACTCTTCCCCCTCACTTTACCCTCGCTGCCATGAAACGCGGATTGGTCTTAGAGGGAGGAGCCCTACGCGGCCTGTTCTCAGCAGGCGTGATGGACGTGTTGATGGAACATGGTGTGCGTTTCGATGGCGTTGTTGGTGTTTCGGCCGGCGCCTGCTTCGGTTGCAATTACAAGAGTCATCAGGCAGGTCGCGTCCTGCGCTACAATCTGCGCTATGCCCATGATCCGCGCTACTGCAGCGTCTGGTCTTTGCTCACTACGGGCGGCATCTTCGGTCCGCACTTTGCGTACTATGCCCTGCCCCAGCGCCTCGATCCCTTTGATATCTCCGCTTTCGACAGCGACCCGATGGAGTTTCACCTCGTGGCTACGGACGTTCAGACCGGCGAGGCCGTCTATCGCCGCTTCGACCGTTTCCGTCCGGATATGTACGAGTGGATTCTCGCCTCGTCGTCGATGCCCCTTGTATCACGCGTTGTGACCATCGGCGACCAGCAGCTCCTTGATGGCGGCATCGCGGACTCCATACCCTTGCGTTACTTTCAGGATCAAGGCTTCGAGCGCAACCTCGTTGTCCTGACGCAACCCGCCAATTACCACAAGACCCCTTTGCGCCATCCGCGCCTCGTGCGCCGTCTTCTCAGCCGCTATCCCCGCTTTGTCGATGCCTGGCTGCGTCGTCATGAGATGTACAACGCGGAGCTTCGCTACATCGCTGAACAGCAGGCCGCAGGCCGCTGCCTCATCCTCTGTCCGGATAGCACCCTTCCCGTAGGCCGCATCTCGCACAACCGTCGCCACATGCGTCAGGCCTACCAGCTCGGTCGCGACCTCGCCACCGCCCAACTCCCCCGCATTCTCGCCTACCTGGGCCAATGATTTAAGGTTAATGAATGGTTGGTTGTAAACATGTTTCACCATCGCAGGTTGGAGAGCGTTTTGTGCGCTGCCTGACGAAAATTTACTGGCAGGCCTAACAGATTTTTCTCGCTGGGCAGGGCGCAAAAATTGTCTCTTTCCGTTGACGCTGCAAAGGTACAACATCCCCATTGCGGTCTACGAATTTTTCACAAGAAATTTGGCTCACCAGTAAATTCCTGTGTTTATCCGTATATCATTGACAGCCTATAGAGAAAGAAGTCCACATCAATTACTCCCCTAAGCTGTGCACGAAATTGCTTGATCTTTGAGTTTAGGGACTCTGCAGAAGCATTGGTCGCA
>JAILQO010000026.1 GCA_024698925.1 Bacteroidaceae bacterium | reverse complement strand
TGCGACCAATGCTTCTGCAGAGTCCCTAAACTCAAAGATCAAGCAATTTCGTGCACAGCTTAGGGGAGTAATTGATGTGGACTTCTTTCTCTATAGGCTGTCAATGATATACGGATAAACACAGGAATTTACTGGTGAGCCCATTTCTTGGAAAAAATGTATAGGTTTTTGGGTATAAAATGTGCACATTTCTTAGTGCGATTACTTAAGGAAAATTTTTGGGGTACCTATACCAATGAAAATCTCAACCTTGACGATGACGAAAACAATAACCAAACCGCCCTACAGTCTGAACGAAGCGAGATAAAGGCCGAGGGCGGTGAGGGCGCCGTTGAGGAGGAGGAGCTCGTAGCTGAAATGGTAACCCCAGCAGGTGGCGGAAACGGTGGAGAGGAGGCCGCAGAGGAGGGGCGCCAGGATGCAGACTACGGGGACCCAACGGCCACGGGGATTGCGCCGGCGACTGAACAGGCCGAAGGCGAAGAGGCCGAGGAGGGGGCCGTAGGTGTAAGAGGCAATGGTATAGACGGCATCAATCACGCTGGTGCTGTTCAACGCACGGAAGGCGAGGATGACACACAGGACGGCGCAGCACATGAGGACGTGGACGCGACGGCGCAGGCGCTCATCCGCAGGCTGACGGAAGAGATCGACACACACGGTGGTGGTCAGCGCCGTGAGGGCGCTATCGGCGCTAGAAAGGGCAGCAGCAACGATGCCAAGGGTGAAGAACATCAATGCGCCCTGACCTAACCAACCTCCGGCACAAAGCATGGGCATGACCTGGTCGCCAGAGGCGGGAAGGGCTATTCCATGGCGCTCAGCAAAGAGGTAGAGCAGGACTCCAAGGCCGAGGAAAAGGAGGTTGACGGGGAGGTAGAGGAGGCCGTTGACGAGCATGTTCTTCTGCGAGGCGCGAAGAGTGCGGCACGTGAGGTTCTTCTGCATCATGTCCTGATCCAAACCGGTCATGACAACGACGATGAAGGCACCGCTCAGGAACTGCTTCCAGAAGTACTGACGGCTGGAGGGGTCGGAGAACTCAAAGATGCGACTCATGGAGCTCTCACGGATCTGCTGCACGGCAGCGCCTATCCCCCACCCCTCGGCCTGCAGCACGGAGGTGAGTATGAGCACCAAGGCGGCGAGCAGCACGAGGGTCTGCAGGCAGTCGGTCCACACGATGGTGCCGATGCCGCCACGATGGGTGTAGAGCCAGATGACGGCAAGAACTACGACGGCGGTGAGCCAGAACGGGAGGCCTGCGGCATCAAAGAGCAGCGTCTGCAGAATGACACAGACGAGATACAAGCGCACGGCGGCGCCCAACAGTTTGGACAGCAGGAAGAAGGAGGCGCCTGTGCGATAGGCCGAGAGGCCGAAACGGCGATCCAGATAGGTGTAGATAGACGTGAGGCCGAGGCGGTAATAGACAGGGAGCAGCACAAAAGCGACCAGCGCATAGCCCGGGATGAAGCCCAGGCACATCTGCAGATAGGTCATATCCGTAGCGCGCACCATGCCGGGCACACTCACAAAGGTGACACCGCTGAGCGACGCCCCTAACATGCCGAAGGCGACAGCCCACCAGGGTGAGCGTCGCCCTCCGCTATAGAAGGTATCGTTGTCGGCACGGCGGGCCGTGAGGCGCGAGACAACGGCCAACAACAGGAAATACACGGCAACGAGGAGCAGCGTCAGCGCCATCTTACTCCTCTAAGACTGAGAGACTGGCGGTATCGTCGTCTTCCTCCTTGACATCGGCCTCGGGGGCATAGCTGGAGTAGAATGTCTCGTCGTCCTCATTGGGCTGAACATCGACATCCTCATCGACATTCTCATCGTCCTCGTCGCGGTCGTCAACCTCGTCTTCCTCATCATCGTCATCGCTCTCACGATAGACGCGATTGCCTTCCTCGTCATATTCCTGATCGACGAACATGCGCAGCTTGGTGGCAGGCGCTTTCTTCTTGGCAAAGATGGCCTCTACCCAAGTGCCTTTTGCGACCTCGAGCACCTCGAAACCATCGGCCAGCTTCTTCTCCAAAGTGCCTCCGGCGATGTGCAGGCGTGAGGCGGGCAACGTAGTAGTGGTGATATCGAAACCGCTCTCGATGATGTCCTTGATGGCCAAGGGGATGCTGTCCCAGCCGCCACCGAAGTTGCGGTTGATGAGCTCCAGGAGGGTGGCTGTAGTGATGTGGCGGATGTTCTCGTAGCTGAGGTCTGTGAGGCGCGTGATGTTGCGCTTACGGATAGCTACGACGCCCTTCTTGAGGTCGCTGCGGGGGAAGGTTGCCCACTCGCCGTTGGTGTACTTGGCGTTCTCACGATCGTCGCCATTGTCGAAATGCACGACTTCGTAAGCCAGACGGATGATGTTCAACAGTTTCTCCTCATAGGGCGGAAAGCTCTCGTCCTTGAGTTCTTTTTCCCATAGGTCAACAATCTCGTTCTCTGATACGTTCCAGATATTTGACGCATTCAAGTCGAGAATCGACTCCAGTAGTTCTTCGTTATGCTTGCTCATACGATTATAATGATGAATGACGAATAAAAATTACGAATGACGAATGACAAATGATGGATTACTCTTCTGTGAATTGGCGGATACGCTGCTCCTCGCTGCGGCGGCAGATGAGGAGGGTGTTATCCTTCTCCGCAACGATGAAGCCATCAAGTCCCTGCACGACAACGCGGCGCTCCTGGGTGGTGTGGATGATGCAGTCCTGCGACTCGTACAGATCGATGCGCTGTCCGATGCAGACGTTACCGTTGGCATCCTTGGCGCTCTGCTCATGCAGCGAGCCCCATGTACCCAGGTCGCTCCATCCGAAGGAAGCGGGGAAGACGAAAATCTCCTCGGCCTTCTCCATTACGGCATAGTCGATGGAGATGCTGGGGCAGCGGGGAAACTCGCGGTCGATGACCTCTTGCTCCTCGGGTGTTCCGTAGATGGGCAACAGCGGCTCGAAGATCTCAGCAATCTCCGGCGAATAGATGCGCAGGGCATTCACGATGGTGGAGACGCGGAAGAGGAAGATGCCGCTGTTCCAGAAGAAGTTCTTGCGACGGATATACTTCTCGGCCAGCTCCAGGGCGGGCTTCTCGTGGAAGGTATCTACGCGATAGATCTCCTTGTTACGCGGACTGGCTACACTCATATCGGCCTGAATATAGCCGTAGCCAGTCTCGGGGCGCGTGGGCTGCATACCCAACGTAACGATACTATCGGTCTCAGCGGTGAAGCTAAGAGCGGAGGTGATGACACGCTGGAACTCAGGCACACTCAGCACGATGTGGTCAGAGGGTGATACAACGATGTTGGCCTGAGGATTCTCGGCCTTGATGCGCCAGCTGACATAAGCGATGCAGGGGGCCGTATTGCGGCGGCAAGGTTCCTGCAAGATGTGGCTGACGGGAATCTCAGGAAGCTGCTCATGCACGAGATCCGCATAGCGGGCACTGGTGACAACCCAGACATTCTCCGGGGCACAGACGCCTGCAAAACGATCTACAGTGAGCTGCAGCAATGTACGTCCACAGCCTAGCACGTCGATAAACTGTTTGGGGCGCTCGGGCGTACTCATCGGCCAGAAGCGGCTACCGATGCCGCCTGCCATAATCACGAGATGGTTGTTCTGGTTCATAATTTTTTGACTATTGGACGTTAATGGTTATCGTTATATTTTGGATTATTGAATGGCTATCTTCTTGCCTCGGGTGATATAAAGGCCCTTACGCATCGTAGCACCAACGGGCACACGACGGCCGGAGAGGTCATAGACCTCAGAGGAACGTACAGGAGCCGACACGCTGCGGACGGCAACGGCATCCTCGGCGGGCAACACTACGGAGGCGTTGTCTGTCCAATCGCTGCAATCACCCTCAGCATCCACTGCCTGCACGCAATAGCGGTAGGTGGAGCCTGCCGTGAGGCCGGAGAAGGTGTAGCTGGTGGAGGTGATGCCCTGATACTCGACGCTACCGGTTGCGCGCAGCGGAGCGTGAGCACGCGTTGAAGCATTCATGACGGGAGCCACATCCTCGGCGGTGTAGTGACCATTCAGACACAAGAGGTAGCCGAGATAGTAGCGCTTGCTGGCGGTAAGAATAATCAGATAGGACTCCGGCACATTCGAGAAATGAATCTCGGTCAGCGCCAGTTCGTCGCCGGATGAAGGTATCGCGGGATTGACGAGATTGTAGGAGGCGACCTCCTCGGACATGTCATTCATCACGCGAATGGTCAGGCGGCTGTTATCGCGTGTTCCGCTGGAACTGACCCAGTCGGCAGTACGCAGGAAGAGGGAAGCCTCGCCCGTGGTGTTGCCCGAGATCTGCGGCGAGGTGAGAATACCATTGGCTTTAGCAGAGCCCATCTTAGCGCCATAGACACCGGAGAAGACCTTGGTACCTGTCCATCCGGTAGCGGACATATACGAGTCGAGCGTAGTACCATGATCCTTCTGACCATCGGTGCTGGATTTCAGCGCAGAAAAGTCCTCAGCGAGAACCACTGCATCGACGACCTCACCCGTACTACCGGAGACCTCTGTCAGCTTGAGACGATACGATGTGGCACCCTCAACGGCTTGCCAGTTGGCCGTGAAACCTGCGGACCAGACAGCCGAGGGCTCAAGTAGCACAGGTGTTGGTAGCAAGGTGGAAGACTTCATGAAATGGAAGCTGATCAGACCATTGGTCTCCGCGATGTCCTCGATGGGCTTGTGCATCAGCTTCTTTCCGTCAGTATTTGCACGATAGAGGGTCGCCGCTGGCGAGGTCTCGTCCGTCAGCGCCGTTTTCTTGCTGGTACCGGGCCATAAGTCGCCTGCCAACTGTTTTGTTGTAGCATTAAGACGTCCGTCGGCGGGAATGATCGTCATGCGCTGACGGTTGCTGGAAGTATTGACGGTATTGCTCACCCATGAGGATTGATCATAATCTACGTGCATAACCATCATACCGTGACCAGGGAGTTGCTTGTCCCACTCCTTCTGCTGATGGTTCGCCAAGAGGTAGTACTCATTATGATTGGCATCGTTATAGACCACATAGGCTACGGGATTGGTTTCGATATCCGGCATATCCTTGACGTTTTTGGAGGAATTCAGGACCTCTGGTTCCAGCCACCCACTGTACCAGCGCTCATAAGCTGTATAACCAGCGGGGTGATAGCCGTCTGCATTGTAGCTTCCATAGTCCATCAGGCTCCAGCAGTTCATACCGAAGTTCGTGCCACTGGTATCATAGAAATCGGGCAAGCCCAGACAATGGCTGTACTCGTGGCACATGGTGCCGATACCATCTATCGCCTGGCCATTACCGCCATGCAGCTCATTACCCGTAGCGTAAGTATCAATTATAACGCCATCCTTCTTCACCGTGCCGTACTCTTCAGACAAGACATACTGATGGGGCCAAATCGTATTGGAAGATCCGCCTTGGGCCTGACCATAGCCGGCATAGGTGACATAGATATTCTCCACCTCGCCGTCGCCATCCCAGTCGTAGTCCGCGAAGTTCACGTAGGGGTCTGCCAGATCGCAAGCTTCTTTGACCATCTGTTCGGGATGGGCATCAGTGCCCTCCTCATAACCGGCCAAGTCGCGGCCATAATAGGACATGTTCTGGGACACCGTCACAGGACCTACGACATCAAAGATGATATCGAACTGGTTGTAGCTCTGTGCACGGAAGTACTCACGCACGCTGCCGAAGCTCTTTCCATAGGGGTTACCAAGTCCGTTCAGCATCTGATCGTAGATGGCATTGGAGTTATCGCCATTCACCATCTGGAGATCCTTGAAATTGACAAGAATGAGGAGGCCACGTTTGACTGTCATCTCCGAAGCCCCCTTGACGGCATGACGGCCTGAAAGCTGCTTACGCATCTTCTGAGCCAACTGTTTGCGATGGGCGTTGCGGCGTGTAGAGGCTGTCGTCCATAGCGTTTTCACATCACGGGTGTCCTCCACCCAAAGGCCCTGCTCGTCCTCACGGACGGGGGTCCCGTTCTCGTCCACGTAGTAGTGGAAAGTCTCGTCGCCACAAAGGCTGACAGTCATCGTTGTGCCATCGGTTTTCATCACTGTCTTGGTCACACCACGCTTAGCCGGTACGGCCCAAGCGCTCAGCGCAAGGCACATACAGGCAATAATCATCATAGTTTTCTTCATCACTTGTTTAATCAAAGTTTTTAGTTGTTTTGTACGTTATTGTTAGTTGTTATCGAATCAGCATTTTACGTCCGGAACGGGAGATATAGAGGCCAGCCTTGGGGACACGAGCGCCATTGAGGCGACGTCCGCTCAGATCATACAGGACATCATCCTGCGCACGGACGGCAGCGGGAAGCTGCTTGATGGCATCGACATAGTCATTGCCGAAATATAGCGTCATGGACAGGTCTTCGTTCTCACGGATGGCATGAATGTCCTTGTGCAGAAACTTTCCGGAGGTGTACACCGTAGCTGCCGGAACGGAATAGGCCGTCAGCGAGTCGTTGCACTGCTCAACGCCGGCACCATCGGTATAGCGATAGGGATAGAGGTTTCCACGCCATGTCTTTTTCATGTCGTCGAACGTGCATTGGCCATTATTAAGCATCGTGGAACCGATATAGCGGTTATTGGCAGCAACAATCGTGCAACGCTGACGATTGGCATCGCTGTTAACGCGGTTGCCGTTCCAGCTGGACGACACGTAGTCCACATGTGTCACTTGCAGGCCATGACCGTAATTGGAAAGGCGTGAGTCCCATCCAGCTTTCTGACGGCTCTCAAGGATATAGTACTCATTGGGATTCTCGTCGTTGACAATCTTGTAGCCATAACCGCCGGCATCGATGGGCTGCAACGTCAGCCACTGAGGCTGGTCGAGGGTCTGCAGGGAACGCCATCCCAGGAAATCACGCTCGTAGGCGTTCAACGCTACGGGATTATAGCCATTACCCATATATTCGCCGTAATCCATAATGCTCCACACATCCATGCCAAAGCCGACATTACCATAGTCGTAGAAATCCGGCAAGCCCAGTCCGTGACAGAGCTCATGGCACATGATACCTATACCGTCCGGCGTTGACTTCAACACATTTCCGGCATCATCCGTAAGTGAAGCCCTATTCTCGTTACAGCAGGCGCTAGTGGAAAACGACACTACGGTCTCATCATCTAATTTGACAGATGTGCTGTTAACGGACTCCTTGGGCCAGATGGTCGAAGAAGGGCCGCCATTGGCCTCACCGCAGCCAGCATAGATAAAGAACACGAAACCGACGGAGTTGGTATCGTCACCACGATAGCAGAAATCTGACCAGTTACCATCATAGGATTGGGTAGCCAACTTGACGGCCTCCTTCACGAAGCCATCGTAATTCTTATCGGTTGCAGGGCCTCCGGTATTGCCGCCGTAGTACGATTCGTTCTGACTAAGGCGCACGGGGCCGATAATCTCAAACTCAGGTTGGAACTGCCCTTCACTCTGCGCGACGAAATAGTCACGAACAGCACCATAGCTACCATGTGCGGTGTAGCGATTGCCGTCGCGAGTACCATTGCAATACAGGTCATAATAATGACGGATCTCCTCTGGCGTGTTACCAACATGGAAGACAGAGTCCTGGAATTCCACCAAGATGACAGGGACACGCGGGCTACCTGTAGAAGGAAGCGGCGCTGTTGCCTGAGAGCCTATGCGTCTTCTGGATGTCTTGAGTCGGGTGTCGGATTCCAGCGTTGCTTCACGCTGACGCAACAATTCATCCAGCGACTGGTCACTCAACCGATATCCCTCTGCCGTCTCTTCAAGCAGGCGGCCGTCAGTCGTCTGCATCCAAGCGAAATGCTCATCGCCACGGAGGCATGCCGTCACGTACGCCCCATCGACAAGACGAAGTTTAAAGGGCACCATCCGAGCAGGCACAGCAAAAATGGCCATCGACAAGAAGAAGCAGAATATGGTATATGCAAGACGTTTCATAGAATGAGAGAAATGTTGTAAATCCACACAATGGGCATAAAAAGTGTGCAAAGATAGCTATTTCAGTGCTGACAGCCAAGCAAAAAGGCACAAAAACACCAAATGCAAGGTTTTATTTGACTTTTTAGGTTGAAGATTTGCCAAATTCAACGCATTTATGTACTTTTGCTTTGCAAAACTGAACAAAAACAACATCAAAATCATGTTAGTTTACCCCAACGCAAAGATCAATCTTGGACTTCATGTCACCAACCGTCGGCCTGACGGCTATCACGACATAGAGACCGTCTTCTACCCCATCCCACTCATGGATGCATTGGAAGTCAAGGAAGCAACAGGAACCCCACGCTTTCATCAGACGGGCGTGCCTTTGGACTGCGACGCCGACAGCAATCTGGTCATGCGTGCTTTAAAGATGGTTGAAAAGCAACATCCCTTACCAGCGCTGGACGTCCATCTGTTCAAGCACATCCCTTCAGGTGCGGGATTGGGAGGCGGCAGTAGCGATGCCGCTTTCATGGTGCGTCTGTTGAACGAGAAGTTTCAACTGGGAATGAGCGCTCAGGAGATGCGTAACATGGTGAGCCAGCTGGGCGCCGACTGTGCTTTCTTCATCGAGAACAGTCCGATGCTGGCAACGGGTATTGGCGACCAACTAACACCCATTGATGTGAGCCTGCTGGGCTGGACGATTGTGCTCGTCAAACCAGACATCTTTGTCTCCACCCGCGAAGCCTATGCCGGTATCACGCCTCACCAGCCCGAGCGCCCTCTCGCAGAGGTGTTACGTCTGCCCGTAGAACAATGGCAAGGTGCGCTACGCAATGACTTCGAAGACAGCGTCTTCGCCGCATATCCAGAGATTGCAGCCGTGCGCGATCGCCTGCTCGATCTGGGAGCCGTTTATGCGGCTATGAGCGGTAGCGGTTCTGCCGTATTCGGTATCTTCCGTTCACCCATCGAGCATGCCGAGGAGAAGTTCGCGGATTGCTTTGTCAGACAACGCCTACTCTAAAGGCTTGTTCTAACATTTAGCCCATCTCCGTTTCTACTTTACTGGAACTACAAGGGGCGGTCTCCACAAGAGGCGGCCTCTTCTTTTTTCGATTCCCTTTTGCTAACTATGGCATAGCGAACTATGGCATAAAAAAAGACTGTCCCCCAACTCACGTCGGAGGACAATCACAACACAAACACAAAATAAAACACGACAATGTGTAGAGCAGGGCTATTAATGTAAAAGATGCGATCGTTGTGAAACATTCAAGTCGATGCTCACGCACAAACAGGCAATGTACTCGACAACAAACCCTGATACACAGTGTGGGAAGAACCACAAATCAGAGATTAAATTAGGATAGATTGTAAGGCTATCGTATATTACCGAAGTAATTACTGATTACATGATACCGCGTTCGCGAAGGGCGCACTGCCACTTCCACGCGGAGGCGAGGACATCCTCCAACGGCGTATCAGCCTTCCAGCCTAACACCTTGTTGGCCTTATCCACATTGCCCCATACTTTCTCGATATCGCCAGGACGACGTCCTACAATCTGGTAGTTCAGCTTCACACCAGTAGCCTTCTCAAAGCCGTGGATGAGCTCAAGCACGCTCGTGCCCTTACCAGTACCGATATTGTAGATCTCAACGGGCTCATCAGTCTTATCTTCCATGATACGCGTCATAGCGCACACGTGAGCCTTAGCGAGATCGACGACATAGATGTAGTCGCGGATGCAGGATCCATCGGGAGTATCATAGTCATCACCGAAGACGCTCAGTTTCTCACGGATACCGATAGCTGTCTGGGTGAGATACGGGATGAGGTTCTGAGGAACGCCATTTGGCATCTCGCCGATGATAGCTGTAGGATGGGAGCCGATGGGGTTGAAATAGCGCAGCAGGATAGCCTTGATGGGGGAACCGCTGGCGATGGTGTCCTGAATAATCTCCTCGTTGATCTGCTTCGTGTTGCCGTAGGGGCTCTCGGCCTTCTTGATCGGCGTTTCCTCCGTTGCAGGCAGTACATCAGGCTGACCATAGACGGTGCACGAGCTGGAGAAGATAATACCCTTGACGTTGTACTTAGGCATCAACTCCAACAGATTGATGAGGGAGACGATATTGTTGCGATAATAGAGCAGCGGCTTCTCAACACTCTCGCCTACTGCCTTGCTGGCAGCGAAGTGGATGATTCCGCTAATCTGGGGATATTTCTTGAATACGGCCTCCGTGGCATCAAAGTCACGAAGATCCACCTTCTCGAAAGCAGGACGGATTCCCGTAATCTTCTCAATGCCATCAAGGACATCTTCGCGGGAATTGGACAGGTTATCGACGATGACGACATCGTAACCTGCGTTCTGAAGTTCTACTGTGGTATGTGATCCGATGAAACCGGTACCACCTGTTACGAGAATGGTCTCTTTCATATATTACTTTCTGTTTGAAACAACTTAAATGAGTTTCGGCGAAGCGTTTTCAGCTTTGCGGCCGCAAATGTAGGTGATTTTTCTTATATGTACAAAGTTTTTATATACTTTTTTGTACTTTTAGGGTCTTTTTCTTGTCCTGAAGGGGTAAATACGGCTTGATTTACATCAACGAAACACATCAATTCGTCTTATGACATTTATCCGAAATAACGTTTGTAGAGTCCCTCGAATCCCTTTCCGTGGCGAGCCTCATCCTTGGCCATTTCGTGAACCGTATCGTGGATTGCATCGTAATTGAGAGCCTTAGCCTTTTTGGCAATCTCCATTTTGCCTGCACAGGCACCACACTCGGCTTCCATACGCTTCTTCAGGTTGGTCTTGGTATCCCATACACATTCACCAATCAATTCTGCGAAGCGACTTGCATGGTCAGCCTCCTCGAAAGCATAACGCTTGAAAGCCTCTGCGATTTCAGGATAGCCCTCGCGATCGGCCTGACGGGACATTGCCAGGTACATACCTACTTCAGAGCACTCTCCTTCGAAATTGGACTTCAAGCCCTCCCAAATCTCAGGATCGCAGCCTTTGGCAACGCCAATCTCATGTTCTGTGACGAATTCAAGTCCACCATCCTCTGCCAACTCCTTGAACTTGCTGGCGGGTGCCTTGCATTGGGGGCAGCGCTCGGGTGCCTCTGTACCTTCGTGAATGTAACCGCAAACGGTGCAAACAAATTTCTTAATCATAATCGTGTAGGTGTAATAATTAATAATGGTAATAGTTGAGTTTCGAGGACAAAGATAGGTTTAAAACACACACCATCCAAATAAAATAGCAAAAAAGTGCATCAAAAATGATGAAAACGTCTATTTTTCGACCCAACGGATTCTAAAATTCGTTACCTTTGCGCCGCATTTCTAAAAAAAACAGACTTATGAACTACGGATTTGTAAAGATTGCTGCCGGAATCCCCGAGGTACACGTCGGCAACCCCAAACAAAATCTTCAGAGCATTGAGAGCCTGATTATCCAAGCAGAAGGTCGTGGTGTGGAAATCATCAGCCTACCAGAATTGTGCATTACGGGTTATACATGTGGAGACCTGTTTGCACAGCAATTGCTCCTCGATGAGGCTGAGATGGCACTCATCCAATTGATGAACTTCACACGTTCGCTGGACATCATCTGCGTCGTCGGACTACCCGTACCCTTCCAAGGAGCCCTGCTCAATTGTGCAGCCGTCATTCAGAAAGGTAAAATCCTTGGCCTTGTGCCCAAGACGTATATCCCCAACTATCGTGAGTTCTACGAGCAGCGCTGGTTTGCCAGCGCGGCTGGTCTGCCAGCAGATGCCAGCGTGTGGCTCTGCGGTCAGCTGGTTCAGATCAACGCGAAGATTCTTTTCCGTACAAGCAATTGCACATTCGGCGTTGAACTATGCGAAGATCTCTGGGCGCCGATTCCTCCCAGCAGTTCCCTCGCGCTCGCGGGCGCGGACATTATATTTAATTTAAGTGCAAGCAACGACGTTGTGGGCAAGCAGGCTTACCTGCTTCAACTGCTACGCCAGCAGAGTGCCCGATGCCTCTGCGGTTATATCTACGCCTCTGCAGGCTACGGCGAGAGCACTCAGGACACGGTGTTCAGCAGCAAGGCATACATCTTGGAAAACGGCAACGTGATTGCCCAAGCTAAAACGCACCAGCTTACGCCACAACTCATTGAGAGTGAAATCGATGTAGGATTGCTGCGCAGTGAGCGCCGCACACGCAACACCTTCACAGAATCCGCCAAAACGCAAGCCGCCAAAACACAGACGATGTGCACGATTGATACAGCCCTCATCTCCCCACGCGAGTTTGCTTTCACGCGCACATTCGATGCCGCACCTTTTGTCCCCACTGGCCCAGATCTCGACGCACGTTGCGAAGAGGTTTTTGCCATTCAGGCAGAAGGACTTGCACGTAGGTTGCAACACACAGGTTCTCAGACAGCTGTCATTGGCATCTCCGGAGGTCTGGACTCCACGCTGGCACTATTAGTTACCGTGCGTGCTTTTGACCTATTGGGATTAGATCGCAAGGGTGTGATCGGTATCACCATGCCTGGGTTCGGCACAACAGACCGTACCCACTCTAACGCTGTAGCACTGATGGAAGCGATGGGCATCAGCCAACGCGAAATCAATATCAGCCGTTCCGTCCTTCAGCATTTCGAGGACATCGGCCACGATCCTGCTAACCACGATATCACCTATGAGAATTCTCAGGCGCGTGAGCGCACTCAGATACTGATGGACATCGCCAACCAAATGAACGGCCTCGTCATCGGCACGGGTGACCTTTCAGAACTGGCGTTGGGATGGTGTACATACAACGGAGACCACATGTCCATGTACGGTGTCAACGCAGGCGTCCCCAAGACACTCGTCCGTCACCTCGTGAAGTGGGTGGCCCTTTCCGGAGAGCTGGCCGGAGCAAAAGATATCCTCCTCGACATCGTTGATACACCCATCAGCCCAGAACTGATTCCGGCAAACGAGAACGGAGAGATTGCACAAAAGACAGAGGATCTTGTCGGTCCCTACGAGCTCCACGATTTCTTCCTTTACTACGCGTTGCGTTATGGCTTCAGGCCTGCGAAAATCATGTTCTTGGCCCAGCGCGCCTTTGGAAACAGTTACCCAGTGAACATCCTCAAGCACTGGATTACGAATTTCTACCGTCGCTTTTTCGCACAGCAGTTTAAGCGCTCTTGTATGCCCGACGGTCCGAAGGTGGGTAGTGTCAGCCTGTCACCCCGCGGAGACTGGAGAATGCCATCCGACGCCTGCCGTGATGCCTGGTTAGCCGAATGCGAGACCTTGTAATCACCTCATAACAAGCAATTAAGTATCAACTATTGAAAGACAACAGACAACAGATAGTATCATGATTTCGTTTGTATTAAGCGCCATTGCCCTCATCCTGGGTTATATACTTTATGGCCGATTTGTAGAACACGTTTTTGGCCCAGATGACCGCAAGACACCCGCAATCAGCAAGGCCGACGGGGTAGATTTCATCGTGCTGCCATCGTGGAAGATTTTCATGATCCAATTCTTGAACATTGCAGGCACAGGTCCAATCTTCGGAGCCATCATGGGTGCCAAATTCGGCCCTGCCGCCTATCTATGGATTGTTCTCGGATGCATCTTTGCAGGCGCTACACACGACTATCTGAGTGGTATGCTCTCCATCCGCAACGGAGGTGCCAATCTGCCCGAAATCATAGGTCGTTATCTGGGCCATACGCCCAAGCAGGTAATGCTCATTTTCTCTGTTTTCCTGTTGTTGATGGTGGGCACCGTCTTCGTGTACAGTCCCGCCTCGCTGCTTCAAAAGCTGTGCATGGACCACGCGCCTGGCGCAGAGCTACTTGGAAGTAGTACGTTTTGGATTATTGTCATCTTCGTTTACTACATCATTGCCACGATGATGCCTATCGACAAAATCATCGGCAAGATATATCCCCTCTTCGCATTTTCACTGTTATTCATGGCCGTAGCACTCATGGTCATGCTATTCGTGAAACAGCCTGACATCCCCGAGGTTTGGGAGGGAGTAGGCACTGCCTCGCTTACAACGAAGGCCATCTTCCCCAGCCTATTTATTACCATCGCCTGTGGTGCCATCAGCGGCTTCCACGCCACGCAAAGCCCACTAATGGCACGATGCGTGAAAAGCGAGAAGATGGGACGCCCCATTTTCTACGGAGCCATGATAACAGAGGGTTTGGTAGCTTTGATATGGGCTACCGTAGCCATGTACTTCTTCTACAACGAGCCCACCCCTGGCTACCAAGAGATGGCCGGTGGCGAACAGGTCATCAGCAAGGCTCCAGCCATCGTGAATATGGTGTGCTCTAACTGGTTGGGCATCTTCGGTAGCATTTTGGCCATCCTTGGTGTGGTCGCAGCACCGATTACCAGCGGCGATACCGCCTTGCGCTCAGCACGGCTCATCATTGCCGACTTTATCCATCTGGAGCAAAAGACCATTCGCAAGCGTTTATACATTTGTGTGCCGATGTTCGCAGCCATCATAGCCCTACTGACGTGGCAGATGGCCAATCCCGAGGGATTTGATGTTATCTGGAGTTGGTTCGGATGGGGCAACCAGACGCTTTCTGTATTTACACTTTGGGCCATCACCGTCTATCTGGCGCAGGAGCACAAAACCTATTGGATTACATTGCTGCCAGCTCTTTTCATGACCGTTGTAGCCGTGGATTTCTTGCTCATCACAGTTCTACCACAGTTCCCCGCCCTCTACGCCCACATCGCAGCAGTAGCCTGCTTCCTCGCCGCCGCCTTCATCTTCGCCAGATGGAAGCGCCGCTTTCAAAGTAGATAAGATTATAGCAACAGAATAATAAAAAAGAGTAAGCCACCAGCAGTAGCTTACTCTCTTTTTTGGGGGGGATTCAAGCTTTTATCGCATCGCAAATGCGGCATCCATATAGATGGCCTGACGAGCCTGTTCCAAACCAGCTTCGGATGGCTGCACTGTGATAGTGGCGCCGCTAGGCATCGTAGCCTCAATGGTACCATTTGTATTGAAGCGCACAAGGTCGCGAGTAACTCCGTTCTGGGTCATTGACCAAGAGTCGTTCTTGTCGTTATGCGTAAACAACGTGACATTGCCTTGGTCATCAGTAATTTCATAGCCACTTTGACTGGTTTTGATAACATAAAGACGTCCATCACTACCCATCACTTTCTGTACACTCGCTGTCATGACTGCTTTTCCAGTCCAGAACTCTATCGTGTTGAGAACAATGGCATCGACAGCAATGCAGATGGGAGCCACGATAGGTTGCAGTATCAGACCTACTATACCATTGACGAATTTGTTGCCTGTCATGTTGCACTGCCACTTCTCATACTTGTTGAACAATGCAAATGAACCAATACATGAACTGCATACTAAAGCGCCAGCCATCAATAGGGCAGCTACACTCAAATGAAACTTTTTCATACTTATTAAAGGATTAAAGGTTACGAAATACGGTTACAAAGATATGTAAAGCCAACAATATGAGCAAGAGAGAAGTAATTTTTTATAAAATAAAAAGGAAAAGTTTTTGTTGGTTCAAGAGAAATTAGTACCTTTGCGCCCGATTTGAGACCGAAGGGGCTCAGTAAAGAGGTTCCACGAAGGATGCCCGCCTCCCGGTAAAACCCGTTAAATACATTATTATCAAACATGTACGCAATCGTAGAGATTAACGGTCAACAGTTCAAGGCCGAAGCTGGCAAGAAGCTCTTCGTCTATCACATCCAAGGCGCAGAGGCTCAGCAGACTGTTGAATTTGAGAGAGTGTTGTTGGTAGACAACGAAGGCGCTATCACCGTGGGTGCTCCCGTGGTAGAAGGTGCTAAGGTGGTCTGCGAAGTCGTTTCACCGCTGGTAAAGGGCGACAAAGTGCTCGTCTTCCACAAAAAGCGTCGTAAGGGCTTCCGCAAGCTGAACGGTCACCGTCAGCAGTTCACCGAGTTGAACATCAAAGAAGTTATTGCTTAACCACTAAAACCCCTAAGAAACATGGCACATAAAAAAGGTGTAGGTAGTTCTAAGAACGGCCGCGAGTCTGCAGCACAAAGACTCGGCGTGAAGATTTTTGGTGGTCAGCAGTGTGTAGCTGGCAACATCATCGTTCGTCAGCGTGGCACGCAGCACTATCCCGGCAAGAATGTCGGTATGGGCAGCGATCACACCCTTTATGCCCTCACAGACGGCATCGTCACCTTCAAGAAGGGACGCCTCGACCGTAGCACGGTATCCGTTGAGCCCGTGGCAGAGGCATAAGAGTTTATGCAAATAGTTGAACATTTGTTCACTAAACCCTCTTCTCATAACTCCCCTCATGCCTTCGCGGTATGAGGGGTTTCTCTTTTTTATAAACAATCAAAAAAAATCCCATGAAACATACATTCAAAGATTGGATATTAGCAACACGCCCCTGGTCGTTTCCAGCATCCGCAATGCCTGTAATGGTCACTATCGCATGGTTGTGGAGTCAGGGTCTGATGGAGCATTGGTGGCTCGGCATTATCGCCTTAGTGAATATTGTGCTGGTTCATGCCGCTGGCAACGTTTGGAGCGACTATTTCGACTACAAGCAAGGAGTTGATGCAAGTGACACTTATGGGGTAAGGACGCTCGTTGACGGACTGTTCAGGCCGAACGAGCTGTTAAAGTTGTCCATTGGTCTGCAGGTAATAGCTGTCGGTCTCGGACTCACAATGGTATGGTTGACAGGTTGGACATTGCTGTGGATTGGACTAATAGGCATCGCACTGTCGCTTCTATATCCACCGCTCAAATATATCGCCTTAGGCGATTTAGTGATTATGGCATGCTATTCCATGCTGCCCATGCTTGGTGTCACCTTTATCTGTCACGATGCAATTGTGCCTGAGGTGTTATGGCTCGCCGTCCCCGTTGGAAGCATCACCGTGGCTATCCTTCACTCGAATAATACACGCGACATTGAGACGGACAACCGGGCTAAAATTCACACCTTTGCGATGCTCACTGGACGCCGCTTTGCGATTGGAATGTACGTTTTCGAGCTCGTCCTACCCTACCTCTGGCTAGCCCTCACCGTCGCGCTTGGCGTCGTTAGTTCCTGGGCTCTTACAGCTTGCGTTACCATCCCCATCGCTCTTCAGAACATACGCAGTGTGCTGTCCTACGATAAAGAAGGTATCACCGCCATCGCCAGTCTCGACGAAGCTACGGCTAAACTACAACTCGTATTCAGCCTCTCTCTCATCATCGGACTAGTATGTGCCACCCTGCTCTGAACCCATCTAAGGCTCTAATTGGCTCTGTGGCCATCGCCGCTGTGCTATGGTTTCTGATGTTCTCCCCTTGGACATCACCACACCTGCCGTTCTGGTGGAGCATGACGGCCTCAGCCTACATTCTGACAACGCTGGCGCTCACATTTGGCGGGCGGGCCTGTCTGGGGAAGGTTTCTGGCTCTGAAGTTTGGAAACAACTCATCGCCGGCATCTTCATCGCCGTTGCATTGTGGTTCGTGTTCTTCATCGGCGACAAAGCCTCACAGTGGTTTTTCAATTTTGCCCGCCCACAGGTTAACCTGATATACGGCATGAAAGAAGGCTCCTCGCCATTACTCCTGTCTGTACTTCTGCTGTGCATCATCGGGCCTGCCGAGGAAATCTTCTGGCGAGGATATATTCAGCGCTCACTGACGATGCGCCTTTCCCCAAATATAGCATTTGTCATTACCACTGCCGTTTATGCGCTTGTCCATCTACCCTCGGGTAATTTCATGCTCATCATGGCAGCACTCACATGCGGCATCGCCTGGGGAGGCCTCTATCGTCTTTTTCCACAATGGCTTCCGGCCATCATTCTCAGCCACGCCCTATGGGACGCAGCGGCTTTCGTATGGTTTCCTTTCTAAGGATAGAAAAAAAAGTTGCAAATCATTGGCACTCACAAACAAAATGCCTACCTTTGCACCACAAAATCCAACGGTATATAAAATACACATCATACAATGCTAACATTAAAACTCATTAATGAAGAGACCGAGCGCGTCATTCGCGGTCTCGAAAAGAAACATTTTCAGGGTGCAGCAGAGGCTATCGCCGCCGTGCAGGCCACTGACAAGAAGCGCCGTGAGGCACAGCAGCAACTCGACAACCTGCTTGCAGAGAGCAAAAAGAAAGCAGCCGAGATTGGGGCCCTAATGAAACAGGGGCTGCGCGAAGAGGCCGACAAGGCTAAAGCCGCCGTTGCTGAGCTCAAAGAGAAAGCCAAAGACCTCGAAGCCACGATGGACGAGGCACAGCGCCAGCTCACGGAACAGCTGTGCCAAATTCCCAATATCCCCTATGACGAAGTACCCGAAGGCGCTGCCGCAGAAGACAATGTAGTAGTGAAATCCAACCTCAAGGAATGTGACGGCTCCGATACGGTCGGTAACTGGACGACTAATCCCGTTGTCGAAGCAGCTCGCCTACCCCACTGGGAGCTGGCCAAGAAATACAATCTCATTGACTTCGATCTTGGCGTGAAGATTACAGGTGCAGGTTTCCCCGTTTATATCGGCAAGGGAGCCCAACTGCAACGCGCACTCATCAACTTCTTCCTCGCAGAGGCTAACAAGGCTGGTTATACTGAAATCATGCCGCCGACCGTCGTTAACGCCGCCTCCGGCTACGGTACCGGCCAGCTTCCCGACAAGGAAGGCCAGATGTACCACGCAGAAGTGGATGATTTCTACCTCATTCCCACCGCTGAGGTGCCTGTTACCAATATCTACCGTGACGTCATCCTTGACGAGAAGGATCTCCCCATCAAAAACTGCGCTTATACACAGTGCTTCCGTCGCGAAGCTGGCAGCTATGGCAAGGATGTTCGCGGCCTCAACCGTCTGCACGAATTTTCCAAGATAGAGATTGTCCGTATTGATACCCCTGAGCACTCCAAGGAAAGCCACAAAGAGATGCTTGCCCACGTAGAGGGCTTGCTGCAAAAACTGGAGTTGCCTTATCGCATTCTGCGCCTTTGCGGTGGTGATCAGAGTTTCACCAGCGCCATTTGCTACGACTTCGAAGTTTATAGTGAGGCCCAGAAGCGTTGGTTGGAAGTCAGCTCCGTCAGCAACTTCGACACGTATCAGGCCAATCGCCTCAAGTGCCGCTATCGTCGCGCTGCCGATAAGAAGACCGAACTATGCCACACGCTGAATGGTTCTGCCCTCGCGCTGCCCCGCATCGTTGCAGCCCTTCTGGAAAACAATCAGACAGAAAACGGAATCCGCATTCCCAAAGCATTGCAGCCCTATACAGGTTTTGAATTCATAGACTAATTCTTTAAGGAAACATACAAGCGGAAGTACTGTCACCTCAGTGCTTCCGCTTGTTTTTTGTCAATGTTTGCGTACGCGCGAACAATATTTTGGAGAAATCCTATGTAGTTTGGAAACAATTTGTTACCTTTGCATCCAAATTTGCATACAAATTGAAATTAAACATATAGAGAAATGGCAAAGATTGTTGCAAAGGAACAATTTTCAGAGAAAGTATTCAAGTTAGTCGTTGAGGCTCCCCTCATCGCCAAGGCCCGTCGTGCCGGTCACTTTGTAATCGTCCGTATTGGCGAGAAAGGTGAACGCATGCCTCTCACCATTGCAGATGCAGACACCACAAAGGGCACCATCACCCTCGTTGTGCAGAAGGTGGGCGTAAGCTCCACTAAGCTCTGCGACATGAACGTGGGCGACGATATCACAGATGTCGTAGGCCCCCTCGGCAAGGCTACTCACATTGAGAAGTTCGGCACCGTCGTTTGCGCCGGAGGTGGCGTAGGCGTAGCTCCTATGTTGCCCATCATCAAGGCTCTGAAAGCAGCAGGCAACCGTGTCATCAGCGTGCTTGCCGGACGCAGTAAGGATCTTATCATCCTTGAGGATGAAGTCCGTCAGCACTCGGACGAGGTCATTATTATGACCGATGACGGTTCGTATGGCCAGAAGGGTGTGGTCACAGTAGGTATTGAGCAGGTTATTCAGCGCGAGCAGGTAGATAAGGTCTTCGCCATTGGTCCTGCCATCATGATGAAGTTCTGCTGCCTTCTCACCAAGAAATACAATATCAGCACAGATGTTTCCTTGAACACCATCATGGTGGATGGTACGGGCATGTGTGGCGCCTGCCGCATTACAGTTGGTGGCAAGACACGCTTTGTATGCGTCGATGGTCCCGAGTTCGACGGTCACGAAGTTGATTTCGATGAAATGCTATCTCGTATGACGGCTTTCAAGGCAGAGGAGATCGAGGCGATGCAGAAGCCCGCAGTGGAGGCCCCCCATTCAGCCACCGAGGTGGCTACTATGCCTTCAAAGAAAGATACTATTGTGTCCCCCTCGGGGGACAAAAGTGGGGCCAGTACCGAGGCCGAGTCTCTCACCGACCGCAACGCCCCCTGGCGCGCTGAGCTTCGTGCCTCGATGAAGGCCAAGGAGCGCACCGCCATCGAGCGCGTCAAGATGCCTGAACTCGACCCCGTCTATCGTGCCACAACACGTACCGAAGAAGTCAACAAGGGCCTCACCAAGGAACAGGCTCTGCTCGAGGCTAAGCGCTGTCTGGACTGCGCCAAGCCCACCTGTATGGAAGGCTGCCCCGTTAATATTCAGATTCCGTCGTTCATCAAGAACATTGAACGTGGCAATTTCCTCGGTGCAGCAAAGGTCCTGAAGCAGACCTCAGCCCTTCCCGCTGTCTGCGGTCGCGTTTGCCCGCAGGAGAAGCAGTGCGAGAGCAAGTGCATCCACCTGAAGATGAACGAGCCCGCAGTAGCTATCGGTTATCTGGAGCGCTTCGCAGCCGATTACGAGCGTGAGAGTGGCAATATCGCCGTTCCGGAATGCGCTCCCGCCAATGGCAAGAAGATTGCTGTTGTCGGCTCAGGTCCTTCCGGCCTCTCCTTCGCTGGCGATATGGCTAAGTTTGGTTACGATGTAACCGTCTTTGAGGCACTCCACGAGATTGGCGGTGTGCTGAAGTACGGTATCCCCGAATTCCGTCTGCCTAACGCCATTGTGGACGTTGAGATTCAGAATCTGGAGAAGATGGGTGTCAAGTTCGTCAAGGACTGCATCATCGGCAAGACTATCACCGTTGAAGAGCTTGAGGCCCAAGGCTTCAACGGCATCTTCGTTGGCTCTGGTGCTGGCCTTCCCAACTTCATGAACATCCCTGGCGAGAACCTTAAGGGTATCATGTCCTCCAATGAGTACCTCACCCGTGTGAATCTCATGGATGCCTCCAATCATGAGACCGACACCCCAATCCACCGTGCAAAGAGCGTGATGGTCGTCGGTGGTGGTAACACCGCAATGGACTCCTGCCGCACCGCCAAGCGTCTTGGTGCAGAGCGTGTATTCATTGCCTATCGCCGCAGCGAGGCTGAAATGCCTGCCCGTCTAGAAGAAGTGAAGCACGCCAAGGAAGAGGGCATTGAATTCCTGACGCTCCACAATCCTCTCGAATACCTGGCCGACGAGCAGGGTAATGTCCGCGCCGTCGTTCTGCAGAAGATGGAACTTGGCGAGCCCGATGCCAGCGGTCGTCGTTCCCCACAACCCATTCCGGGTGCTACCGAGACGATTGAGATTGATCAGGCCATCGTCGCCGTCGGCGTCAGCCCCAACCCCATCGTCCCCACAAGTATCGAGGGTCTTGAACTGGGTCGCAAGAATACCATCGTCGTGAATGATGGTATGCAGACCAATATCCCCACGATATTTGCCGGTGGCGATATCGTCCGCGGTGGTGCTACCGTCATCCTCGCCATGGGCGATGGACGTCGTGCAGCAGCTGCCATGAATGAGTATCTGAGCAAGTAATCTGCAACAACTATTGAAGGTCATCTTCTTCCTCTCCGGGCACTACGGAAGCGAAGCAGATGGCCTTCTTTATTTTCTTTAAACCACATTTGTCTATTCACTGGCCTTCAGAATGTTATGATTAACGAAGAAAAGGAGAAAAAAGCCCTTGAGAAGCGCCTCCTGCGAAGTCTCCGAACGGCTTCTGCGCGCTATGATCTCATCGCCGATGGCGACCGTATTCTTGTCGGTCTCTCAGGCGGCAAGGACTCGCTCTGCCTCCTTCGCTTGCTGGCCTTACAATCCCGTATTCTTCGTCCTTCGTTCTCTGTTGAGGCCCTGCATGTCCGCATGGAAGAGGTGCAATATGAAACAGACCTCAGTTACCTCCGATCCTTTTGCGAGCAACTGAACGTTCCGCTCCATGTCGTCACAGCCTCATTCACCCAGTCGTCCCAAACAACGCGTAGTGAAAAGCCCGTCTGCTTCCTCTGTTCCTGGAATCGCCGCAAGCAGCTATTCAATTTCGCACAAGATCATGGGTTCAACAAGATTGCCCTTGGCCATCATCAAGACGATCTGTTGCACACGGCCCTCATGAACCTCACCTTCCAAGGCCATTTCTCCACGATGCCTGCTCGTTTGGAAATGAGGAAGATGCCACTGGCAATAATTCGTCCGCTATGCGCTATTCAGGAAACTGATATCCAGCAATATGCAACACTTTATCAGTTTCTTCCGCTTGTGAAGCGATGCCCATTTGAGCACGATAGCCAACGTACAGCTGCACGCCATCTTTTCAACGAGCTCGAAAAAATGAATCCAGAAGCACGTTATTCCCTCTGGCACGCCATTGAGGCCGCCGGAAAGCTCGTAGAATCTTAAAAAAGTTTAATTGCGTGCCTTTTTCCACCATTTCTCCCACGAAAAGACGTATCTTTGCTGAAACTTAAACAACTGATCATGAGACATCGCTATATTTTATTCCTGTTTTTCATGATGCTGCCCCTCACCTTTATGGGCCAAAGACGTCGTGCCGCTAAGGTGAAGGAGCCCGTCATACCAGCCACGGAGCTGGCTCGCGCAGCGATTGACAAGTACGCTTTTAATCAGGCCGAAGAAATTCTGACCAAAGAGATGGAGGCCTTGAAGAAGAAGCGCAAAGACACCTCCCATCTGCAGTCCTTGCTACAAGAGGCACGTGAAGGTGCCAACAGACTGCACGCCACGGAGCGCGTTGTCATCATTGACAGCATCATCTGCCCCGCCGATGAAGCGCTGAAAGCCATTAAGCTCAGTCAAGAGAGTGGCCGTCTGGACACCTACGCCTCCACTTATCACGAACGTGAGAGCCTCGGAAACACGCTGTTTGAGAACGAGTTCGGTAACAAGCGCTATCTGGCCACCAACGATTTCCGCCTCGCCACATCAGACAAGGTCGGAGACAAATGGTCCACGCCGACGCTTCTGACTGGTCTTCATGACGAAGAGGATGCAGACAAAGACGATGATGACGAAGAGGATGAGGAAAAAGCCCCGAAAGCCGCCACATCCTACGTTGAAAACTACCCCTTCCTCCTCTCCGATGGTATCACGCTCTATTTTGCAGCTACGGGCGACGAGAGCATGGGTGGCTATGACATTTTTGTCACCCGTGCCGATGGTGAGGGTGGAGCTTTTCTCACGCCTGAGAACGTGGGTTATCCCTTCAACTCCAAAGCCAACGACTACCTCCTGGTTATTGACGAGTTGAGCCAGCTCGGCTGGTTCGTGAGCGACCGTTTCCAACCGAAGGACACCGTCTGCGTTTACGTTTTCATCCCTAACGAGACCCGCCAAGTCTATGGTGACGAGGTGACAGAGCCTGAACTGCAAGCGCTGGCTCGCCTCACGTCCATTCGCGACAGCTGGCCCAAGGATGACAAGGAAAACGCTGTGCCGCAAGCGTTGGAGCGCCTCAACAAGCTGCGCAATGCACGTCCGACGACCCATGCGACTACGTCCTTCACCTTCATCGTCGATGACCAACGCACCTATCACAATCCTACCGAATTCCGTTCCGCTACAGCGCGCCAGAAGATTGTCAAGTGGCAAGAACTCTCCAAGAATGTGGCCACAGATACAGAGATGCTGCAGCGCATGCGTGACAGCTATGCAAAGGCCAACGCACAGGAGCGACAGCGCCAAGCCCCTGCCCTACGCAAACTGGAAGAAGCGCTCGAGACTCAAGTCGAGGAGCTTCACCAACTCACCAAAGATATCCGAAACGCAGAAATATCTAATCCATAAAAGCTATGAAAAAAGTTTTTGCACCTTCCGAACTGATTATCAATGAAGACGGTTCCGTATTTCACCTCCATGTACGTCCCGAACAGCTGGCGGACAAAGTAATTCTCGTCGGCGATCCTGGTCGCGTGCAGACCGTTGCGGCTCACTTCGACCGCCTTGAATGCGACATCCAGAGTCGCGAGTTCCATACCATCACGGGCTGGTTCCAGGGCAAGCGCATCAGCGTCGTTTCTACCGGTATCGGCTGCGACAATATCGATATCGTCATGAACGAACTTGATGCTCTGGCTAATATCGACTTTGAGACTCGGACGGAGAAAGAACAGCTCCGCTCACTCGAACTCGTTCGAATCGGTACCTGCGGAGGCCTGCAGCCCAATACGCCCGTCGGCACCTATATTGCCTCATGCAAGAGTATCGGCTTTGACGGCCTTCTCAATTTCTACGCAGGCCGCAATGATGTCTGTGACCTCGCTTTCGAAGAGGCCTTCAAGCAGCATATGCATTGGAATCCGCTCCTATGCGCGCCCTATGTCATAGATGCCAATGCGGAATTGATTGAGCGCGTCGGAGGCACGGAGATGGTGCGTGGTGTGACGATTGCCTGTGGCGGTTTCTTCGGTCCTCAAGGACGTGAGTTGCGTATTCCGTTGGCCGACCCCGACCAGAACAAGAAGGTCGAAGCCTTTGAGTATCAAGGCTGGAAGATTACCAATTTCGAGATGGAGTCCTCCGCCCTCGCAGGCCTCGCCCGCCTCATGGGGCACCGCGCCATGACCTGTTGCATGGTCATCGCCAACCGACTTGCCGGCGAAGCCAACACGGGCTACAAGGGCACCATTGACGGCCTCATCCGTCTCGTCCTCGAAAGAATATGAACGATACAATCTGTGCGCTGGCGACCCCGCCAGGTGGAGCGATTGCCGTCATTCGCGTCAGCGGTCGCGATGCGGTTTCCGTGACCAATGCCATATTCTCCAAGTCGCTTGATCACGCCGAAGGCTATACCATCCATTTCGGTCAGGTAGCAGATGAAAAAGGCGTTGTCCTTGACGATGTCCTTGTCTCTGTATTTCGTGCGCCCCATTCCTACACCGGCGAGGACAGCACAGAAATCAGTTGTCACGGCAGCGCCTATATTGTACAGCATCTGTTAGAATCCCTTATTCAGCATTGTGCGCGCCAAGCCAAACCTGGCGAATTTACGATGCGCGCCTACATGAATGGGAAGCTCGACCTCAGTCAGGCAGAGGCTGTTGCCGACCTCATCGCATCATCCAACAAAGCCACTCACGACATTGCTTTGAGTCAGTTGCGTGGGCATTTCTCCTCACAACTGGCACAGCTACGCGACCAGCTACTCCGCCTCACGTCCCTCTTGGAACTGGAACTGGACTTCTCCGACCATGAAGAGTTGGAGTTTGCAGACCGTTCCGAGCTTCGCTCGTTAGCCCAAACCATTGACACACGCGTGCAGCAATTGGCCGATAGCTTCCATACTGGTAATGCGCTGAAGAACGGCCTCCCCGTCGCCATTATCGGAGCGCCCAACGTGGGGAAGTCAACACTCCTCAATGCCCTTGTGGGCGAGGAACGTGCCATCGTCAGCGATATTCAAGGCACGACACGCGATGCCATTGAGGACACCATCCAACTTGCCGGCATCACCTTCCGCTTCATCGACACAGCTGGCATCCGCCACACGTCCGATACCATTGAGAACCTCGGTATCGAGCGCTCCATCGCCGCCGTCCAGCGCGCACAAATCGTATTGATGATGACAGAGTCTGGCGTGCCCTACCCTGATGTTCCCTTACGAGATGACCAGACTGTAATACGCATCGAGAACAAGACGGAAACCTTTCAAGCCAAATTCGGTATCGGCCTTGATGCCCTTCGCCAACAGCTTATCGACGCGGCCCCCAAGACCTCTGATTCCGACGTCATCGTCACCAGCGCCCGCCATTACGAGGCCCTCTGCCGTGCCCATGACAGCCTTGCCCGCGTACTCGACGGCCTCACCTCTTCCCTACCCTCCGATCTCATTGCTGAGGACTTACGCCTCACGCTCGATGCCTTGGGCGATATCACCGGTGGCACCATTACGCCTCAGGATACCCTCAACAACATCTTTTCTCATTTCTGCGTGGGAAAGTGAAGCCACTACAAAGAAAATAATAAAATCTGCAAAAATAAGCCCGTAACACCCTTATTTTCAAGTGTTAAAGTTTGTGCTTATCTTTGCAGATTCTTGTTTCGGGTATTGTTTATTTGCAGATTT